>NZ_SJPW01000004.1:682837-853177 GCF_007860125.1 Rubripirellula tenax
TGCGCGTCGATGCCGGAGTCACGGAGAAATGCAGCGAGCGAGTCAGCGTTCGGAAAATGGCGTGACCGATAGACGGTAGTTGGTTCGGGCAGCGTCATCGGCGATGTCCTGATTCATTCGGATAACGTTACCGATCACCGGGTCGGGAGTGTTGATGTTCCATTTGAAAACGGCCGCAAGCCCGACTCCGGTGCATCGGATGGTTATCCGCCGTCATAAATCGGATCGAGAAATCGCCGGCGACAAACCTTAGCATACCGGAAAATGACAGTCATAACCGATCGTTAAATACGACCAGTCAAAGCACGATATATGTCGCCTTGTTCCTTGAGCCGAAACCGTTCGGGAATGCGTTCTGCGGGACGCGGAATAAATATGAGGAAGAACAGTGAGGCAAAGGCAGCGGGTGATGCAAGCAAAGCGAAGTGGCGGTAATTATCTGTGCCGAGAAAGCCAAGAAAAGCGAGGAAGAAAAGGAAGGCCAGAAACGCAAAGAATCGACGATCGTAAGCGCGGGTCATGATTGTTCCAATCGAGTGTAGGGTAGAGAAAGTTCAGTCGGATAACGTTGCCCGTCACCGGGCCGGGAAGATTTATTGTCCATTCGTGAAACCGTGCAAGCCCGGCTCCGGTGCACGGGATGGTTACCCGCCCTCATCAATTGGAGCAGGACGAGATTGCGTGAAGACAATGATTAGTCGTATATGAAGCCAAGAATTAATCGTGCACCCGGGAATGCAAGCAGGCCCGCGAGCGTTCCCGCGACCAATCCAAAACGCAGTTTCTGTTTCATGAAAAGAATCGAAGAATACAGGGAACCCACTGCGGAAACAGTAAAGATAGCAACAGAGGCCGCGTAAGCAGTTTGGGGAGCGCTGGGAGCAAATGCTCCGGTGACGTAGCGATAGGTATTGTAAACGACGGCAAAAAGCGAGAACACGAAAACCGCGGCACACAAAGCGACACCAACCCACCGCAGAGGAGTTGGGGAATTCGGTTCAATGCCGAGTGCAGTGGGAGCGGAGTACGGGTTGCTGCTCATCAATTCTCACGGATGTTTTCAGTCGGGTAACGCTGGCCATCACCGGGCACGGAGAGTGATGCTTCCATTTGTGAAAACGCGCAAGCCGTGCTCCGTGTGCAGTACGCCCAGCATGGGCGTGATCTTATCAGGTGAAAGTCCTGTGTGTTTAATTCCAGTCATTTCAACAAGGGAGTCATCGTACCAG
This sequence comes from Rubripirellula tenax, assembly GCF_007860125.1. Taxonomy (NCBI): domain Bacteria; kingdom Pseudomonadati; phylum Planctomycetota; class Planctomycetia; order Pirellulales; family Pirellulaceae; genus Rubripirellula; species Rubripirellula tenax. The sequence continues at coordinate 684,067 of NZ_SJPW01000004.1, forward strand.
ATGGATAGCTCGTAAGAAATCAACACGAGGTGAGGGCAACTGCGGCGAGGTGACAGACCGTGGAGAGGAAGCCTGCGATGCTCGATTGGTGTAGCAACCGGCAGCGTCTCACCAAGACCCACCAGGTTACGTACAGAAACCACATACAAGGCCGGTAACTCCAGGTGAGCGTGCTGCCTAACGCGAAACCGAACTGGAAGACGGAGTGCAGGTAGATGTGGAGCTTGGGTGGGGACAGATCACGTTCCCTTATCTGGGGAGATCTGAAGACGTACCGGCGAGTAGAGCTTGCTCGAAAGGTCGGGCGATCGGGGTGACCCGAATCGTGTCTTCAGAAGTCAGCAGAGGTCGTAGTACCGAGCCTTGCAGTCCAAGCAAGACGGGAAGGACCAAACGTTTTAGCACAAGGAAGAACCATCGATGACCTCAAAGAAACCGAACGCATCGCGTCACACAGGCGCCGCGCACAAACCTCAGCCGAGCCCTTCGACTTCGGCGGCCATCGAGAAGCCAGCCTTGGACTCACAACATCAAACCTCTTTGGTGGAAGAAGCTGTCGACGATCTCAACATGGAAATGGCCTGGGCCAAAGTCAAAGCCAACTGCGGAGCCCCTGGCCCCGACGGTATTACGGTCGAAGACTTTGCCGATTGGTTCACCCCTCGTTGGCAACAGATCAAAACACAACTTCTCGAAGGGACTTACCGCCCGGCCCCGGTCAGGCGGAAGTCCATTCCTAAACCCGATGGCGGCGAGCGACACCTCGGCATTCCAAACGTGGTCGATCGTCTCGTCCAACAAGCCATCGCACAAGTCCTGACACCGATCTTTGATCCGGAGTTCTCTGAATCGAGTTTCGGTTACCGGCCCTATCGAGACGGCCACGGAGCAGTGAAGCAAATCCAAACGATCATCCGCAGTGGTTACCACTGGTGTGTCGATATGGACCTGTCGAAATTCTTCGACACGGTTCAGCACGACGTGCTGATGGCTCGCGTGAGCCGCAAGGTTCACGACAAGCAACTGTTGAAATTGATTGGCAAGTTTCTACGCGGCGGCGTGATGGTGCTGGGTTGTTTCCAACCAAGCAAGGAAGGAACGATGCAAGGCGGACCACTTTCACCACTGCTTGCGAACATCCTGCTGGATGATCTGGACAAGGAACTGGAGCAACGTGGCTTGCCATTCGTCCGCTACGCGGATGACTTCATCATCTTTGTGAAGTCCGAAGCAGCCGCTCACCGAGTCTTCGGATCGGTCGAGCGGTACTTGCAGCATACACTCAAACTGATCGTCAACCGCGAGAAAAGCTACGTCCGCCGAGCGGACGGAGTGGAGTTCGTGGGCTACGAGTTCCGTGGCTATGGCGGCAAGATTTGTGTGAGTGAAAAGAAGCTTCGCCACTTCAAGCGGCGAGCCAGCGAATTACTTGCCCGCAAGGGTGGTCGTTCGATGGTACGCCGAATGGCGGAGTTCACTCAGTACGCACGAGGTTGGATCGGCTACTTCGCATTGGAGCAGCGAAAGAGTGTTTTCACGAGCTTGGACAAATGGCTTCGTCGCCGCGTCCGAGCTTGTTACTGGAAGTCTTGGCGCTTACCACGCACCCGGATCCGAAAGTTGAAAGCACTCGGCATTTCGCACGAAGATGCGTACATGTTCGGCGCAAGTCACAAAGCCGTCTGGCGTCTTTCAATGACGTCGGGTGTGCAACGTGCCTTGTCAAACGACTGGCTGAAAGCCAACGGACTGTTTAGCCTCGAGGAAAGATGGAGCGAGCTTGCTCCGCTAAGACGAACCGCCTAGTGCGGATCCGCATGCTAGGTGGTGTGGGAGGGTCCCGGAGCAATCCGGGCCCTATCCCGATTGGCTTTGTTATCCGCATATTCGATAGACCGCCTTGCCGATATCGTCGCTATCGTATCCATAGTGTTCAATGCGCCCGTAGAACCGAAAGCATGCGATTAGAGCGATGCGTTGTTCGGGGGTGAGCAAGCGGTGGAATTTCGTTGCAGTGTATGATCCGTAGATCAGTCGGTCAATAAATCCGACATCAGCCGCATCAGTCAGCTCGCGGGGGGGAATAACGGGACGGGAGTAGTTTCAGGTGATTTGGTCATTTATTACCCCCGTCCCATTTTCTTCATCGTCCCATTTTCTTCATTACGTCCCATTGTAACAGTTTAGTCCCCGTGTGCTTGTTCGAAAGCAGGGCTGGCGTGTTGCTGCGAGGCTGATCGAAGTGGTTGGTAACCTCAGACCTGCCCCGACGCTACGCTCATCGTGGCTTCAGGCGACTTGCGAACGCTTCATTTTGTCTAGACACTGGGCTGAGTGAGCGTGAGCGCAGCGTCGAACTCAATTCAATGAAGTTGAATTGCCAACGCGGTCGTGCTTGCGATTCTCGCAGTGCGGCGTTTGATGGCCGCACAAGCTCGAAGATCGACGCTCGGCGAATCTTCGCCGGCATTTAGGCATGCGGCTTCGCATAGAGCCGCGTGAGGACCGCGTCGGGAGGCCGCGTCAACAATTCGAAATAGATGTCACTGGCACGATGGCCTTGTCGTCGCGCCGTTTCGGCAACGCTCATTAACTTCGCCATCCGATTCGCTCCCGCTTCACTGCGATGACCAAAGGTGATCTTGCGAAGGACGACCAAGGGACGCAACGCACGCTCGGCAAGATTGTTCGTTGGCGGAACACGCCGGTCGTCAACAAAGATCAACCACTCGGTGAAGTGGCGATTGATTCTGCCCTGAAGCGTCACCGCTTTCTCATGCGAAACCTCCATCGTGCTCAAGTACTTCAACCGCTCGCGCAGCCGGTATTCGGCGGCTCGCTGCTCATCAGTGTTAAGTGAACCTGCTGCTCGCTGGCGGTGAAAAGCACAAGCACGTTTAACGAACTCACGAACGTCTTTGAAGAATGCAAAATCAAGCGTTCCTTCTTTGGTCAACTTCTGCCAGTCTCTGGCCGTGCGAGCTAAGTGGGCAAGACACTTTTGTTTCTTGTCGGTCGTATGAGCGGCGTAACCGCTGTAGCAATCGGTGACCAAAGTGCCCGTAAAATGAGGCCCCAGAACGTCTCGTGAGACCTTGCCCGCCCGCGTCGTGTCGAACTGAAAATGAACGTACGCTTCATCGGCATGAACCCAGAAGTAGGCTCGGTCGCCATCAAGGGTCCAGTAGGTTTCGTCAGCGTGAACGGCCCCGTCGCTACTGCCAAGTTTCTTGGCAATATCGTCGACCACAGGCTTGGATTTCTCCGCCATCTTTTCCTCAAATCCAAGCAACGCCGCCGGTGTAAAGGTGACCTTGAATAATTCATCAATCACCCTCGGAACTTTTCGGTAACTGATCCCGATGACGTTGCGAAGATAGATGGCCTTGCTTCGCAAGAAGGGACCGATGCGGCTGAGCAAGATTTCGTCTTTGCCCGCCTGCTCGACACGTCGATCGCACTGTCGGCAGTGACACGCGGCGTGCCGATACAGCACGACGCGATAGACGCCGTCAATGATGTCTTCTTGCAGATGCTCCGTTGGATCGGCGGAGGGTAATCCATCAACCGGCCCCAGACAGACTGGGCACCGACGCGGAGCAGGGACATTGACCTCCCAATCGTACTCGGTGGCGGTGGGACGAAACCAACCAGGGTGCCCGACGGGCGCGCCGCGTTTGTTTGTCGGTGGTTTGGCAGGCGGTGAGATTGAAGTTTCCGCTTCGGCTTGCTTTTGCTTGTTGGTGGCGAACTTGTTTTGCCGCTCCAATTTGAGTTCGAGTTTGACTTGCTCCAACTCGGCTTTCAGCTTTTCGTTTTCTTGGAACAACCGAATGTTGCGTTTTCGCTCGGCGTCGATGGTGCCGTGCAAATAGTCTTGGAACTGCCCGTTGTCATTGCTTAATTGAACCAACGTAGCGATCGCCGCACCGCCAGCGTGTGGACAGTGTCCGACGTTGGGGCAAGGATCGTTTCTGCGTGGGTAAAAATCGAAGTTCATGTGAATTCCGTCCGTGAATTCAGCAACCTATCCCCATTCGCGATATGCCACCAAGGCCAGTTCTTGAGATCAGAAGGCCACGGGGACTAAACTGTTACGCACATGATCTGCAAAACAAAGAGGCCTGACCCCTTTGATTTCCTTGACCCCTTTGATTTCCTCTCGCCCCGACTTTCGTCCCACATGTTGCAAGAAACTTCCATTGCGAGTTTGACGTTCGAGCGGTCAGCCCCCAATCGAATCAAATCAGGCTGAACTGAACTTGAAGCACTCTCTAAACCGTCGGAAAGTGAACGCCCAGGATCAGGGTACTTATCCAGTATCGCGAGAATCTCGGCAGCTTCCTTTTTGCTGAGCCGCTTCTTATCAACCAATTGCATGATGAGCGGTGCAATGGATTTGGTACCAAGCCGCTCCACTAGAGAATTCAGTTCTTCACCCAGCACATCCGCATGCGTGCATGCAGGTGAAAACTGGTGGACAAAGGAACTCCGGTCTCGCGATACCAATCCCTTTTTTTCTAGTCGCTGCAGAAACGAATGGACCGTTGCGAACTCCGACTCAGCACCGTCAGGGTACACCGACGCAGCAATGGCCTTGGCGGTGAGCGATTCCTCTCGCCAAAGCACCTTCAACACATCAAGTTCAGCATCCGTGACGGAGACCCTCTTCTTCACCATAGCTAGACTCCCAACGCTCTCATAGGCATAGCGCATACGCGCAACAGGCGAGCCGCCGAATATCAAGCGATGTTTCCGAGCGCGAACCTGAGAGCAGCTGGAGTGGTCTGCAATGATTCTGGAAGCGTTGTCAGGCGACATTATCGGATAGACTGCGGCGGTTCACATGGTACGTGCATGCGACTATCTCCGATGGATTTCAAATGACACTCGAATCAGAACCTGTACACCAGTCATCGACGACCACCTGTCCCCTGGACTGCCCTGATGCGTGCAAGTTAGTCGTGACGGTCCAAGACAACCGGGTCGTCAAGATCGATGGCGCCAAGGACGATCCTTACACGGATGGCTACATCTGCGGAAAAGTTCGCAAATACGCCAACCATGTTTATTCCGATCTGCGCCTACGAACTCCCTTGCGCAGAAACGGTCCCAAGGGCCACGGCCAGTTCACACCCATTTCGTGGGACGAAGCTTTTTCGGAGATCGTCGATCGCATTAAGCAGGATCGTTCACGATTCGGTGCCGAGTCCATTCTTCCGCTTTGCTACGGCGGCTCCAATGGCAAGCTGACGCAAGACGCTCTTGATGCACGGTTCTTCTATCGCTTAGGGGCATCACGCCTGGCGCGAACGGTTTGTGCCGCACCTTCGGGCGCGGCTTACGATGCGCTCTACGGAAAGATGCCCGGTGTCTCCTGTCTTGACTATGACGACAGCAACCTGATTGTTATCTGGGGCAACAATCCTCATGCGTCCGGGATTCACCAGGTTCCGCACATTCAAAACGCTCAGCGGCGAGGAGCCAAGTTGGTCGTCGTTGACCCTAAGGAGACGCAACTAGCATCCACGGCAGACCTGCATCTACCGATCTTCCCCGGTAGCGACTTGGTCGTCGCACTCGCCATGATTCGTTGGTTGAATCAGGCAGGTTTCGTAGACGGTGAATTCATTCAGCAGCACACAAACGGTTTTGAGCAGTTACTTGGTCGCGCGGACGAGTGGACGGTTTCCCGAGCAGCTTCCGTGGCTCGCGTGCCGGAGTCTTCACTGGAAGAATTCTTTCAATGGTATGGTGAATCGGATCCCGCCGTGATCCGCTGCGGCTGGGGCCCAGAACGCAATCGAAATGGCGGAAGTGCCACGGCCGCGATTCTGGCAATCCCAGCCGTTGCGAACAAGTTCAAGCGTTCGGGTGGTTTCACAATGTCCAATTCTGCAGCTTGGCGTTTGAATCAACATTCAGTAATCAACGCTACACCGCCGCCAACACGCCGCATCAATATGAACTTGATCGGCGAGACGTTGTTGCACGCGGACAATCCGCCAATCTCGACGCTCTTCGTATACAACTGCAATCCGGTGGCAACGCTTCCCGAGCAAAACAAAGTGCTCAGCGGTCTGCAGCGGGAAGACTTGTTCACGGTGGTGTTTGATCAAGTTCTTACGGACACGGCGGTCTACGCGGACATCGTCTTGCCTGCGACTACGTTTCTAGAACACCACGATCTGCGAAGCGGTTACGGCAACACGCGTTTGGGGACTATCAGTCCTGCCATCGATCCCATCGGGCAATCCAAGAGTAACAACGAAGTCTTCGCAGAACTGCTTGATCGTTTGGAGTTGTCGCAACCAGGTGACGTGACCCGCGACAACGAACTCCTGGAAGCACTACTGGGTCCGCAAGCACACCAACAAATTCAGCAATCAGCTGAGCTCATGCCCGATATTGGTTGTCGACCGATTCAAATGGAGGATGTCTTTCCCGCGACGCCCAGCGGCAAAATCGAGCTCTTTCCAGAGTCGCTTCAGCGCGAGTCCCGGGCCGGGCTTTATCGATACATCGACGATCAACCCAACGGCACCCAATATCCGCTTGCTCTGATCTCACCAGCAACTCGTCAATTGGTCAACTCATCGTTGGGATATCTGATCGAAAAGCAGGCCGTTGTCACAATGCATGCCTCCGACGCAGCCAAGCGCAACATCTGTGATGGCCAATCAGTTCGGATTTTCAATGCCAGTGGGGAAGTCATCGTCGACGCTCACGTGACGGAATCGATCGCTCCTGGAGTTGTCAGTCTACCCAAAGGAATTTGGATGAGGCATTCCAAGAACCATCGAACATCTAACGCTCTTTCGCCCGATACGCTCTCGGACATCGGAGCTGGTGCTTGCTTCAACGACGCTCGGGTGGAAATTAGCTTAACTTCGGAGAATCAGAACCAATGATTACTCTCACAGGCTACATCATCGTCTCCGAAGAAGAGATCGCCCAGATCCGCGAAGCGCTTCCCAAGCACATCGACGCAACGCGAGCGGAATCGGGATGCTTGCGCTTTGACGTCAATGAAAGCGAACACGAGCGGGGGCGGTTTGACGTTTACGAGCAATTCAGAGACAGGGAGTCGTTCGAACAACACCAAGCACGCGCAAAAGCTTCCGAGTGGGCTAACATTTCGCGAAACGTTGAACGCCACTACACCGTCAGCGGCATGCCAAACATTTCTGACGCGACTGCATCCGCATTGCTGAACTCCGTGGCTGCAGCGCGTGATTGGCTGCTGGATCTGGACGATCAAACTGTCCGTCATCGGCCGTCGCTTGATCGCTGGTCGATCATCGAAGTCCTTGGGCATCTCGTCGACTCTGCATGCAACAATCACCAGCGATTCGTTCGCGGCCAAGAATCAGATGAGCTCGTGTTCCCTAAGTACGAACAGAATTCATGGGTATCCAAGGGCTACTATCAACAAAGCGATTGGGTGGATCTAGTCGAGCTGTGGTCCCATTACAACCGACACCTAGCACAAGTCATCAAGCACATTCCCGAGTCGCAGCTCGCCACGCCATGCACGATCACGCCCTACGAAACATGCTCGTTGGAATTCATCGTCACCGACTACGTCACGCACCTGAACCACCACCTCAATCGCATCCGAGAGCGAGTGGCTTAGTGCTTTTCTAATTCCTTTCGCCATTTACGGTTCATGAGTGCTTGAGAAAGGAGCGCCAATGAAGCCACGACGATTCGCTCTGGCTTCTGCACTCTAGAGCGAGCGCGAAGGCATGGTTGTGTCGGCCTTCCAGGCCTTTGCTGTTCCTTCATTACTCTCGCCGGGGCCTGCGGCCCCGGCAGAGGATGTGCCAGCCCTGCGGGCTTAAGATCGCCTGGCATTACCCAAAGCAAAAGTGACTCTAAAGCAAGAACGAAGAAGTTGCTCGCGCAAGCCCGAAAGCGATAGTCAATCAAAACCGAAGGCAGCTTCTGCCAAAACCGAAGGCAGCTTCCGCGCAAGGCCGAAGGAAACTTACGCGCAAGCCCGAAGGGCTGGTACATCCTCTGCCGGTGGTGATAACCACCGGTTTCCAGAGCTGACCGTACACTAAAGCCCGAAGGGCTGACACACGCCTCACTGCTGGTGACAGCCCCATAACGTGCAGACTGGGCCTCCAAAACGTTTTTGGTTCGCTGTTGCGGCCAGGAATTTCGCCAGTGATGTTTCTCAGTCGCTGAAATCACTCAGCGAATCATCCTTTTACAAGGAGTCAGAGAAATGACGCTTCAACTCAACCATAAAACGTCTGAACGCTTCTCTGGGTCAGACCTTGTGTGCGGTATTCACGGGTGGTGCGTTCGTGGATCACTCATCGAACGTCCTGCACTGAAGGCCTGATTCGATGCCTCGTCCTCCACGGATTAGCTTTCCTCGCGCCAACTACGATATTGTCACGCGCGAGAGTAGGCGGCACCGGGTGTTCCACGATCAGGGATAATACAACGCTTCAAAAAAGAACTTTACAACGAGGTGCAGCGAAGCGAGTGGATTGTGCTGGCGTACTGCTGGTCGCCAAATTACATTCACGCCTTGCTTTATATCCCCTGATGCCGAACGTTGTTCGGGGGCATCACAATCGGCAATTGAGTCCTGAAAATCGCGAAAGATCTACCCGATGGATCAGACGTGGGTGGATAGCCCGCATCATTTGGGAGTGCCGATCATCAGCAATCTTTTTCCGTCAGGCGACCACGCGGCTCCTTCGATCCACCGAAAATCCGGTTGTTTGGCCAGTAGTTCTGGCTCAGCTTTGCCGTTTGAAGCCAGAGTGTAAAACTGTGGTTTACCTGCCGACTTGTTGGCCATGGAAAAGATCAGTGATCCGTCGGGATGCCAAGTGATTTGATCGCTGGTCTTTCCTGAGTAACAGACCTCAAATCCGTGATCAGATCCGTTCACATTCACAGTGGCGACTTCGTATTGTGCGTCGTCGTCAGTAGCATTGGCTTTCGGCTCGCGTAAGGATCCCTTGAAAGCCAGCGACTTGCTGTCTCGTGACCAATCGAACGACCAGAAGATGGTGCTATATCGATTGGCACGGTCACCATGGAGGAGCAGACGCACCTCTTTCCTTTCTGCGGGATCGTACAAGACAAAGTTTGCGCCACGAGTGTAGGCAATCCATTTTCCGTTGGGTGACCAGCGGGGTGACCATCCCCTTGGATCGATGCATTCTTTTCCCGAACCATCAGCATTCATCAGCCAAACTCCGTGATTGGGCGAGTAGCGTGAAAAACAGATCCTGGAAGCGTCATGCGAAAAACTCGGCATCGCTCCGTCGCCCAAATCAGCCCACTCCTTACCGTCGATGTCTGTCAAGAACACGTGGCATTCGCGAAACGTCTCGCCCGTCAGGGAACGGAATGAATCAAACCCAATCCGCGTGCCATCAGGTGACCAGACAGCAGAGCCTTGTCGGTCATACTCCGAATCCGCTTGCATCAGCACATCAGCTTTCGAAGCCCCCGTGTCCATGATGTAGACGAGCTTCTTCGGCATTCGATCCTGTGCCTCACTCGCTCCGACCATCGAAACTAGGAATGTCGTGAGTACGACGGAAATGACATGGATATTGAAATGGCTGAGACTCATCATTCGCCTTTATCGTTGGTAGATAGGAAGCAGTTGATACGGAGGCGTGAGCGCCAGGATCGCCATCGCGGTGGAGTACGTATCGCTGTACTCCCGATTGTGATGGTCTTCGTCCCAGTTGCCTCGCGCGTGTTGATGGGCGACGAGCGTCTCAGCAAGTGGCACGTACGTTTTCGACCAGTACTCACCACCGAGTTGGTAGGCCGCTTGGCTGCAATAGTACGCCGCATAGAAATAGCGGTCATGTTGCCGTGATTGGTTGTATCGAGTGAATTCCTGACGCAAGAGCCAAGCACCCGACTGACGTTCAATTCGATCGTCGTAGTTTCCTGTCAAAAACAGACACAGCACACCAGCACCGGTCATACCGCGAGTGATCTGTTCGCTGCGATGAGTGGCGTACTGAAAACCTCCGGTTGGTTCGTCAAAACACATTCGAACATAGTTGATGGCTTGATCGATCGATTCTTTGGGAAAATCGAAGCCAGCATTGTGTGCAGAACGCATGAACATAATTTGCCAGCTCGTGACCGACAGATCCGACTGTGGTTGGCTAATAGGAACTTGTTTGATGTACCGCCATCCGCCTCGATCGAGATGTTCGTTGGCGCGAATCGGGCGTCGTTGATTCTCAGTGGCAAAAGCCAACGCTTTCTCAATCGCTGTTTCGATCCTTGCCGATCGCGTCGCGTCGGTCATGCCATAGACTTCGCCGAGCACCGTCCCGCAAATACCATGGTTGTACAATGCCAACTGCCCAGCCTTGTGGTCTTCCGGTCCTGTCAAGCTAACGCGTTCCAGCGTAAATAGTCCGTTTTCGATTTGGGTCGATAAGACATAGTCGATGGCGCGATTGAGTGAGTCACCGAGCGGGCCATCACCGGGTTCGTGTCCGGCTGACAAGGCTGCCATCACATAAAGCGCTGTCACTGCAGGCTTGGCTATTTCCATGGAAGGTATCGAGCCATCCGACTGCTGCCTTGAATGAAGGTAGTCCAGTGCACGATCGACAGAACGATCAATCGCAGCCCACTGGTGCTCGCTCACGACACTCAAGTCAGGCGGATTGTGGTGAGCGGACTGCGAATCAATCGACGCTTTAGCTGCGTTAGGCTCTTGAGCATTGGACGCCCCGACCGGAGGCCCGATGATGAGTCCCAGAACTAGGATCGAAATCACTCTCTTCGTAATCTCATCCAGCCGAAAGCGAGAAATTTCGTGCATCGTTATTCCTGTTGGACACGGAGTTGCTTGAACGTTCCATGGATTATGGGTTCCGGCAATACGGGCCAACAAGCGTAAAACGCAAAAAAAGATGTTTCTCAATTTCTTAGATTTTCATCGAGCGCTCAATGATCTGTTACCCTACTAGGCTTGCGGCTGAAGCTCCAAAGCGAGAAACGTAAATTGACCACCGCCCCTCCTGAAATCCTGAACGAGATCGTTGCGAGAGCAAAGCGCGGCGATCGAGAAGCGATTGGTCAACTTTATGAGTTGCTCAAGACATCGGTGTGGCATTGGGCCTTTCAATCGCTCGGCGATGAGTCGTTGACGGAAGAAGTGGTGGGTGATTCATTCATTGCTTTGATCAGTCAAGCCGACCAACTACCGGACGAGTTTCTGGCGGTGGCTGGTTGGCTACGCACGGTTGCCAAGCGAAAGGCTTGCAACGTGATTCAACGAGTGACGACCCAGCGTAAAGGCATGCAAGGCCTTGCGAGTGAAGAGACTCATATCAAACAAACGCCTCGAAACGGGGTGAACTCGTCAAACGACGATGGTGTTCCGGATTCGCTAGAACGAGTTGAAGCAGTGGCAGCCGTAACAGCGGCGATTGATCAGCTATCTCCCGAGTATCAGATCGCGATCCAGTGGCGATACCTGGATGAGCTTTCGCTTGAGGAAGTTGGGCAACGGCTCGGTTTGAGTCAGTCGGCAACTAATTCATTGTTATTTCGAGCGCGGAACAAACTTCGCGAGACTCTTAGTAGGTGCTGGCACGGCGAAGAGCTGTCAGTGCCATCGCCGCCCCTTCAGCAGATTGACCGTGACGTGGCACCAGCCAAAAGAAGTTCAATATGACAGTTCACGATCCAAGCAGCGGTTTTGATCGCGATGACGCGTCGCTACGAGAGCAACTTCGGTCGGTCGCGGAAACGATGCGAATGCCAAGCGATGCAGACCAGCGAATTCGCGAGCGAATGGCGCAGTGCTACAAAGATGCGGAACAACACGCTGTACCCATTAACATTGAAGCGGCGCGATCCCAACGCCGTGCTCCTGCTTGGCTAGCGTTTGTTGTCGCGGCTAGTGTGATGCTGGCGTTCTTCTTGTTAGTGCCCAGCGGCAAGGCGTACAGTTTCGAAGCAATGCTCCGCGCCATTCGGGATCAGCCGCTCGTGCGAGCAATGCTAACGCAGGCTTCGGGTGCAGAATCGATCGGCTGGCTGCGGCAGCGGGGCGGTGTCGTGGTCGCCGTGGAAACACGTGATCGTGTCGTTTGGTGGGACGATGCGCAAAACAAACCCGGTGAATTCTCGCGAACGACGGGTGCCGTCCCCGCGCCAATGGACTCAGCGTCGACTGACTCACTCAGTGATGACCCGCAGATGATGCTGCTGCAGTTGTTGACGGCGATCCGAAGCCAATCGGGTGATCTACACTGGACCATTCGATCGGAAAGCTGGAAGGAGGTTGGCGATCTTGTTGAGTTGCGAGTTGAATTGGAATTTAATAACCATACCTCCAAGGAAACTACGTACGTTTTTGGGATCGATCCCAAGTCGCAAGTGCCTCAGTGGGTGCGAATCGAGTCCAGCGGAATCACCTCCACAGTGCAGCTTCGTTATCCGGATTCAGGACCGACTTCGCTGGCATCCTTGGGCGTCAAGCTACCTGCCGTTGAAATGTTGTTACCCAAGTCAGCGGACTCGATTGAGGTGAGTGAGCCTGAATTGATCGCGTCGTTGCCGACAACGCCCGCCGGCGAAACACCAAGGAGCAAGACTCCGGCTGATGAACCCAACGCATCCGCTGCGCCACTAGGTGACAACTCATCGTCGAGCCAAGCGAATCCGATGGTGGCCACGCGGCTAGCGGCGCGGCGCTGGCAGTCAACATCGGCCGTCGAAGTGCCCACGCTTACCCAAGACATGGTCTCGCGAGTGGACCAGCGACTAGAAGAACTGTGGCGTCAACGCTCCGTTGACCCCGTTGACCCTGCGGATTCTTATCAGCTCACGCGGCGTCTGTATCTGGATTTGACAGGTCGCGTGCCGCGAATTCACGAGATCAAAAGTTCGCTTGATCTTGAGCCGAGTGCATTGGTTGAAGAGTTGCTTGCATCGCGAGAATTCTCGAACCACATGGCCACGGTGTGGAGTCGTTTGCTATTGCCCGAAGCTGTCGACTTGAGTCAGTTCGGCGGCGTGGAAGCCTTTAACGCTTGGTTGGCAAATCAGTTCGCTGACAATGTTGGCTACGACGAAATCGTGCGACAACTATTGCAAGCGGAAGGACGAGTCGGTGAATCGGGGCCGGTGTTGTTTTACACGGCGTTGCAACTGAAGCCAGACGAGTTGGCTAAGCAAACCGCACGTGTGTTTCTCGGATCCCGAATCGATTGCGCCCAGTGCCACGATCACCCGACGGACGATTGGACTCAACAAGATTTCTGGGCTTATGCCGCTTTTTTTGCTCGGATTTCCAGACCCGAGGGACGAATGGAAGCCATGTCACCAGTGCTCCGCGTCCGCGATGTGCCCCGCGGTGATGTCAAGATTCCCGATACCGAACAAATTGTTCAACCGAGGTTTTTGGGTGGTGAGGCATTTGCCGAGCAACCCGGTGAGGCGCTTCGTCGTCAAGCATTGTCAAAGTGGATGACCAATTCTCGTCAGTTCTCGCGGGCGACCGTCAATCATGTGTGGACACATTTTTTTGGCGTCGGTTTGGTGGATCCGGCGGACGATTTTGGTCCCCACAACCCGTCCGTCTCCCCAGAACTATTGGACGAGTTGGCCGAGTTTCTGATTCAGTGCGATTTTGACCTACGCGAATTGGTTCGTGTGATCACCTCATCTGGCGCCTATCGGCTTGGTAGCGAGAGCGAAGTTCATTCCGCGGATCAACTGCGTTACTACGCTCAGATGAACACCAAGTGGCTAACGGCAGAACAGCTTTACGATGCGTTGATGACGTCTACTCGCAGTACTCAGAGTTTCGTAGCAACGGACGAAACGATGACATCGATGATGTTTGCTGATACGAGTCGAGCCGCGTTCATTGAGAAGTTCAAGGCCCCTCGGGGTTCCGCGATCGACTATCAAGCTGGGATTCCGCAGGCCCTTTCGATGATGAATGGATTGCTGACGCTCCAGGCCACCGAGGCTGAGTCGAGCGGAATGATGAACGCGTTGTCTGCTCCGTTCTTTACGGATTCCCAGCGAGTAGAAACAATCTTCATGGCCGTTGTTTCTCGTCCGCCTGCGTCGGAAGAGCTCGACACGATCCTTCCGATGCTCGATTCAGCAGCCAGCGTCGAAGAAAAGCAACAGGTGTTGAGCGATTTGTTCTGGGCGATTTTGAACACGGCTGAATTCTCTACCAATCATTGAGTTGCGAAATGAAACGACGACAATTTCTGCGCACGTCGACGACCGCTTCGATCGTCAGCGCCAGTTCGCTGGGATGGTTGCCTCAATTGGCCGCCGCAGCGGAAGCGGGGGCCAGCCAAGGTCCACGCCGACATTGCATCGTGTTGTGGATGGGTGGTGCGCCGAGTCAGATCGATACGTTTGACATGAAGCCGAATCACGAGAACGGTGGCGAGTTCTCAGAAATCGCAACAAACGTACCTGGGGTCCGTTTCAGTGAGCATCTGCCGACGTTGGCCAAGCATGCTGATAAACTTGCAATTGTTCGATCGCTGACCAGTAAAGAAGGCGATCATGAACGGGCGACTTATCTGGTCAAGACAGGCGTTGTTCCGATGGGGCCGATGGTGCGTCCGCAAGTTGCGGCGGCGCTCGCTCACGAACTTTGTGGCAGCCAGGATACGTTGCCGCCCGTGGTCCGAATTGCCTCGGGCGGCTTCCAGATTGGACGTCCGATCGGGCCAGCCTACTTGGGGCCACGCTTCCTGCCGCTCAATGTTGGCAGTGGCGCAGCTGGAATGGCTGGCGGCGGTGGCGGAGACGATGCAACGATCCACACTGGTGCAATCGCATCGTTACAGGTTGATTCGCTTGCTAGGCCTCCTGTGATCGACGATGTACGCGATCTTCGGCGCTCAACGTTGTGGTCAAAACTGGAAGGTCGATTCATGAAGTCGCACCCAGCCGATTCTGTGACAGCACATCAAACCGTGTACGAGAACGCGAGAACATTGATGACCAGCGGCGAAGCTGACGCGTTCGACTTGAGTCAAGAAGACGAGGCGCTTCGCAGGAGGTACGGTGTCGGCACTTTCGGGCAAGGATGTCTGCTGGCGCGGCGGCTTGTCGAAAGCGGTGTTTCATTTGTGGAAGTGGTCTTGGATCGCGCAACCCTTGGCGGCGCCACGTGGGACACGCACTCAAACAATTTTAGGGATGTGGCGGCGCTCTCGGCCGAGTTGGATGCCGGATATGCGACACTGCTAGAAGATTTGGCTGATCGTGGATTGCTTGAAACGACAACGGTAGTTTGGATGGGCGAGTTCGGTCGTACTCCCAATATCAATTCCAATGCAGGACGGGATCATTTTCCTGGCGCGTTCTGTGCCGTACTCGCAGGCGGCAAGACAAAAGCGGGCCAAGCGTATGGCATGACGTCCAGTGACGGATCCAAAATCGAGGAGAACCCGGTGACGGTTCCCGAATTTTTGGCGACGGTCTGTGCGGCAACGGGAGTCGATCCTTCAACGATGATCATGAACGATGCTGGGCGCCCGGTTCCCATCGTTGATGCCTCTGCCATTAGCGAGATTGTCGGCTAATGATTTTGCGCGCCCTGTTCATCCTCGTGCTTGGCCTGTGTGCTTTCAGACAAGTTGTTGCGCAGTCTTCGACATCAAAAGACGAGCCCGGCGTTGCAGACATCAGTGTCTATGGTTCGTTTCAACACCCGGGGCAAGATGACGATTCGACGATGTTCTTTTATAGTGTGACGCCGACCGCTGATACGACCATGACAGACTATGTGCGTGATTCGAGTGGTCAATGGTTGGCCGACGAAGGTGTCGACGATCCCGCGGCCGTCCATGTTCAGTTGCGAACGCCTGCAGGCGATTACCGCATCAAAGTGGTTATCACGATCGACGGTATTGCTTTCCGTACGCATCAAGAAAAGGGAATTGCGTCTGCGCTCGAACTGGCTCGTGCTCCAGCCCCCGCAGTAAACGAACCGGTAAACGAACCAATAATCAACGAACCAGCAAACAGTGAGGCAACCTCGCCGTCTGAAGCCAAACGAGTTTCAGCAACCAACTACCGACGAAGTGATGTCTCAAAACAACTCGCAGGCTTTCTCCGCTCTCAATCGGCCAACACCAGCTCTGCTGCAGATTTTAGTGAGTTGCAATGGATGGTGACTCAGTGGTTGCCAGGCAGTCGAGTATTAGTCGCCGAAGAACGCTTCGGACTCCAGCACCGGAAAACGGCACCCCTGTTACGAACGATCTCACCAGAAAGCGCCACCATCTCAATTGCAGAACTCGATCGCGTGCCCAAGATCCTTATCGACGCAGATACCAATAGCGATCAAACGGTCAGCCTATCGGAAATCAGTGGAACCTCGGAACCATGGTGGAACGAGAATACGCTACTGACTTCAACAGGAAATCCAGAAGTCGTTGATCTAACGATCGCCTTGAACCTCAGTGGCGAGTCGAGTACGTGCTCGGTGGCAAGTGCGTCGCTTATCAGTCCGACGAAAGCGACTGGCGGTCGACTGATTCATGATGCTCCATTTGGCCAATTGATTGTTGTACCTGTCCGAGACGACCGAACCGCCGACTCGTTTTTTGAATCGGGACAGATATCCATCAGCGTGGTGGTCATGCCGAATCCTTTGTTTACGTTTGCTGACAAACGTTCCGATGGAAGATTGGATTTGCGAGAGATCCGTGAGCTGCCTGATCGCATCCGATCACTCGACCGGAATAAGGACGGCCACGTCACGACCGACGAACTGCCCGCTCAAGTCATGCTTGTCGTTTCTCAGGGGCCGTGGGCAAACCGCTTAGCGACACAGATTTCAGCGACCCCCGTTGTCGCTCCCGTTCCCCCGCAATCAGTTCCTATTCCAAGTTGGTTTTCCGGAATGGATGCCAACCAAGACGGTCTCGTCGCTCGCGCGGAGTTTTTTGGTAACGACGAGCAGTTTGACCAGTATGACACTGATGCTGATGGCATGATTAGCACCGAAGAAGTAGCAAAGTAACAACCGAAACGCAAGGTTCTCTCAATGACGTCTCCTATCAATCACCGTCCCTCGACGCAAACTGTTCTTGACGGTGCATCATCCGATGACGCACTCGCGCGCGCAGTTGCCGATCATCGGGCGACTTATCAGCAGATTTGTGACGAGCTAGCGAAGTCAATCGTGGGCATGGAGGACGTCATCGAACAATTGATGATCGCTATCTTGTGTCGTGGGCATTGTATTTTGCAGGGCATGCCTGGTTTAGCGAAGACGTTGTTGATTAGCCAGTTGGCTCAACTGATGGAAATGTCGTTCTCGCGAATTCAGTTCACTCCTGATCTCATGCCGGCAGACATCACGGGCGGCGAAGTGTTGGAAGAAGACCGCACGACTGGTAAGCGAGCCTTTCGATTCGTGAAAGGGCCGGTGTTCAGCCACTTTCTGTTGGCCGATGAAATCAACCGTACGCCGCCAAAGAGCCAAAGTGCACTGCTTGAAGCGATGGAGGAACGGCAACTGTCGATCGCTGGTACGACTCACCGATTGCCAGATCCGTTCTTTGTGTTGGCCACCCAGAACCCCGTTGAGGTCGAAGGTACTTACCCGTTACCCGAAGCGCAACTGGATCGTTTTCTTCTGAAGATCCACGTCAACTATCCCAGTCGCGATGCGGAACTGGAGATTTGTCGGCGAGCGGCTCGTCGAGACAGTCATAAGCTTCGGCCCGTTCTCACCGCAGAGAAGTTACTCGCGATGCAAGACCTGACACGACGCGTCGTTGTGGGTGAACAAGTCTTCGCTGCTGCCGTCGATTTAGTCCGGATGACGCGTCCAGAAGAAGGCTTATTGCCCGCATCGCTCCAACCTTACATTCAGTACGGTGGCGGGCCGCGAGCAAGTTTAGCGCTCGTGAGCGCGGCGCGAGCCCGCGCGTTGCTACAAGGCCGACACCACGCGACGACCAAAGACGTGTTGAGCGTAGCGAAACCAGTTCTACGGCACCGAATCATTCCTACGTTCAACGCAGAGTCGGATGGTTTTGACGCGGACGTGTTGATTGAAAAGCTAATCAGCCACGCAACCAAAAAAGCCGTTACTCCACCACCCAAGGCTTGATCGCCTGTGCTGACGATTGACGCCATGTTTCAGAAATCAACCGAAACGATTCGACGGTGGTTCAGCCGCTCGCAGGGCCGACCGGATTCAATGGATCCGGTTTTCGGTTCGGCATTGCCCCTCTCTGAAAACCCCCTCGCGGCGCTTGGTCAATTGGAAATGATTTCGCGTCGGATGGCAGACGGACTGCTATCGGGAAAACACCGTAGCACGCATCGCGGCGGTTGCACTGATTTCACGGAACATCGTCCCTACAGCAACGGCGACGACGTGCGAATGATTGATTGGCGAATGCATGCGAAAAACGATCGCTACCACATCAAACAATACGAAGACGAAACAAATTTGAAGGCAATCTTGGCTGTGGATGCGTCAGGTTCGATGTCGTATTCAGGAAAACAACGTAACGGCGCAAACGCAGCTAGCAAGTTCGATATCGCTCGAACGGTCGCGTCCTGTTTGGCGCGGATTATGGTGCGACAACGCGATGCCGTCGGGCTTGCCATCATTGGTGAAACGATCAGCAATACTCTGCCACCACGTTGCCGGCCCGAGACGATCATCCAGTTGAACGAAGCTCTGGCGGTCGCAAAATTGCAAGGGCGATCGAATCTTGGCGCTTGCCTAACGGAAACCGCCGCCAGAAATCGCAGTCGTGGAATGTTGATCCTGTTGTCGGATTGCCTATGTTCACTGCCTGATTTGAAGAAGGGACTGCTTGCATGGGCGCAAGCTGGGCACGACGTGATCGTCGTTGAAGTTTTGGCTGCGGACGAAATCGACTTTTCTTTTCGCGGTAGCATGATCCTTGAGAATCTCGAACAACCCGGACAGAAACTCGATATTGACCCAGGTAACGTTCGACATGCGTACCTAGAACGGATGCAAAAACATCGTGCAGCACTCCGCAATACAGTCACTTCCTGTCGTGGCGAACTGATCTCCATTCGCAACGACGAATCCATCGGTGATGTGCTGAAGAGATTTCTTCAGCGTCGTGCATCCAGCGCTGGCGGCGCGTCGGCGGGGAGGGCTCGCCGATGAGTTTTCTCGCTCCGTTGTTCATGTTGGCGTTGCCGCTGTTGGCGATTCCCATTGCGGTACATCTATGGCGCAAACGTCGCCGTGACACCATCGGCTGGGGCGCGATGCAGTTTCTGTTTCAAGATGATCATCGACAACAGCGATTCTCTAATATCGATAAATGGCTCGTGCTATTGGCGCGTTGCCTGCTATTGTTGCTGTTGATTTTTGCTCTTGCGCGGCCGCTCTTGCACAGCGAGAAATACGGAACCCTCGAGACTCGCACTGATGACGTTTTGGTGCTCGATCAGTCTCTTTCAACGTCATGTCTTGACGGTAAGGGCGAACCCTACATTGATTCATTGCGGGAACAGGCGAAGCAGTGGGTCGAGTCACGGCCACGGGGTGCATCGATCCGTATCTTGACCACGGCCGGGCGTCCCCAATGGCTTGGTGAGTCCGAGGTGGGTAAGTCGACGAGGAATGATGAGCTTGGGAAATCGACCTTGGTGAAAGCACTGGAATCCGTCCGCCCAGTAGCGGCTCGCAGCGATTTGGCTGCAGCGATGCGTTTTGCAATGTCAACGGAGTTTGAATCCGATGATCCATCGAGCCGCCCCAAGCGACGTGTCTGGTTGTTGACGGACGGGCGAGCGACCGACTGGCGACTGGAGTCTGCGGAATCGGTCGCAGGCTTTTGCCAAACTCTACAGCAACATGCGAATACTGAAATCCATCTAGGGTTATCGTCCGCCATGACGGAAACCGTTGTCAACGTCTCACTTGACCCGCTCTCGTCATTGGATTGGCGCAAAGCACCTGGCGAGCGATTGCAAGTTTCAACGCGAGTGGTGAATCGATCGACGAGATCCTCACCGATGACCAGTGCCGTATGGTCGCTTGGCGGCAAAGAAGTCAGCCGCGTTGATGTGAAGTCGCTCGGTCCTGGTGAGAGTGAAACTTTGAGTTGCAGCATGGTCGTTCAAGATCCTGGCTCGCAAGTGGTCGCTTGCCAAATCAGTGCCCGAGACTCGCTGATGGCGGACAATCGAAGTGACGCCGTCGTGCAGGTACTCGATCGGATACCGGTACTCATCGTTAGCGATCGTGAACCGAATCGAACGCGTTTGGGTGCAGCTGATTTCTTATCCGCGGCACTGGGCGAACGAGACAAGCCGGGTTCGACTCGCATATCAACTCGTAGGGACAAGGAAAGCCCTGACGAAACGGAGCGTGAATATGACAGCTTGTTCAAAGTGGAGCGGTCAACTAACTCGCAGTTGGGTGACAAATCTCTTGACGCTTTCGATGCTGTTGTTTGGATGGACGCGACATCGCCGACCAAAGCAACCATACAGCGATTGACTGACTACGTTCGTGCCGGTGGCGGACTGTGGTTGGTGCTTGGGGACGAAACCGATGTGGAGACGTACAATCGCGATTGGTACGCGGGAGGCTTGGGCCTTTCTTCAGTGATGTTGAATTCGCTCGAAGTTGTACAAGTGGCTCGCGAAGATGAAGGCGTAGCGGCGAACGCAGGCATCCAATCGGATGTCATGGAATCATCTAGTTCACGCATTCATCCACCCACGCGGGATCATCCGATGGTCCAGTGGTTGTCGGAATCCTCTTTGACCGACTTGGATCAAGTTCTTATCGAGCGATTCTATTCCGTCACTCGTCCTGGTTCCGAGTCCTCAGCGCAAACCATCTTGCGTACAGGTGGCGGCGATCCGTTGACGTTGTTGTCTGGCTACGGCAAGGGGAGAGTGGTTTTGCAAACGGTCGCGATCCATCCATCCTGGACAAATTGGCCACTGACCGGATCGTTCGTCGTGATGGCCGATAGTTGGTTGCGGCATCTGTCCGCGCCGCGTCATAGCGTTGTCAACGTTGACGTTGGCACACCGCTGGAGATGCGTTTGCCGGTTGATGTTGTGAGGGACTCAGAGAAACGGACGGTGACCACCGAGGTCATCACACCCGGTGGAGAGAAATTGGACGAGTCGGTCATCACAGACCATTGGCGTTATCCGTCAACGTTTGAAGCAGGGATTTACACTGTTCAAATTCCCATCAAGGGCAGCAAGCCAGACGATCGGCAGCGACAGCATTTTGCCGTCACTCGTCCGCCTGAAGAATCTGAACTTGCGCTGCTTTCTGCCAACGTTTCCAAACAGCTCGACAACCTGCCAAACGCCTCTGTGTACGACGTATCAAAGAACTTGCGAGGCTGGATTAAAGGGACTGGAGTCGGCGAAACCGATCGCGAACACATGCCGAAGCAAAACGACATCCCGAAGCTGCCAATCTGGACTCCGTTGCTGTACGGGCTGCTGGGCTTCCTCGTGTTGGAGCTGCTACTGGCGAGCTATGCCTCGATTCGTCGCTTTGGCCGGGCTGCCTTGAAACCAGCGGGTGAGATGCCTGCGACAGGGACCGATCTGAGCTCGCGTTCGTTGGATGCACCGATCCAACCGCCCGTTTTCAAGTCGCCCGTACTCAATCCGAAGTCGAGGGCAAAATCATGATGAATTTGTTGCTCGGTCAATCGAATTCGCAATCCGTGACTCGATGGGTCTTCGACGGAGCGCTTTCACCGACGACGGCAATCGCAATCGGCGTGGCGTTGATGGTCTTGATGGGGACAATCTTGTGGGTCGAGCGTTCGGTCATCGGACGAGTCTGGACAATCGTGTTCGGATTACTAAGGCTCGTGGCGTTGCTGGCTGTCAGTTGGATGCTGCTGCAACCAAGCCAAGTTTCGGAGCAAACGATCACCCAAAAGCGAAGTATTGCGATTCTTGCTGATCGCAGCGAGAGCATGAACACGATCGACCAAACTCTGACTGCAGAGATGCTTCCGTGGGTCGAAAGCGGGGACTCAGCCATGACCGCGATCGACCAAGCAGCCATCGATCTGCGTTTTGCAGCTGCAATTGTACGGGTCAACTGGCTGGAGTCCGCGACGTTGTCCAGTGCAGCGAAATCTCCACTTCTAGAGAGATTGGACTTCGCGCTGCAGCGATGCCTGCTGCATTTGAAGGCAATCAATACAGAATCGACTTCGCTTGATCGTGCACTGGCAAACCGACTGCAAGGGATTCATGACGAGGTTCGCGGAGTGCAAGCCGATCGCAAGCAACTCGACGACGCGGCTTCGAAACCCGATGGCGATACGAGTTTGTCAACGAAGAACGGGTCGCAGCGTGTCGCAGACCGGCTCGTGGAAACGCTTGAGCAGCAAGCGGCAGATTTGGACGCCATCATTCATACCCTGCAGCGAGAGCGTCTCGCCAATCCGCCGAGCTTTACAGGTCGATCCCGCAAGGATTTCGTCGGCGATTGGCTAAAGGGTTGGGAGACAGGCATCTTGAATGATCTCGCCAAAACAACGCAAATTCGGCGGGCCGTTTTCGATTCTTCCGTGCAAACGCTTATCGGCACCGATTGGGAATCGGGTTTGACGGGGCCAGCGATTGTGGATGAGACCACGAGTGAGAATGCACGGACGGATTTGGCAGCAGCCATCGCGTGGTCTCAACCGACAGTAGCCAGCGATCGGCTTGCCGCTGTGTTTCTGGTTTCCGAAGGCGGACACAATGCGACAGGAACGTTGTCGCCCGTCGCTGCGGCTCGATCGCTTGGCGGAGTTCCCGTGGTAGCGGTCGGCATTGGCAATGCGATGAGAAGCCGCGACGCGGTACTCCATCAGCTTACGGCACCTCGTGTGGTGGCAGTTGGCGATGACATCAAGATCGAAGCGATCGTCTCTGCCTATGACTGTGTCGACGTCTCAGCGGAAGTGGTGCTGAGAGAAGGTGATAAGGAAATCGAACGCCGCTCAATCCAGATTGAGTCGGTTGTTTCGGACACTCGCTTGGAGTTTCGTGTGCCCGCTGATGAACTCCGTACGCGCGAGTTCGATTTGGCGATTCTACCGATTGAAGGTGAAGTGAGCGAAAAAAACAATGTCTCGTCGCTCTCAGTCGAAACGGTTGTCGGCAAGACCCGGCTGTTGTTAGCGGATAGCGAATCACGTTGGGAATACCGGTATCTGCAGTTGTTGTTTGCTCGCGACTCACGTGTGGAAGCCGACGAGTATCTAGTCAAACCGCACTCTCACGCAACTGGCGCGGTTTCGGCTTTAGGCGGATCGCTGCCAACGACGGTTGAAGATTGGGCGATGTACGACATCGTGATCTTGGGCGACCTTGAACTGAGTGAGGCAAGCGAGTCGTCGCTCCAAGACTATGTGTCCCAGCGAGCAGGAAAAGTCATCTTCATCGCTGGCAAAAACTCGATGCCAGAAGCGTATCTGAATCGACCTCTGTTTGACCTGCTGCCGATTCAGCCGACGCCGCATCCCAGTCCAACAATCGCGCCGTTAATTGCTCTCACTCGGGACGGGCAATTACATCCGGCGATGCAGATCGAGTCCAACGCGATTCAAAGCAAGCGGCAATGGGCGGTAACTTCATCGCGGGTGCCGCTCGGTTACGTTTCACCGTTCTCGGTCCCGCGAGACTCCTCTCGTGTGCTGGCTCGCATCGTCGATGCAAACTCGGAATTCGAACTAAGCAATGAGACACTCAATGAAGTGCCATCGAGCTTCGAACCCTTCGCAAACGCCCAAGCTTGGCTGTGTTGGCACCGTGTTGGTTCAGGACATGTCGTTTACTTATCGTCGCCGTCTGCTTACAAGCTTCGCTTCCGCAGTGGCGACACTCGGCACCATCGTTTCTGGGGGCAGATGCTTCGTTGGCTCATGGCGTCAGACGTTGCAGCGGATCAGCAACTCGTCCAGTTGAAAACGGACAAATCGAACTATGCGTTCGGTGATACGATCCAGGTTGTGGCTCAACTTCGCGGTGCTGATGGCCTGTTGGTCAGCGGTGGTGAAGTCTCGGTGCAGATTCGAGGAAGTGAAAGTGAATCAAACGCAGCATCTGGCCTGTCGCGAACCATTGACCTGCTTGAAGACGTTGGTCTTCCTGGGACGTACCGAACCGAACTTCGTGACCTAACGCCCGACCAGTACCAATTTGAGCCCGTTGGTCCCTATGTCGATCAAGTCCGTTCGGATGAATTGGTGGATCGCGTTTCACCACCCATTCGCATCACCGTCGAACAACTTGGCGACATCGAGCGAGTACTGACGACATCCAACCTTCCGTTCTTGGCTGAGATTTCGTCGGCCACGGGCGGTTACTTGCTCACGCCATCCGCCGCTGAAGAAATGATGGCACTGCTACCGCTCGATGAAGAAGTCACCACGATTCAAGAACGGACGCCGATTTGGAATCGTTGGTCAATGCTATGGCTTGTTGCTGGATGCTTGTCGACTGAATGGATCATTCGCAAAACAAAGGGTTTGATATGATTGCGACCGCCCCTCATCCCCCCTTGATTCAGCGTGTTGAAGAAACGCTCCGCGAATTGCGCCGCAACAACGTCCGGTCAGGAATCGTATACGCGGTCACGATCGCGATTGCCGTGATCTTAGTTTTGGCACTGATCGCGATTGCACTCGACTCAACGTTCGGTTGGCTCTCCCAATCGACGCGAATCGCCATCAGCACCACGGCACTCTTGATTACGATCGTTTCCTTTGCAAGCGTCACTCTTTGGGTCTTGAGACAGCGTCGCCAGTTCGTTGAACTTGCGGCCCAGGCAGATGGCGCCGCGCCGATGTTGGAAGAACGATTGCAAACGATTGTTTCTCTGAACAGTTCGGATCGCATCGTGCCCGATCGTCAAATGATGCACCGCGTATTGCTAGAAACACAATCGCTCTACGATCAAGTTGACCCTGCGGAGTTTGTCGAGCGGCACTCGTTTCGTATTCCACTTGCCACGATCGCTGTCTGCGGCGTGTTGTTGCTGGGATTGCTCGTTACGCAAACTCGATCCACTGCGGTGCTCCTGTCCCGGTTCGTTTGGCCATCGACGAAATTGACTCGAACAGTTGTCGACTCCGACTTTGCGAATGTCGTGATTGGCGTGGACGAACCATGGCAATTTGCGGCCGAAGTTTCTGGCGATCCCGTTGAATCTGCGCTGCTGGAGCAACGACTCAATGCATCGGAGATCGTTCAACGCACGCTCAGCCTTGTAGGTGCCAACGAAAACGAACTTCGATACCAAATCCCACGAGTGAAAGACTCCTTCGATTACCGCCTGACAGCGGGTGACTTCCGCAGTGATTGGATGAACGTCAAAGTTGCCAAACGTCCGAGGATTGTTCACAAAGAGGTCCGAATCATTTCACCCGCATATATCAATCGGCCCGAAAACGTTCTTACGAAAATCCCTCGTTCGATTACCGTCGTCAAAGGATCACAAGTCATTCTGGCACTGCAAGTCGAAGGTGAGGTTGAACGTGCAGAGTGGATCCTGCAACCCGAGCAGGGACTACGTTCGATGTTTCCAACAGATGACCAGTGGTATCAGTGCACGCTATCGATTGAGGACTCTGTCAGCATGACGCCGCACCTCGTTGAACCCAACGGACTTGAAAACATCGACACCTTTGAACTCAGCATCAAAGCGGTCGAGGACGTTGCACCGACGGTCCGGATCACCAAACCCTCGCCAGATGCTGCCGTCCGGCCAGACGATAAAGTGCGAATCGAATTCGAGGCACAGGACGACTTCGGTATCGAGCGAGCTGAGTTGATCGTGACCAAAACGAACCGCGAAACAGGGGAAACGACGCTGTTGCAATCGATTCCGATTTCAATGAACGACAAACGCGGGAATAAGCGATTGACGGCCGGCGCTGACTTGAATTTATCGGAACTCGGTTTGGAACATGGTGAAACGATTCAGTACCGCGTCGAGGTCTACGACAAGAAGCAACTGACCGGAGACAGCGAACAAGCTGGGGCAGTGGACCAAAATCAAACGTCGCAACCGACTTCTGAAGACGAAAACAAAACTGCAAATGCACGAACTGAATCGAGTACGAAGACAACGAAGTCGAATTCCTCTGCAGACGCTCCGATTTCAGAGAAGTCTGAGACAACGACAGAAATGAACCGCAACGCGCCCGAGTCATCGCCATCGACAACTCAGGAATCCTCCCCGGACCCTCAATCTCAATCGAACGATCCCTCAATGGCTGCATCCTCGCAAATGAAGCAAACGGATCCTCAGAAGTCCAAGCCCGCTGCGATTTCGGATGCCGGTGCAAAGCAAGAGAAAGAGTCCAACCAGAGTACTCCTTCGGAACCGGCTGAGATGACCGACGAAAGTGCTTCGAACGAGGAAACTCCAAACGATCCGAAAACGCCTCCTGCCAATTCGCCAGCCAGTTCGTCATCCAAGAATCCGCAATCGGCACCGAATTCGCAATCGCAAAGCCAGCCATCGGAACCTTCGAAATCAAAATCTAGCCAACCTCAAGACGATTCATCCAAACGCCCAACCACTCGTGGACTTGATGTCGCCAAACCGTCCAAGAGTTCAACGATGGAACTTAAGATCGACAAATTTGCGGGAAGCTTTGAGGGACAAGCTCGAAAGAAGCTAGAGATCGCGATTGATCCGGTACTGCAAAGTTTGAAACTCTGGTTGACGGAGGCCGAGTTGCGTCTGGGCGAGGCCGGTCCCAGCGGTGGGACTGACCTTGCAGGGAATACTGGCGGTGAAAGTCCGCAACAGAAATCGCTATCCATCGCGATTGATCGCATTGGCGAATCAGTCGACGCAGTGGATGCGCTGACTGCAAGAACGAATGGAACCCCCTATGCATTCGTCGGGCTACAAGTCTCCGACATTGCGCTGACGCATCTGGACCCAGCTTATAGCGATAGTGTGACAGCGAAGAAGACCACATCAGCTTCACGTTACACGTTGATCGACAGTGCTCGCGGACAAGTTCAACGTGCACTTACGCGGTTGGATGAATTGCAAAAACGATACGAACGCGAGAAACGAGCGCAATTGATGGAGGAGAAACTGCAGGAATTCCAAAAAGTCTACCGCGTCTACATCGAAGACACTTTGGCAAAGTTGCAGGCTCAACGTGATCGCATCAACGATTTGAAACGCAAGGGTGTGGAGTTCGAGCTCGATGACGAGTATCTAGCGAGGCTTCAAGAAATCCTCGAGGCCCGCCGCGATCTCGAAGCTGAACTGGCTCGAATACTCTCAGAAGATCCGCGACTGCTCAAACGCTTCAGCGAGTCGTCTCGCAACCAAGCAGATACGCTTCGAGACCAGTTCTCATTGCTTGCCCGCCGCCAGGCTCAACTGACGAAAATCGCTGAACAATTAACGATTCCCGACGATAAGATCAGAGAAACCGGTTCGGTTCCTGGCGCGAATCGCGTGGCGCTGCGAACGCTCGAAGTGGCCTACCGTTTGACAGGTGACTTGGCCGATTCATTGGATCGTTTCGATACTTGGATGCCACTCAACCAAACCACGCCAACGGTGGAGGGCACTCAGGCGTTCGATGCATTCCGACAAGCATCCGCCGTGGCGCAACAGCTCCGTGTGGAAGTCCTCAAACAGGCCCAACAGAGCGATAAAGACGCTGTTGAATATGACGAAGTCAAAGCATTGGCTGATGAACTCGTCAAGAAACTTGACGGACTACGACAGCGACTGACGACGTTGGGAAGCAGCTCGACGCAGGCTGACCTTATTGCGAACGCCACAAACCGGTTGTTTGAAGTCACTCAGGTTCGTGCTCGGATCCTGGGATGGCGATTCCAAATCGATGCGATTGCCAAGGACAGGCACGGCGAAGCTTTGGCCGTCGATCAACACCAGCTGATGGTCGACCTTCACGAGTATGCGGACAAGATGTCGACTCTGCCTCGTCAGATCGCGGCGCTGATGCCAGAAGCAGACGGGACTGTGCCTGAAGATATTGCCAAGTTGGCGGGTGCACTGCTCGCGAAGATTGACACGGGAATCGAGCCCACCCAACTAGCCGGCGTGATGTCGCTTCGCAAAGAAGATCTACCAAAGGCAACGCTCAGGTTGAAGTCAGCTGATGATCAATTTGAGGAAGCTGAGTTGATCTTTGACGAGTTGATGGTCGCAGTCGTCAAGATCCTAGACGAGCTTCCCGTTGAAGATCCGATCGCGAGTTTGCTGCGTGATCCGACGCTCGAAGAGATTCTTGCAGATCTTGAGCGGGAACTTCCGCTCAATGAAATACTCGGGATCCCTAACCGCCCCAGCAACCTGCGAATCATCAGTGATTGGCGCAGTCAACAGTCCGGCAACGGATCCAGCGGACAAGGTAGCGGCGACGGTTCCAGCATTGCTCAAATGATTCAAAAGATGATGGAAGCAGAGCAGAAGAAGCGCGAACAAGGACTGCGGTCATTTTCGGAAAAGATACAAATGCGAACTGGATCCAGAAGCCGGGATGACATGGACGGCGGCAAGTTAGAGCAAGCCGACGAGCGCTGGATCAAAGTTATCTCTCGACTCGGTGATGGCCTGCTGCAAGAGCAAGGCGACAACATCCCCGGCCGCTACCGCGCCGCCATCCGACAGTACTTCGAAACGATTAGTTCAGGCCGTTAGACGGCAGTGGACCGACGGTCTGGTGAGCGCTGCTAGGGCGGTAATTGACTGTCCTAAGTCAAGTTCGTGAGTTGTCATTTTCCGAATGTTCCAAGCTACATCACCTAAGGAAACCCCATGTTACGCGTGTTGACTCTTGTTCGGTCGGCCATTCTCGCCACTGCTCTCTCAACAACTGGTTTTGCTGAGGAACGTTTGGACGTGGATCCTTCGAAACCGAATCGTCTGCTTCTTCATGTTTGCGAGCGAAATGGGACACCCATCCGACCACTCGTTCAAGATGTCACGCTAAGGCATAAGTTCGATCGCCAGGGCACTCCTGATGTCTCTGCCGATGGAAGCCATGTTGTCTTCGATGCATGGCCTGCCGACCTGGGGTTTGCCTGGCAAGAATCACGAGTCATCATGGTGAACTTCGATGGCACAGAGGCAAAAGACGTATGCGATGGCGTGATGCCCTCATTCTCGCCTGACGGAAAACAGATCGTTGTAAGTCGTGCAGCGGTGTTTGGAGAGCCGGACGGCGCCAAGGGAATGTCGATCTGGACGTTGAGCGTAGATGGCAGTGCGAAAAAGATGATCGCGGATAGGGGGGCTTGGGGCGGTCGCTGGTCACCGGACGGAAAGTCGATTGTCTTTCGTGGGGGCCGCGATGAAGACGGAAATGCAGTGCCACAGAACATCTTGCGCGTCTACGATCTCAAGAGTGGTGAAACAAGAAATGCGTTTTCAGAGGATGAATCTCCGTTCAATGAAATGAGCTTCCATTTCGAGTGGAGCAAGCACGGTCGACAAGTTGCTTGCACAGGAACGCTGAAAGAAAATGGTCAGCCGGGGCTCGTTGTCATTGACATTGATAAGGGAACCAAGTCGATCAAAATCATCAAGGCGGAAGACGAAAATGTCCGATTCATCTCCGGCTCGTCGATAGATTGGCACCCCGATGACAATCAGATTCTTGTGATGTCGTTTGTGAATGGCACGGTCGAGCCACGTAGTGTCGCGATCGATCGCGGTACACTACCAGTTCAAATTACCTACAAGCAGGAAAACGTCATGATTGTCGACGCCTGCTTCTCATCCGATGGAGAAAGTCTCATCGCGGCCGTGAGGGCTCGGTGAGTTCGCATTCGTTTCGAAAATCATCTCCCTTCAGCCGAAACACCGGCTGGTTTTGCTCATGGACACAAACCGGCGGGGCGGCGAGCCAGTATCCGGCGACCAGACGACATGACCTTTTTGTGAGAACGAAGCTGGTCGCGCAACAGACAGTGCCTGCAGAAGCAGATCGGTGCTAGGATGAGAAACGATGACGAAAGAAACGGAATGCATTCAGGACGTCATCAGCTTGCTCGCTCGGCTATGCGTGTGGAAACTTCGATGGCCCAAACGGCTCCGCATCGCACGGACCACCTCCGCACTACCCGCGAGGATGCATAACAACTAAGGACCGAGCGGAAAATTAGTGTCGGAGAAACGGGGTCCAAGTTGTAGAATGCGTCGATAGGTTCAATCCCCGATTCTACACGAGGCCAAGGATGGCAATGCAACTGATGGAAACTCCGGCAATTGAACGGTCCTTGCGAGAGTTTGCCGCAACACTGACAGAGAAGGATCGCCGAAGATTTGCTGCGGTCGAAGCAAAACAGCGAGGGCACGGCGGGATTCGCTACATCGCTAGAGTGATCGGATGCAGCGAGAAAACGATTGAACGTGGATTAGCAGAACTCGACAGCTTGACCGATGATCCAGCGGCCGGCCGCATTCGTCAGCCTGGTGCTGGTCGAAAAAAAAGATTGAATCGGAATCCGCCGAAGAAGAAAACTTGATCGCTTGCTTGGACGTGAGAACTGCGGGTGACCCTGACAAGGAAGATGTCTTTTACACTCACATGACACCCCGAGTACTCTCGTCTCGACTTACCCAGATGGGAACGCCGACAGGCCGTGACTCGATCGCAACTTGGCTCGATGATGCGGGCATTCGCCATCGGCAAATTGCGAAGGTAGTCGCCGGAGGCGAACACGCAGATCGTGACGCTCAGTTCGTTCGTATCGGAGAACTCATCGAGCAATACGAAACGGCTGGGAATCCTTGGTTTTCAATGGATACCAAAGCGAAGGAGCATTTGGGGACGATGTATCGCAAAGGGGCGGGTTCGTTGCAGCTCACCCTTCGAGGCGTTTGACCACGACTTTCCATCGTGGGCCGAAGGTGTCGTGATTCCTCATGGAATTTACGACCGCCGTGCAAATCTGGGGCACATCAATCTCGGGCTCTCGCATGACACGAGCAAGTTTGCCTGTGACAGTTGAAAACCAAGTCATTCAAGCTGCCACTCGACAAGCCAATCAAGACCGGACCTTTTTTATTCAAAACCAGACAAGTTGGGTCGTAAAACGTAGGTTCAAACCGACAACAAGCGTTCCAAATTCAATCATGAGCTGATAACGTGACTCGTATGGAAAGATCGCTGCCTACAAGCGATCACGATCACTCATCACATGGCCAGAACGGTCGAAGACACGGTAAAAGACATGGGACAGGCTTTAGAAAACGTACGTAAGCTTTACTTAGAAGGCATCGCGGGAGGAGACGCGAGAGTGGCCGTCAACAAGTACACGGGCCATCGGTACACACAGCACTCTACCGGCGTTGAAGACGGAGCCGAAGGATTTCTCAAATTCTTTGAGCCCTTCCTTGAGCGTAACCCCAAACGCGAAATTGAGATCGTCCGCATCTTCGAAGATGGGCCCTGGGTTTTCTGCAGTGCCTATCAATCGCTGAACGACGGAGCCGCGCGCTGGGTAACGATGGACATGTTCTTTACCGACGCCAAAGGGTTAATCCTTGAGCATTGGGACACAATCGCGCCCTATGTGGCTGAAACCAAGTCCGGTGAGGATATGGTCGGCGGTCCATCCGACGTGAATATGAGTGTCGACACCGCCGCCAGCAAATCGCTGGTGCTCGAGTACACCAAACAAGTCTTGCAGGAAGCCGAACATCACAAGATTGACCGGTTCATTTCCGAAGATCTTGTTCAGCACGCGGGCGCAATCGGGCGTTGACCGGGTCGGCAAGTAAACGGGCATTATCGTCCGACGGTGCTTGTTGACGGTGAACGAAGGATCGAAAACGCTGTCGTTGGATCAGCAAACGAAGACAGCGAACACGTTCAAGAATTGCGAGCGGCTTGGAGGGAGGAAAGCGCAAGCGGAGGATCAATACGTTTGAATCGCAGATTCGCTAACGCAAATGCCGAACGACAACTTTCCAATCGGGCGTTGCAGCAATCGTTTGTGCAAGCAAATAAGCGGAACATCTGCGGAGTCAGTCCGATAACGTCCGGATTCACCGGGTCGGGAGAGTGAAGTCAACCATTTGGAAACGGCCGCAAGCCCGACTCCGGTGCAATCCATGGTTATCCCCGAGTATGTGTTGCGATGCGGACCGCCAGCGAGCATGGGCCGCGCTAGCGGAAAGCAACGACGGAACGTCGCCAGCATGAACCCCGCGAGGGGAAAACAACGGCGGGACGCCGCCATCTGGACTTCGTCAAGATGGGTGACGCTCGACCGAGTGTGATCGTATCAAAGTGCGGCCGGTCAGGCAAGTTTCGGAAATCCAAGTTCGGAGCGAATCGAGCGTAGCATTCAATGAGCATTGAGGGAGCGCACAGATCATCGAGCATTGAGTCGAGCGCACCAATCATCGAGTGCAGGGGAAGTGCACCAATTTCGGGCATGAGATCACGCGCACCAATGACCGAGCATGAAGAACGCGCAACTTCACGCGCCCAGTCGGATAACGGTGGGCATCACCGGGTGGCGGCGAAAATCGTGATTTCGAGAAAACCGCACCACCGCCACTCCGGTGCATGCCTTGGTTATCCGCCGTCATAATCCTCGGTGTAAGTAGCAGAACCGCCAAGCGGCCCCCACACTCCATACGACCGGTTTGAAAGCGTTGCATCGGGGTGAAGAGCCTTGAATCGATCTTCAGCGCCAGCTGCAAGCGACATTCCGTTTAGGTTGACAGATTCGATCATAGGTAACGATCCAAGAGCGTCAAGACAGTTGGTGTCAAACGCATCTGGCAGCAGGTGAACGCCGGTGATCCGCGTAAATAGATAGCGACGCAGTGGTTCCGGAAGAAGAATTAACGAACGAGGAGTTGCTTGGCCCCGGTATGCAACGCCGCCACAGCCAGTTGGCATGGCAACGCCACCGGAATGATGCGGGGGTGGTGTGGGATCGCAGATGTAAATCCAGGTTTGGTTGTCGTCAGCAAGTTTCCGTAGAATTGCTTCGTCATATCGCAAGCGAGAATGAGCATGATGTGCGAAACCGAATGCGACGGCCAGAGCGGTAATCGCGGCAAGCAACGTCTTCAGTTTGAAGCGGAGGAATTGCATACAATGCTGGTCGGATAACGGCCGCGGTAACGGGGCCGCCGCCAAAAAACTATGATTTCAAAACCCGCGTCATCGGCGGCTCCCGTTCACCGCTTTGTTATCCGATAATGCGGGGATCTACTTCATCACGACGCGCTGTTGATTTCGGGACGGCAAGGATCAGAACACCCAAGATCGCCGCAACGATTCCGCCCCCAGCAATTGTGTAAATGCGATTGAAAGTCTTTCTCGCGAGTTCCGCAGGTTTCGCTGCCGCATTTCCGGGGGCAAAGAATTCTGGGCCGACGATCTTCGTTAGTGGCATTGAATCGGCGGACGGAGGCGTCTCGGATGTCGCTGCGGCGTGAAGTTCGAAATACGCCATCCCGGCGAATATTAACATCGCCAAGCCGAGCAACACCACGCAGAAGCCCAGGCCTTTTACTATCATTTCGGTGTCCTATTCGATGAGATGCGAACGGATGTAAGTAAATCTCCAACGTCAGCATGCTTCAGTCGGATAACGACACGCATCAGCGGGCCGGCGCGAGACGCTTTGATTTCAAAACCGACCCGACCGCTGGCTCCGTTGCATGCGATTGTTCGCCGAGTTTCACTCCCAGTGTAAATTTCCAGATTTCACGACGCGACACTCTGTAAGGTCAAAGGACGTCGCGCCCGGTGTTCCGTCCCTATTCACCTTGATCGTAATTGGTGAGGCAGAGACTGGAACGGTGCACTCGTAGGTCGTGTATCCGCCTTCGATCTCCGGAGTGTATAAGAATGTCAAATGACTGTCCTTAACTTCGATCGTCTCGAGCGTGACCGATCCCTGGCCGATACCAAAACTTTGTCTTTGGCGGGGTGGAATCCGGGTATCCAGGGAAACAACCCCGCCTGCTTCGTCAAAGTTGATAGCGCTGACCGATTGCGATGGCTCGGCATCCGCGATGATCGTCGAAGAAACATCCGTGGGCGTACTGGCAGATTGTCCGCAACCGTATGCGAAGACAAGTGACAGTAACAAAGTGGTACGGAACACGGTGAATCCTCTGTTTGTCGGCGAACGATTGGGATCACGTGGTCGCCGCGAGCGATCAACCACTTCAAAGACCTCAGCTCGGCGACTCACGTGCATCCCTTGGTTCCCCGTCCCATTATCGTTGACAGGCGTAGACGGAATCGCTGTGATCATAGCCGTCGAGTAACACATCACCATCATATTGCATCCCCAGTTTCTCTGCGACACGAATCGAGCGCAAATTGTCCGGCTCAATAATCGCAATCAGGCGATCCAACTCATAGTGCGAAAAGGCCAGATCACGGACCGCCACCGCGACTTCCGTAGCATAGCCCTTGTCCCAGTATGTGCGGGCCAGCCGGTATCCAACTTCAATTTCTGGGCGACCACTGATATTCGGGAACCAAGTTAGCCCGCAGTAACCAATCGCCAGCGCGTCGATCGTCTGTGTGACAATCCAGAGCCCATATCCGAGCTCGTTGTAGTTGTAGTTCATACGAGTGATCCACGATTGAATCCAATCATCCGTTTGCGGCCCGTCTCCATGTCGCATTACCTCCGGGTCGCAGAATACCGCTCGCATTGCAATTGCGTCATCGGGCGAAGCGTGTCGAAGCGTTAATCGCTCTGTTTCGGCAACGATCATTGCTTCAGTCGGGGAACGTCCGTGATCACCGAGCCGGAACGATAGACCTGCAAGCAGAAAAAAGCACGCGCAAGTCCGGCTTCGCGTGCATCACATTGTTATCGGGCCAGATTTGCCTCACCACTCGACATTGGATCTTCATTCCGAATGACCAAGCTGTGATGGCGCACTCCGTTCCCGTGGGTGATTATTATCAATCATGGGAATGACCAAAGCAAGTCAGCGATAAACGGGTATGATCCGAGCCTCCCCGTACAGGACGCTCTCGGCAAGTCGTCTCTGCCTGCGCATTGATTTGACCTGCTTTTCTGCATGACTTCGTGGTTTCGTATCCCGTCAGGTTGCCACTTCGGGCATTGGGACAATCAGGCATGATTTGCGAAAGGGGTTAACAGCAACCTGTTAACCGGCGGTCTGTTACTGCTACCGCAAAATTTATCGGCGTGTGCGGTTAACAGACACGCGAGTTTGAAGAGGCCGATACCGAGTCTCGTAGTCGTTGGCTTTGCCGATTGAATCAATCGATCGGCGGCGAGAGATTCGATATCGCCGCTGAGTCTTGCTACGCAGTCGGTTGGCGATTGCGAGGAACGGATCGGCCGATAGGCTCATCGTTTCAGCGGGGTACAAATACTCTGCCACTCCGATTATTACAGGATTTGCAAGGATTTTCAGCTCTCGATGGTCAACATTGTCCACCCGCTTTTGACACTGCTGGCGTCGTTGACACGGCAGGAACTTGCTCAGCAAATTCGCTACCTGAAAGCAGAGAATGAAATCCTTCGCTCCAAGTTACCCAGCCGAGTCACGTTGGACAATCGTGAAAGGAACACGCTCCTCAAACACGGCAGGAAACTGGGCGGGAAGATCAAGGATGTAATGACCATCGTGTCGTATTCGACGTTTCGCCGTTGGGTTCGCAAAATGGAGAGCAACACGCCAACCCCTGAGAAGCGATCAGCCAAACGCGGTACCGGCCGGCCGAAGGTTGAGGAGGACGTGCGAGACACGATCATCCGGATCCGAAAAGAAACCGGGTTCGGCTACACGAAGATTCTGCAAGAGTTGCGCCGAATGGGCGTTCACGTTTCTCGGCAAACAGTGAAGAACGTGATCGTCGCCGCGGGATTTGAACCTGCGCCCGGCGATCATCCAGATACTTGGCACAAGTTCCTGAAACGCCACGCCGAAACACTCTGGCAATGCGACTTTGCGTGCAAGAAGAAATGGACAATGAAAGGTTTGGTCGATGTCTACTTCATCGTCTTCATCCATATCGGATCGCGGCAGATTTGGATTTCGCCATGCACCGAGAATCCAAATGCCGACTGGACGACGCAGCAAGGCCGCAACTTCCAGATGCACATCGACGATCACAAGCTCAGATGCGAAACGCTCATGCGGGATCGCGACCGCAAATACACCGCTGAGTTTGACAACGTGTTCAAGTCGAGCGAATGCAAAATCAAACTCACCCCAATCCGTTCACCGAACCTACAGGCTCACGTCGAGCGTGTGATCCAAACAATCAAACACGAGGTGCTCAACGCGTTCTGCATTGTGACGAACGAGCATCTCGACGGAATCCTTCGTACCACGCAAGACTGGTACAACAAACGACGGGGCCATTCTGGGCGAGACCATCTGCCACCCATTCGTGACGAATCTGTGACGTTGCCGATCAAATTCTCGAAACAGAACGTCACGTGCGAGTCGGAACTCGGTGGGCATTTGCTGTCGTACCGACAAGTTGCCTGACACATCGTGCTCATCTGAGTGAGTCGTTTGGGATTCTGTCGTTTTGTAAAAAAGGGGCGCTGTTGGTGAGCCGAGGCAGGCTCTCGGAGAAGTATGGAAGTCACCAAGCTTGCGTCGCAAATACCGATCTTCCCGCTATTCATCGCGGTGAGCTTGGTCGTGGGTTGGTTCATTCCGGGTTTCTACACTTGGACGGACTCCGATCAGAGTCGTCCGTCGCCACTTCTCTGGAAGGTGCCGATGTGGTCAGCGATTGCCTCGGCAGCGTTTTGCTTAGTCCTGCCATGGCTACCCATCACGACCAAATCGTCGATCGACACCTCGCGGCCGAAAATGCGTTTCTCACTCCGCTTGTTGCTGGCGATCACGACTGCCATCGCTGTCGCGACGGCGCTACTCACCAAGTTTCCGCTCTTCACTAGCGGGGTCATCTGTGCTGGCGCGTATGCCTATTTCATTGCCTCCTGCGTGCGTAACCCGCAGCATCGAATGGCATCCGCGGCACTGCTTGCCTGCATGATCCTGCCTTACGCATGGGTCGTCAGTTACAAGGAGCTTGATCGGATCCTGCCAGCTTTCGCCCTCATGATTTCAGGGATGCCGGCCTTTGTTCCGGCTGCATTGATCGGTCAGCTATTCGGCCAAAATATGCGAGATACGACCTGGCTCACGTTTCTCTTGACTGCAATGGAACTCACGATTGGAGTCTTGATGATACGACTTGGTCCAAAGCGAACGATCGCGTACCTGCTGCTCGTCATGCAGATATCGGTTCTTGGATCACTCGCCTTCCACATGCTTTGCCTTGCTTGAAAGGGCGTTTCGGCGACACGGGCACTGAGTTCGCCATCTCTCATTTGTCTGTCGGCGGAAAAGCCGCTTCGATAGCTTTGACCCAGCTGCGGAACTCGCGACGGATCGCTAGGGCGTGGGCTCGATTTTCTAGGCAGACTTCGCTGTAGATGAGAGTTTGTCCGGCGACTTGGCGTTCGCGTAGCCAAAGGATCATGGCCTCTCGGTCGAAGTGGTCGGGGCGACGACGGAAGACGTTGGCTAAGTTGACGCCGGCGGCCGTCAGGGCGGCTCGCCACGATCCGTGGTAGCGAAGGGCGGCATCGTAAAGGCCGCGATCGCGGCTGCGGTTCACCATGGCCCCGAGGTCGTAGCCTGTCGTACACAAACGGCGGAGTTGTTGTTCGACGCGGGCTTGCGTCAGGTCGCGACTGTGGGCGACGTGTCGCGTGTTGACGCCCGCGTATTGCAATGCCGTTTCCCACGAGCCAAAGTCTTCGATTGCGGCGGCTAAGAGAAGTTCGTCGTCGCGGCGGAGATCGTTTTCGCGAAGGCTCTCGCCGGCAAGGTCGCGTTCAACAATTTTGCGAATGATGGCTTCTCGGATCATGACGCCACCCTCCGCCGTGTTTGCTTCGTTGTTAGTCCAGCAACTTGCAGGGCTTTGGCAAGCGTTCCAAATCGTTTTTCAGCGGCATAGGCCAAGTTACTGTCGTGCCTGCGAATCTTTTCACCGGGGTGTTTCGCAATCAGCATTCGCAGTCGCTCAATGACTTTCTCCTCGTTCCATCGCTGGCGCGCGGTTTCGTTGATCCCGGCCGCCTGGAGAGCTTTTTCCCAGTTGCCGAAATGCTTGATTCCGGCACGGAATAGAGTCTTGTCCTCGCCGCACGTTTTGTACAACCGATAGCCAGAAGCGCGTCGCTCAAGGATCGCTTCGACGACGGACTGCTTGGTCCAACGTCTGGGCAGCTCGCTTCCCAGGCCGAGTGATTCGACGGCCTTGCGCCAACCGCCGAAATGCTTGATTGCCGATCGGCGTAGATTCGCATCGCGATGGGAGCCGAACTTCAGCGGTAGCTCTCGTTCGTAAAGGTCGATGATCGCTAGACGCACTTCATCAGGCGAATAGAACTCGCGTGTCGGCTTAGGGAATCCCGCCGCGGCGCGTGCAGCGGTCCAGGTTCCGAAATGTCTTTTAGCGGCTTCGTACAGCCCGCGATCATCGAGGTGGGTTCGCCACAGGCTTTTCCTGTTTCGATGACGCTCACGAATCGCCTCGATGACCGTTTCCTGCGACCAACCTTGGTTCAGCGGTGGGCGTCGCCCGCACGGCAAGCCCGCAACTTCCAACGCTGCTCGCAAGCTGCCAAAGCATCGCCTTGCAGCATCATCGAGCTTTCGGTTTGCTCTCGGTCCATTGCGGCGAGTTCGCTTGAGTTCCTCGATCACTTTTTCGGGGGTCCAATGTTTCTTCGGCATGTTCATCCCTCCGTGCTTTCGAGGATCTCCTCGAAGACTCGAGCTAGATCCGCATGATTGGTTTGTAGATACGCTTTCACCTCGGGGTTGTTGAGCAGCGTGCGGACGTAGATGACCAACTTCAACAGATTCGTCGTGTATTGCCGATACAGACCGGAATAGAAATCCTGTTGCTGTTCGGCATCCTGCAACTTCTTCAACAGTTGGCTTTTCTTCTCGTCGGATTGCGACCACGGGGTCTTGGTACCGTTGGCTTTTGTCCGTTTATTCGCCGACGTCTTCAATACCAGTCCGCGAGCGAACGTTGTCGAGTAGTCGTTACACGATTCCATCAACTTCAAGATCTCATGCTGGCGATCTTCCTTGACGTTCGTCAGCTCCTTCGCTGTTTGCAAATTGATCTTGTTGGTATTGAATGCTTTGACAACGGCCGGATGAAGCTTGGCGAGCAAGCCATTGTTGAGTCGGTGCCCAATGCCCTGCATTCCGAGAGCATTTGCGATCGTCTTCTCGTCGAGTTCTTCAAGCGATTTGCGAAGCATTCGCATCTCTTGCGAAGCACTCAGTTGATTGACCATCCGGTTACCAGTGAAACCGTCGCGGACGTTGTGGATCAGACAAGGCACCGTTTCGACGCCGTGGTCCAGCAGGATCCGATACCGAAGAGCTCCGTCCAAAATCTCGTAGCCGTCATCGAGCGGGAACACGATCAGTGGTTCAATTAACCCGACCGCTCGCAAGCTCGCTTCGATCCGTTGCCGATACTTCTTGGCGACCTTGCGTTCGCTCCTCGGTACTAGCTTGACGATCGAAATGTCGACGCCTTTGGGTTTGCCGTTGGCACTCATGACGACACCTCCGAGCTCATGGTTGGATCGAATTTGAAATCGCCCGCCAGTTCTGGACGCTTGTCGAGTTGTTGCCGCCGCAGCAATGACACCAGGTCCGTGTCTTGAAACAGCGTATTGACGCCGGCGAGCAGCGTCATGAAGCGGCTCTCTTTCGATTTTGCCTCACGCACATAGCCGGTTTTGACTCGGGTTGTTTCGGCAATGTCATGCCGCAGTTGCCCGACCGTGTAATCGCGGCTGGCAGGTGACTTCTTCGATTGCTTGGCCCGCGCCGAGATGATCCGCCGAGCCTGACCAAAGTTGTTGGTCGTCACCAGCCCATCGGCGAACGCGTCCATCAACACCGCTTGGATTTGCGAATCGTCGGTGGAGGCGACCTGGATCGCAAACTTGATCGGAAAGATGCCGGATTCGACCCCTTGGATCAAGCGTTCTTCACCCTGTTCGACCAGTCGGATGTATTCCCGAATGTACTTCTCGGTTTTACAGGCGACTTTGGCGATTCGTGAATACTCCCAGCCTTCGTCGTGCAATCGCTTCAATTCACGGGCAAAGTCCATGCTGCCGGGTTTGGTGCGAGCGATGTTCTCAATCAGCGATTGAAGGAGCGCTTCTTTGCGAGTGCAGCTCACGACCTCGGCCGGCACGTGCGTCTTATTGAGCTGTTTGTGGGCCAACAGACGGCCTTCGCCGCAGATCAGTTCGTACTTTCCGGTCGACTCAAGAAACTTGTCGTTGACGCGGATCGGTTTCATCAAGCCGACGCCCCCGATACTCTCGACATTCATGTCAAATTGCTCTTGGTCGCGGTTGCGTGAGTTGATCACCTTCACCTTGTCGATGGGGACGTCTTCGTACCGCCGATCGGCGATGGGGCAAATGTTATTGAGTGGTTCCATGGTTGGTTGTCTCCGTTAGAGAAGTTGTTGAAGGAATTGAAGATCCGTCCGGCCGAACAGTTCGGTGCGGATGGAAGAGCTGGTGTAGCGCATCGGTTTGGAGTCCGAGCCGAACCGCGGCAGCGCAATGAACCCGAGGATGTTGAAGTCGGCCGGTTCGGAAAGAAGGACGCCAAGCGTCATGTCGATGACAGGGCGCGGGTCACGGCGGATGGGCCAGTACGTCTCGTAACCGTGTGGCATTGGCACAGCCGGTTGAATCGAAACGGTCAGCTTCTGGTCGAGTACCAAGAAGTCGGAATAGGCCTGCGTCTCGGGGACATGTCCAAGAATCTGTTCGTGAACCGCCGAACGTGCCTTGTCGCGTTCGCCATCAAACAGTTTTTGAAACGCTTGATCGAGGGATCCAAACTCGCGAGTGTACGCACAGGTCGAGGGAAGGTTCTCATCCAACCGGATCAATCCTGGTCGCACCATCCCGCGAGACCGATACAAGGCATCGAGCATCCGTAGCATGTAGTCCGGATCGTAACGCTGCCTGCGTTTCTCAAAGATCTCTTGGGCTCGGATGAACAGATCGAACTCAATGACTCCGGTGAACGCATCAGTCGTCCGAACCCATTCTTCGATCGGGTTGGGCACGCTCGGCGTTTTAAGCTTGCCAGACGTCCGGTTGTAAACCATCGTCCCGGCGTACTTCTCATTGCGTAGCCGCGCGAGCACGCTGCCTGCGCCCCAGCGTCCGTTGCTTGGCGAGGGAATTCCGTCGTCGTTGAGTCCCTCGGCGATCTTGAACTCCGACCAGCCACGTACAACGAACTCGTCAAAGATCCTCTGAATCACGGCAACCTGTTCCGGCGGCCCTTCGGTCAGCGTTACTCGCTGGTTTTGGATACCCTTGTGTTGGCCGGCTTCCAATACATGCAGCGGTTCACGTTTCTCGTCGAGCAACAACCGCGACAAGCCATAAGGTGGCTTGCCGCCGGCGAGATACCCTTGCTCGGCGATTTTCACGCATCCCCGCCAAACCTTGTCGCTCAATTCGCGACTGTATTGGGCGGCCCGAAACCGCTCGAACTGGACGTAGACCGGATAAAGCGGATCATTCTCTTTCGGCTTGCCGATCGTCGTGTAGATGACCTGCTTCTTGTTCTTCTTGCAGATCGCCGAGAACTGGGCCGACAAGTCGATGTCTTGAAACCGGCCCCACCGCGATACGTCCAAACACAGAACGTATTCAAAGTCGGTACGTTTGGCGATCCATTCCTCCATCATCTCTGTGAACGCCGGCCGTCCTTCGGAGTTCAGCCCCGATCGTCCGGCGTCGCAGAACTCGCGGATGATTTCGACGCCGTGTTCCCGTGCCCACGCACGAACCTGATCCTGTTGAATCGGGATCGAGTTCTCTTGTCGGTCTTGCGCCGAATGCCGGTAGTACGCCACCGCTCGAACGAGCGTCGGCGAATCCGGATCGGGCACACCGATCTCCCACCAATTATTCACTTGTAAACCTCTCGCAAAAAATCATCGTCGTCGCCTCGAACCCAACGTTCGCGGCATCGACAACACAGTTACGAGAGCACCCAAGCAGGCCTCAAGCGGCTAAGTCACACCTGTCGCCCAGATTTCCGAGACTTTGTCACACGATGTTCTTTCGGTGCCCCAATCTCGCCGCGGAATTCTCACCGACAGCCAGACCATCGGCGAGAACCACGGCAAACATCGCGAGGATTTACGCGACACCAGCGACAACAATCCGCTTGCCGTTTTCTTCGCAAACAACTGCAAGAGAGTCACCACTATCGTCGCAAGCTCGCCCAAGTCGGCTCAAATCAAAACAGAGGACGACATCAAAATCATCGCGCCGACTGATCCAATCCTCGACCATTTCCGTCAGCGCAGGCCGATCATCTGCCGAAACCTTCGCCGGCCCCACATCGCAAAACTCGCGAATGATCTCCACGTCGTTCGCAGCCGCCCATCGGCGAACGCGATCGTGCTGCATTATCAACGCCCGCCGATCTCCGTCATCCGCCGAACAGCGATAGTAAGCCACCGCTCGCGCGCCAATCGGCACCAAGCCAACATTCAATTTATCAACCACAAGAATCTCTCCCTCGCAAAGTCATCATCACGCCGCGAGCCCAACGCCCGCGGACACAACAAGACAGTTACGAGAGAACCCAAGCAGGCCTCAAGCGGCCAAATGATACCAGTGGCGAAAGATTCGGAGACTCTGTCACACCAGATCTGTCTGTCGCGAAAACTATTCTGAGACGCCTCGCGAAGTGTGTTCGATGCTCCCCCAGTTGTGACGCTCGCTGTTGCCTGGGATCATATTGCGAAACGCAAGCAAACCATTGGGCGCAACGAATGAACTCTGACGAACTATCTGCCAAAGCATTGACGCAAATATCAGCTACCGGTCTTGAATTCGACGCGCCACCACTCGGCGAGAAGCTGAAACGGAATGCCGGCAAAGTAATGAAGGAAATTCCCCTTCAGCGCTTGCAGGCGGGAGGAGAGCCTCTCAATCAGCAACGTGGTTCGCGATATCAGTGGGGCGAAGGAATCATCCTGAATCGTAACTCACGCGTTGGAGGCGGGTTCTGGACAAACATGCCGCCCTCACAACTTGAAGACTTGCGTCAGGTAACCGCCGACCATCCCGCGATCTTTCTTTTCTGTTACTACGAGATCACTGACGGCAAATTACATGTTTGGGCGATTCCGGACGAAGTTGCGTTTCGGAGCCTTGCGACCGTTCAAGAGAATCAATCTGGCGTGAAGACGGTCTTCATTGATCTTCGTACTCAGCGATTCAGTTACGCCAGTGACGCTCCGGACCTGACGTCCTACTACCGTGAAATCAATCTTTCTGATGCGGAGATTGAGGCTTTGGCGGCGAGCGTCAAGCAAGATGCTGCGGCGAAGGAGTTAGCCGTAAGTCAAAGCGACGATGAAGAAGACAGTCTGGACGATGAATCATTGGACTCGGAACGATACAACCAGCAAACCGTGGATTACTTGCTTGAGCTACCAGAACATACGACGGACGGCGAATGGCACGTTGCAAACAAGGAGCGTTTTGAACTAGTTTTGAGAGATCCAACAAATCATCTTCTTGAAGCCCTACGAGAAGATTGCATTTCCAGACTTGATCCAGCAGTGGCT
Source organism: Rubripirellula tenax (assembly GCF_007860125.1). Taxonomy (NCBI): domain Bacteria; kingdom Pseudomonadati; phylum Planctomycetota; class Planctomycetia; order Pirellulales; family Pirellulaceae; genus Rubripirellula; species Rubripirellula tenax. The sequence continues at coordinate 727,788 of NZ_SJPW01000004.1, forward strand.
GGCACTACCCACAATGTGTCAAAGCTAAAGAAGAATGACTTCGGCCGGGGAGGCTACAACGATCACTATTGGGCAGCTTTCTTTGACCCGAACGCGAAATCGAAGATCAAGAGTTGCCAGCTGTTCTTTCGGATGCTTGGGAATCAGCGTCATTTCAACTATGGCTTCGCATTCGGCAACGACTGTGACGTATACATTGCTAACCTGCACGCCGCGATTGCGGGGAATAGGCCTGCGGTCCAAGAATACTTGTTGAGCGCCCCGGACGGCACCGTGGTCGGGCTTGATGCGTCTGACGATAGGCTACCGATCGACGTCCGGGTTTTTGCGGCTCAGATTGGGGAGGCCGATAGCGAGTCTGGTCAGCCAACCATTTCGCCCTCGGCACCGATCAGCATCATTCGTCAATTTGCGCTGGAAGAGCTTCCTCGGCTCGCGGAAACATTGGCCAACGATATCGGCGAGTTTTTCCGTTGGGCCTGGCCTTTCTTCGATGCAGCGAGAACAGGAGTTTGGAGCACAGGAAGTCGAGGCCGGGTCGTGATCGACGAAGACGAATCTGAAATCGAAGTCGATGAAGACGCTCCGAGAACCCTTCAACAACTAAGTGAACTCTCCGCGTTGTCAATCAACCGGCTGCAAGAGATTGAAGATGCATTGCTGACCAAACAGCAAGTAATTCTCACCGGACCTCCAGGTACAAGCAAAACCTACATTGCACAGTTGTTCGCGCGATATTTCGCAGCCGATCGAGAAACGAATTCACAAGGTGACCACACGACTCTCTACATGCATGCAAACTGGGCGTACGAGGATTTTTTCGAGGGCATCAAACCGTTCACCGCAGACGGCGTTTTGAAGTTCGAGCCGAAGCTGGGTTGTTTCTTGGAATGGATCGAATCGTTAAGGAGCTTCCGTCCGAACGCGAGGCACGTGCTTGTCATGGATGAAATCAATCGTTGCGACACGGCGGCAGTGCTCGGCGAATTGCTGCAACTGCTTGAATACCGCGGTCGTGCGGTGCGTTTGCTTTCCGGGCGCATGTTTCGTTTTCCCAGCAACGTTTACATCATCGGTACGATGAACAGTGCCGATCGTTCGATTGGACGCATGGACCTTGCCCTTCGTCGGCGCTTTCTGTGGCTCGATCTTGTTCCTGACTACGACATCTTGCGCACATGGCTGAAGAGACCGGGCAATAACCCCGCAAGATTTTCTTGCGACGCTCTCAGGTCGTGCAATCAGTTGCTCCAAGATCGCGGTATCGCGCCCGAACAACAGGTGGGCCACGCACTATTCATGGTCCAAACGTTCGGAAATGAAACTCAAGCGTCCGAAGACAAACCGTTGATCCCGCAAGCGTTGAAACGGATCGTCCGCTTCAGCGTGCTTCCGTACGTGAAAGAGCTCTGCGTGATGCAATTCGGACGGGTCGATGCGAGCCTTGTATCTCAAATCGAGCAAGTGTTACTGGAATGCTTGACGGAAAATCCCGATCAACCCGCGATAACCGATCCATTGAGCGAGCCGGACGCGTGACTCAAACACTCGCCGCGCCGCCGAGGCCTCGTAGCTCAACCGACATCGTGTGCGATGAAGCCGGCACAGCGAACCCGCGCCATTGGGAAGGACCCGTCAGCGAGATCGGATCGGACTACAACGCGATTCTCTCGCATGCACAGAACAAAACGATACGAATCGTCGAACACACAAATAGGATTGAGATTCGAGGTCGTGACCGTGTCGGCGTGATTGAACTACCGAGTGGACGGCGGATACTGCTCAGCACCAAGATCCCTGGTGTCATATTGCTCGATTGGCTCGTCTATTTGCAAGAATTTCCTGACCTTCAGCTCTGGGCGTCGGGCGGCAGTGTTCAGCAGAGTGACAGTTGGCAAACGGTGCTCGCTCGGCTTTTCCTGCGAGAGCTTGAAATCGTCACACGTTGCCACCTGCGTAAAGGCTTCGTGCAAATGAGCGTCGACTCACCGCACGTTCGCGGACGCATCCTTGCCGGACGACTTTCGCAACGAATGTGGCGATTGCCAGCGATACCACAAGTCGTACGCAGCCGCAGTTTAGACACGCCGGCAAACCAGATGCTTGCCGCAGCGCTCGACCAACTCGTCCTTTTCCAGTCGGATCTCGGTCCAGACGAAGTTCGATTGTTCCAACAACTACGCAACGAGTGGTCCGCGGTTTCACGCGAGAGCGTCGATCGCCAAACCGTCATCCACACCAGTCTTTCCGCGCCGCCGGATGGATATCGTTCGGCACTGCAACTCGGAAGACTTCTGCTCACCGGAGCAACGATAGATCAAACCAGCGGCTTCGGCGGCCACACATTTACGCTCTCGCTATCGCGGATCTGGGAGCTAGCGCTCACTCGCATGTGCCAAGACCTATCGCCACAAACCGGATGGAATGTCACGTCACGTTCCAAATCCGTCCGACTCTGGGACGACGCACTCGGTACAGACGATCCCTACCGGTCCCTGATCGCCGACACGTTGCTAGAACGCGAAAGCGAACGTTGGATACTCGATGCAAAATACAAACGGGGCTTCGGCAACGAGGACCGCAACGACCGATTCCAAATGTGTGCCTACGCATTGGGCTTCGGTGCAAAGCGTGCGACCCTCGTCTACCCGTTTGCCAATGATGATCAGCCTACACTTCGCACTCTATTGTCGACCACCTATGGCAGTGCCCCCGTGAATATTGATGCGATCGCACTGCCGATGGCAGAAGGTCCAGTTTCGTGCAAGGCAGGTTTGGAAGTTCAACTGTAGCAGTGTGGTGTAGAGTCTATTCACTTTTACGTTCCGTCTCAGCTAGGCTTCAAGTCGGAAGGAAAGCTCGCGAGCGGCTGACTCTGGAAAGGGAATGCGACTAGCCAACTTGTCTGTTGTCTTCGCATCAATGCGGTAGTCTTCGCCCATCACAACGTTGAACCATCGCTCGCGATCCATCACAACTCGATACATCTTTTCGTCTTGTGTTTCTGCGATGAACGGCAGGAAGACCTGGATAGATTGCCCTGCTCTTTCCGCCTTCGCTCCGATTCGGTCGATCCGGCCGGTGCGCTGTTCTAAATTGCTGGGGTTCCAGCACAGGTCGTGGTGAATCATGTATCGGCAATTCAAATGTAGGTCGACTCCTTCGGACAACACACTGCTGGCCACGAGTACCTCCGGATAGAACGGCGTGTTGAAGGTCAGCATCAGGCGTTGGCGAGTTTCCGACCGCGTCTGTCCATTGACTAACCGAACGTTGGGTAGTAGCTGCTCTGCCTTGTCGCCTTGCAATTCATCGTCCTCGTATTCATTGACGTCATTTGCGTCGGCGACGTCGGCCCCAAAATGCGATCCTGTTTGGATTCGATTAACCGCGTCGACGTATTTGCGTCGTTGTTCGTCACTGCAGCGATTGGTTAAGAATGAGAAAAAGTCGATCACAATTTGCCGCAGAGAAATTCCGGACAAGTCGACTGCATCGAATGAGTGCTGAATCTGCTGCACTGCATCAAGCTCGCTACCGAGTGGGAAGAAACGAACCAGGAAAGACGGCGTTCGCAAGTTGCGTCGAACGATCCCAAGCAATGATTCCGCATCATCTTTCAATGAAGGGAATTCGCTGAGGAGTCGCATGACCTCGGTATCACACGCTTGGCGTAACGGACGGTCAGCGTCAAAAAATGTGTTGCCAATTCGATTCAGCTCGGCGCTCACGTCGGTTGTCTCGCAATTGAGTTTTTCGCAGCCCATTCGTCGAATTTCCGCGTCGAGCGCAGCAGATATTGAACGACGCAGCGCCCGACCCGTCTGTACGTAGTGGCAAAACACAACGGCCTTCTCGCCACGTTTCCAAATGTCGAGAACGCGGGCGACGGTTGCATCCACTTTCGGATGCTCCGTCTGGGCGGCGCGGTTCCGCGGAATGAGCTTTTCCAAGTGATCCAGATACCAGGTGGCTGCATCGTCGGTGGTCGCAATCACCACGCCGTCATCGTCGTCCTCATCAACGGAGCGTTCGCCCTCTTTGTTTCGCGTATGCAAGAACGCTTCGTAGCTCGACGCCAAGCCTTCCGCAAATACCGGACGCGATTCCGGATTGCATGTCGATGCACGAGAGGCAAGCAGGAACGGCAGCAACGCTTCACCTGAAACAGCGATGCCCGTGTCGTCGTTGGTTGTTGAATCCAACGAGATTGCGTTGCCAGAGCGTCTTTCGCGGCGTGGCACATCCGGGTAGTCCGGCAGTGATCGCAGCTTCATGTGCCGCAGGACCCAGGGGCGAAGCAGGCTTTCAGTTTCCTTCAATCGTGTTTTTGCTTGCCCAAATCTTGCTTTGACATCGCTGGTCAACGGAGCCAGATCGTCAGTCGCTTGAACCGCCATCCACCACTGCTCAACGCTCGCGTAACGGTCGTCGCCGATAACCAAGTCATCTTCTCGAAGTTTTCCCCAAACATGATCCAAACCAACGGCGGTTTCCTGAGCTCGATCCAAACTCGTTCGCAGCGTTTGCTTGGCGACTGCGTATCCGTCGCGTCCCATCGAAGGTGCAGACGGCCCCGTCCAATTCACGCCATCGAACCGATCCATCACGTTGCATAGCTCACCGTGTCCGAGCTGAAACGGTGTCGCGGTCAGAAAGAGCATGCGTTCAAACACGCCAGCCAATGCTCCCTGCATCGCGACCGCGTCGGCCTGCGAATCTTCACTACGAAATAGCGATGCCAACCGTGTGCCAGAGTTCTTCAGGTGGTGGGCTTCGTCGAGGATCAGCAACGGCAGGCTGTCATGGAACTTAGCCAGACACTCTTTCCATACTTCACTCAGACGACTCTTGATCTCCTGTCTTGCTTTGACCACTTTTTCAGGGTAGTGCTTCGTTCGGCGGATCGGGATTTGCTGCACGGCTTCAAATGCAAACGATAAATCCAAGTCCGGCAGAACATCTGTAATGGCCTCGGGAACCGGATCGTCAGTCAACTCAACCAAACCTTCTAATAATCTGCGCCAACGCGTCGGCGGTGATTGAAGTAGCTTGCTCCAGATCGTTTCATCGCGATTGGTGAGCCATTTCATTCGCAGCAAGTCACCGAGGTTTCGCCCCATCGCTCGCTTCAAGTCGTCGATGTTTCGGCGGCGATGCAGGCTTCTTTGTATCAATGCCAACGTCACCCAGGGATCATCCAATCCCCGACTCATCGCTCCGTGAGTCATGAAGATTAACGAGCATCGTTCGCTTGGTGAGTCATCAAGTAGTTTCAGAAAATCGACGCCTTTCTCGACCAATTTTGATCGCAGTCCACCCGCAACCTCGCTCGGCAAACACGCTTGGCAAAACAATGAAAAGTCACCCGGCCACTTTTCCTTGAGCGACGAAGGCACCATCACCACGACCGGCCGATTGCCTTGATTGGCCAAGGCTGTCGAAACGGCCACAGCGAGTGCGACGAACGTTTTCCCCGTACCCACTTCATCGGCCAGGATCATCCCCGGCTGATTCGCTAATCGTTTCAGAGTTTCCTCCGCCCAAACGCGTTGGCGATCAGCATCCTGTGTTGAGATACGGCCTTCGACATGCAAGTTGATAGATTGATGGAACGGATAGAGCGTACTCATGACTTCACCGCCTCGAACACCGATTGAACATACTGATTCAAATTGACAGGGCCGCCCTCGTTGGTATGCATTACTCGCGTTCGCAATGCTTCGATGACTTTTTGGATCTCTTCGCGATGCTGTTTGGGCGGGATGCATCCGAGCATGTGTTGCACCTTCACGCGGGAAAGTTCCAATGTCAATTCGGCCAACAAGAAGTTGGATTCGTCTGGCGATTTCGCTTCCCGAATGATCGCGTCGGCGAGTCCCAAAACACCGACCGGACCGAGCAACCGCCATCGCAGCATTTCCACCGTCGCCGCAGGGCGTTGCACCCGCTCGCGGATCGTTCGCAAGGCCCATGATAGCCGTCGGGTGCGTTGCAACAGAAAGCCACTCGTATCGACTCTTTTGTGCGGATCAACCGCCGTCACGTTACCCGCCGAATCTATCTTCGCCTGCTGTTTTAAGAACCGACGAATAGTCACATGGGGCGGTCTTGCTGAACTAAGTATTTCAAGCAAAACCTCAAGCGGCAGATCCTTCAATTCGTCCGGTGGCGGCAACGCGTCCGGCGAAGCCACGTTCACTGGCCACCACGACGTCGCCGTGTCGGATTCCAATCGCACGTCGAAACCCGATGGCGGACGAGACAACGACCACGGCAATTCCATCCGCATCGGCGAACCGCTGGCCGCCCATCTCACTGAATCAAACCAAGCGCCCTTCACGCCCTCGGCATCTATCGAGAACGCGGGAACTTGGCTGCTGGTGAACTCAAGTGTCACGATCGGACCGGCATTCGAGTCAATCGAAAACACCGCATCGCCAAAACAAACCGGCAGCGTCTTTTGCAACAGGTCTCCCTCGCCATCTTCGCTCGGCAGCGGTTTCCAACGTTGCTCGTCTTCGCCAACCGATTCGCTTTTCGGAAACGCTAGGTCGGCAGCCTTACGAGACTTCGCCGCGCGCTTGCCGTCGATCACGTAGACCAAGTTCGCCTCCAAATTGGAGCGTTTGCCGAGTCCCGTTCCAGGGCTGGTGAAATTGCTCGACCCGATTTGGTAAATCAACCAGCGATCATCTTCGAGCCAGATTCCCTTGGCATGAAGCGGACGGCCATCCGGCGGCATGACGCGAAGCATTTCAACCGTCGCGCTATCGCGTGGTGCTGACTTGGTCAACGATTCCGGCGCATGCAGCAACACCTTGCCGACATCGACCGACGCCGCGTCAAAACAATCTTCGGCAGTGACATGAAAACCAACACTCACCTCGCCACGCTTCCGCAGCAACTCCCAAATCTCGCTCGCCGGTTGATTCGCGGCTTCTGGCGGATCAAAGAACGGGCTGACCACATCCGCGGATAACGCCGGTGATGATCCAGGCCACAGGCTTACCAATTGAGCAAAGCAAGATTTCGCCTTGCCCTGATTGGGTTCGATGAACAACGGATGCACGCGAACACCCGACCGCTTCAAGTCGGCGGCGGCAACTCCCCAGTCGGCGCAGTCCTTTTCAACCCGTTCAATCAAGTCGTCCCAACGCTTGGCAGCGGGAGTGACGCTACCGGATGACGGACGACTGTAGCTCGACGCTCGCCGAAGAAACCCGAGCGTTTCAGTCAAGCAACCAATCGGAGCCTCGCCGCCATCGAAATAGTCCAGCACTCCGAACACTTCCAAGTTGCGACGGTAGCCATCCTCGGTCAAGTTCGCCGAGCCGATGATCAACCGCACCCAACCGGACCAAACCAGCAAGGTGACTTTGGCGTGTTGGATGCCCGGCAATCGCGCCGGCATCAAATCCCAACGCAGGCTGCGGGTGCCGCGGCAATGATGGGCGTCAACCAGGACCGCGGCGCACGCCAACTTGGCCAGTTTGTCTTCTCGCTCGATCAAATACGCCGGCCCGTCGTCGGTGGGATTGGTTTCGAGTCCGATGAAGCTACCCAGGCACTCTTCTTCAAAGAACGCCGCGTTGAACGTGAACGATGTTGCGATGCAGCCGATGGCATCACCGGCCTCGTCGGGCGGCACCCACGCATCGAGCAGTTTGCCGACACCGGGCTGAAGAGCTTTCTTTTTTGCCATCTATACAACCAGCCCTAAATCACTCGCGAACGACCACAACGAATTCGTTCGGTAGGCATGCACATAGGCGTCATCACAACGCGGCGAATACTCGCGAATGTAGCCTGGCCGAATCAGAAACGAACCATCATCAAACCGATCCAGCCACGGCAACTTGCCCGCCGGCGGTTTGTCTTTTTGAACTTTGACGTGGAAGGCAAGCAAACGCTCTACCCAGTCTTTCGCATCGCTGGGCTCAGAGAACACTTCAAATTGTCGTGCGAACCGATCCGCAAGGTTGAGCGGCGAAAGGGTCTCGACAACTTGTGGATACACTTTCGGCAGTATCGTCGCCGCCTCCACGACCGACGCCAAGCTTGCCAGTTCGCTTGTCTTGATACGCTGCTTGTGCAAAGCCATGAATCGAAGCGATTCTTCCCACGCATCTTGCAGGTAGCGACTGAATCGCTCGTATGCAGCAATCGCGGTCAGCAGCTCAGCAAGCGGCACACTCGCGTTTCCAATCAACCACTCATGAAATCGTCTTTCCGACGCATCGTCAGTCGCGACTTGGACCGACCAAACCTGCTGGCCAGCCTCGGACGTCAACAAATCGAAGATTTCGCCACGATGTCCAAGGCCCGACTTGTTGCCAGCGTCTTTTGCAATGGAAAGTCGAATCTGTTGCGACTCTTGAATCTCAGCTCCATAGATCCCGAAGTGCTCGGCAAAGAAACCGCCCCAAGTCTTTCTTGCCGTTGCTCCGTGCTTCAAGCCATCTGTGATTCCGTCAATCAATCGCTGACGGTGCGAACGTCCCGGCCCATCGCCATTGCCCAGAAAACCCTGCAGCCCTTGCTCTGTCTCCCAAGCCAGCAACACCTCATATCCCGCGTCACCAAGCCGGCCCGACGTTTCAATCCCGATCTCTTTTGCCAACGCTCGATATATCCCGTGAAAGCCGAACGTGCGGGCACCCTTCAAGTAACGACGTTCCGAAAGTGGCACGCCATCGGCCCGGGCCTTGTCCGCCTTATCACGTCCCGGTAAGCCACGCAGCAACTTCGGATCGTTCGTTGCCCGAGCCAACCCTTCGACGACGTACCATTCAAACACCTGCCAAGGTTCGCTCACCCCATCATCGGCAACCGTGTCCTCATCAAAAACACTGCACAATGAAAGCGACGCCGCGATCGTGGTCAGGAATCGCGGATGCGTTTGCCGCTCCCGCACCCCCGGCACCATCCGCGACGCCAACGCATCGGCAATCGGATACATCCCCAACGGATCAATCGACCCCTCCGCCGATTCCGTTGGGTCGGCTTCGCTCAACATCGGCATTAGCATTGGCGTAAATCCGCGTCGTTGTATTTGTCGTTATAGTCGGATGGTAATGTTCTTTCTCGGAAGTCAATCTTGCGGTAACACAGAACTGATTTGTCTCTCAAACTCATTCATGGCAACAGTCGTCTTGATTCCATCCGGCCAATCGCCAAATCGAACTGGCTGACCGACATGATTTTGCGTCACCGGGCGAAACGAAAACCCAACGCTTTTCCACAACTTATTGATCGCCTGCAACGCACCTGACTGGTCGTAAGCTCGTCCGCGTAGTGGAATGCATAGTTTCGTTGATGCTTGTGGCAGCAATGGTGTGGGCGAACCCAGAAAACATCGAGTCTCATCGAAATGCTCCCCAGTGGTACGGATTTCCCAGCAGTCATCTTGCTTTGTGTGTTCAACAAGCACACCCCAGCTCGCCGCAGATTGAAACGAGACATTGCGGATATGAAGCACCATCAAGATTTCAACAATACCCGTCTCTGTTCCGAGAAACTTTTCAACATGATATTCGACAAGTAGAATTTCTAAGACGGCGCGAGTTTCTCTCTGCCGAAGCAATTCAACGTGGAAATGGGGTGCTGGCTTCGTGTGCCCGTCAATTCGGTAGTAGTAGTGCTTGTCAGACTTTGCCTGGTGAGGTGCCGCAGGGCTGTCTTCAACTGCAATGACAAAGATGGAATTCGTGTTATCACCAGTAAGCGGAATTCGATGTATCCTAAAATGTCGTAGCGGATATTCCACCGATTGCTCGACCATCGTTGCGAGATAGTCCTTCATTGGCTGATTGCCAACTGTTTGCTCGCATGGCTCAACGCTCTTGCGGTCGCTCAGTCCAAAGACGAGGTTGCCGCCACCCGAATTGGCAAATGCCGAAACCTGTTTTGATAACACTTTCAAAAACTCGTTCTTACTTGACGCCTCAAGCAACGTCGCACTCTTGAACTCCCAGCGATCGTCTTCGGCTGGCGGAATGCTTTGCAGAAGATCATCGGTCGTGCAAGTTGCCCAATCAATCATTGTACTAATCCTTTACCAGGGCTCGGACAAACGATCGACGATATCGTGGCGAGATAAGACTCGCGAACAGGTCTCCCAACGGTTGGCGTCGGCATCGACCGTGTCTTGGTATCGCATCTCGAAGACATCACGAGCTTTTTTTCGCAAGTGAATGTATTCGTCCATCTTGTCTTCGAGCTGTTCGATATCCTCGATCCAATCGTCGTCGATGGTGTCAGGCAACCCACCAAAAATGTCGTAACGATCTTTCATTCGACGCGACAGCACTTGATACACACGCTCGTCTTGTGTGTCGTGGTAAACCAAATTCAGCATGTCCACGGTTCGGCGTGCCTGATTAAACCGTTTGATGCGACCGAGTCGCTGCTCCAACCTGGATGGGTTCCAAGGTAAGTCGACATTGATCAACGTGCCGAGTGTTTGCAGGTTTAGCCCCTCGCAAGCCGCGTCCGTCGCGACAAGCAATCTAAGGTCTCTCTTCTTCACAGCGTGCTTGAGTTCCTCTCGTTCAACGCTCGCAAAATCCGCGTTACGGAACAATCCGCTTTTGCCCGTCCCCGCGTAGACACCGACCGGTTCATTCGGAAGTACCGCTGCCAATTCTTTTGCGACCGAAAACGCCGTATCGAAATACTGGCTGAAGACGATGCACCCGTGTTCCAACCAAGTTTTCCCTTCGGTGCGATGCTGGGTGAGAAAATATCGTATCGCCGCCAACTTCGGATCGCGGGCTTCCGGTCGTGATAACTCCTCAACAATCGTTTTGAGATGTTGAATTTCGGCTGGAGTCGTGTCTTGCAGAGTTTGCTCAATCAAGAGTGGCTGTTCTTCTTCTTCTTCATTGTCGGCGACATCGTTATGAAGCAACTTTCGCGCAGTCGATTCTCCTGACGCAAAACTGGAACAAATACGCTGCAACAACAGCGACTTCATGAACCCCGCCGCCTTGGTTCGTTTCTTTAGTTCATCGGTGTACGCCTCTGCGGCCTCGTAAGCCAAGTCGAATGGATGATTCGTCATCAAGCCCAAGCCGCTAAACCCAACACCGGTATACGACGACGCTGGAGCGTCTGGATCGGGGTGAATGTCAACGCCCACCTTCTCCATCAAGCCGGCTTCTTCGAGCGTTTGCCGGCGTCGCAATACAGTGTGGCGAACGATTGGGTTGTGTTGTTGCAAGAATCCCGGCTCGAGTGACTGGCCAACCGCTTGTTGTTCCAAATACTCCAGCGATCCGAATCCACGGTCGGTGAAAAACTGGGAATCGGGTAAACCAAGTCCTAAACGAAGCGTCGCGAACAATGCATCTTCTTTCGCCGGTGGCAGTGGATTGCGTAGCCATTCCCAAGCGTCTTGTTCGTTGTCCGGAACCTTGTCGCCTTTGACGACCGGCAATGATCGCTGGAAATCAGCCCATCGACCATAAAGTTCACGCCCCAGTACAAAATCCGCACCCTTATTCAGGATGCTCATCAAGTCCCAAACTTCCTGTACTTCGGTTTGGATCGGTGTCGCTGTTCCAAGCACCATGTTGCGAACCCGAGGCCCGATCTTCAGCATGAAGTCCAGCAAATTATTGGGCTGTCCGCTTTTCGGACCCACGCCGCCGCTTCGCCGAGCCTTGTGAGCCTCGTCTAGGATCAACGTGCCGTACTTGCGTTCCAGCAACAGTTGACGTTCCTTTGTGTGCTGAACGAGCAACCCGGTCGACACGATCGCGATGTGGAACGGACATCGCAGGATGTCTTCCGCGCCACGCGTTTTGATCAAATGCCCTTTGGGATCGACCCACATCTTTTTGTTAGACAGCCAAACCGCACTTGGAACGCCCAATTTGTCCTGCAACTCGACCTGCCACTGTAGCGTCAACGTGGACGGGCACAGAATCAGAACCGGCCCGTCGCCCAGAAGCGCTGCGACCATCGCACTGGCCGCCATCGAAAGCGTCTTGCCAACTCCGACTTCGTCGGCCAATAGCAACCTCGCCTTCCCGTAAATTTCACGATGCTCCAAAAACATCGTCACAAACGATCGCTGCCAAGGCTGCAACTGTTCGCCACCGCGATAGATCGGGCTTTCGGCCAGTGCCGCGCCAGGCAACTCTTTCGTTTTTACATCCTCGAAACGGATCTCCACACGATCGGCAACCCGTTTCACCTCCTCGATGATCGCATCCGGAAGCGCAAAGGAGTCTTCCCAGAGTGCGTCGAACTCTTCCTCCACCCACGCAACGCCTTCGTCTGACCGATCCTCCCAAAGAATCTCATAGTTGTGGGCAAACGCGCTTTTGGTTTCATTGATCGAACCCAGAAAACACGTCTTTGATCCATCGCCTGCTTCAATCACACCCGCTTTGCCGTGAATAAAGACGCGGTCCTTTGGGACAACTCGGATCTCCACTCGACCCGAGGTCAGTAGCTCGTGCAATTGCCGATAACGATCCCGATGCAACAACGCCTCGACTTCTGAGGGCGCCTCATTCCAACGTTCCTTCAGCGCCGTATCGCGAACGTGTTTGGAGATGACCACATCGGCAGCGTCCAGTTCACTGTTGCAGATAATCTGCACCTTGGGGATCGAAGCGACTTGTTCGCCGACAAGCTCAAAGATCGAACTGCGGAAATAGCCCGCGATCCGTTTGTACGACTTGGCGTTTTGCAAACGCTGAGCTAGAAAGGCATGATCCAAGCGTTCGCGACGCGATGAAAAGCGAGAGATGTTAGTCATGCGTTATCCAATTCGTTGGTTCCGAATCAAATCACGCAGCACCCGCGCCGAGGCCGCTTCTTCAGGACGAACCTCTTCGAGCCGCTTGGCAAGGTAGTCGGCAAACTCCCTAGCCATTTCTCGTTGGTTCATGTCACCAAACCAATTCGGGACGTTCATCGTCAGGTGGGCCAGCACATCATCGCCCTCTATATCGCCGGTTAATTCCATGACCGCGTATAAGACCGCACGGAGAACCGATTGATGCAGCTCCGATCCTTCGCCCATTTCTGATCGTGCCAATTCGACGGCGCTCTTGAGCCGTGCCGAGTTCGCGCGGCGACTAGCCATGAACGCTTGGAAGTCACGCACCTTGAAAGCTTTGGCAAAGTTCTGGTAGTTGTCCAGCGTCTTGAAGCCGCGAGCCTCCATGTCGATCATCTTCAAGATAAATCGCTCCGCCCCCATCAGTTTGTCCCAGTGCGATTTCGCGACGCCTTGCGGGACCAAGCACTGATTAGCTGTGTTGACTGCGTAGCCGATCAAGTCGTCCACGAACGTGATTTCACCTTTGACGCGGGGGCGGATAGATTCGCTGGCCATGTCGCGTCCGTCGATCGTCGAGTAACGCGTCAGCACACGTAGGGCGGCAGCGTAACCAGCCATCTGAATGTCGGCATCCTCGAACACGTTTTCATCGCGGTATAACCCTTTGGCTTGCTGGTTCAGTCCTGTCAGTGATTCAACTTGCGACTGCACTTCTTCCTCGATTTCCCAAGCCAATTCATCGCGAGTCGTCTTGTGCTTGCCGAGTCGCTTGCGGCAGACCAACAGCACTGTTCCTTTGACGTTATTGCCATCCCGCAACGCGCTTTCTGTCTCGGTTACGACATACCAAGCGGCAGTGACCTGCAACCCAGAGGCCCAGACAATGTTCGCCATGTCGGCCCAGATCGAGCCGGACTGGTGAGTGAACATGATGACTTGAATGCCGTGATCGGGCATGCACTCGGTCATCCGTTTGTAGGCCGCAACCATTCCACGACGAAAGTCCTCGTCTTCGCCTTTGATCGCCATCGACCGCCGACTATCCCAAACCCAATCAGCAAACTCGGCAGGTGGATTCTTTCGCAGCCATGCGATGAAGAATTCGAGAATCTCCTCATATTTTACCGCGTCGCCATACGGCGGGTCAGTGACGTAAATGTCATGCATGCCGTCGATCTGGTCGCACGGGTGAGCATTGACAGTCACTGAAACGCCATCAACGAACGCAAAGTTCTTAAAGTTTTGAGTTAAGAATGGAGCCGCGTACTTGAACCCTCGGCACCCATAATTGGAAAGAGTGTTCAAGGCTTGATTGTCGAAGACGCCCTTGACGATCCCACCGCCTCCGCGAGTGTTGTTCCATCGGCTCAGACGAGAGTTGACGTTCATCATTTGCGAAAAACCAAACGCGAGACGCGCATCTTGCCCAATGCGACTTCGTACCATCATTCCCAGCAGCAACTGACGCGGGTTGAATAAGTGGTGCCAATAAGTCCATCCGCGTGTGCGAATCGGCTCGGAAGTCTTCTCACCGATCTCAATCTTCATATCAGGAATGAAACCTTCGGATTGCCATTCTGTAAGGTGTTTAGCAACCTCAGCCTCGACCACCTTTTCTCGTCGCAAGTCATCTTTTGTAACGCTGCGAAACTCGTAGTAAAAGCTCCGCCCGCTAGCCTTCGGTTTCATCCACTCAATTGCGAATAGCCGTTCTTGATATAGGTCATCTTTGTGCGGAACGAAATCTGAACGATTCCATTTCCGTAGTTTGTTTCCGGACTCTCCGCTGTCGTCACGAAAGTCACCGCGAAGAGTTGACAGTTTTGTGCGATGTTCGACTCCGTCGACGGAATGAGATAGATAGGGATCTGCTCCGCGCCCATCCGAGCGAACAGTCCCGATGGCTGCATCCTTCATGTCTTCGGCGTCACGTATAGCGCGAACCTCAATTTCATATCGCTTGTTTTTCGGATCGGGGATCAAATCAACTCGTGAATGGTATCCAACGCTTACAACCAGTGTCGGCAAAAGTGGCACCATCCATCCGGTCTGCGGACAACGCACTTCAAAGCAATACAAAAAGACCTTGGCACTCCATCCGTCACCGTCAGATTCAATTCCAAGCTGATCAATTTCACGTTGCACATCTTTAACGAGAGTTTTTTGATTCGACGCGAGATCGCGTATCCCTTCGGACTTGGAGCCAACAATGTTGAAATTCCCCCACGTCAGCATGCACGCAATAGGGTTGATATCCGATGCGTACGAATTGCAGCCGATTCTCGCTGCTTCAAACGGTATCTGTCCCGAACCGGCGAACGTATCGGCAAAATTAGCTCGATGGCCAAATCGCATGACTCCGAGTTGCTCAACAACTTCTTGAAAGCTGTTCGCATTAGTCCCGAGGTGAGAATTGACCGAAGCCCAAATGTGGTCATTGACGATCTCCGCCACTTCCTCTGGGCGGCTAACCTGGGCCACCAACTCACGGTAGGTTTCATCAGGTAGCATTTTAACCAAGAGCTTCCGTTGGTCTAACTTAGAGAGGTCGTCTCGCCATTGAACGGCTACACCTTCATACGCTTCATCACTCCAGTCGATCGGTGAGGACTCCGGTAGCGAGCCATCAGGTTCAACGATAAAAAAATCGCGAATGTTTTTGATTGATAGCTTCTCCAATATCTCTTTGGGTCGATGGTCTCGCTTCCAACGCGCGGCGAGCGATTCAATGTCCATCGCCATGAGCTGCTCGAAAACAATCAGGTCTTGAGAGGGATTATCTGTTGCCGGCATCAAACATCCCAAGATGCAAGCTCGATTCAGAATCAGCGGCTTTCGACCTTTCCAGTAAGATCCCAGCGACGTCAAGGTTTTTCCAATATGAGCCATTTGCTCCTTGTACGACTCCGCCGACAGCTTCTGCACAGGGAACAATTTTTCAATCAACGATGGTGCGTCTTTCAACGAAAAGGGGACGATCTTGTTGCTCATTCGGCTTCCTTGAACAATGGCATCAGAGTGCGTTCGACAGGGCGACGACGCTTCTTGGCTGGGTTGGGTTTTTCTCCATCAGAGAGCGCGTGGTAGAGCGCTCGTCGCCAACCACGCTGAGTGTCCTCGGGCAGTCCTGCTTCGGCGACCGTCATCGCAAATAACCACCAGCGTTCTTCCGGCCGCAAGGCGGCCCACTTGCCACAGATCACGGGCAGTTGTTCCGCGGTTGCTGTTTCGGCGGCCCAGGCCAACACACAGAGTTCCTTGCCGAGCAAGCGGTCGACCAGGTTTGTCCCCGAATGCCAGCGGCCCGTCGTCACCTTTGCAGCTTTGAGGCGCGTATTGAACTCGGCTCGCGATGCCGCAGTGATCGCGGACCAAGTTGGTCGTTTGAGACGAACGCGGTCTTCGTCTTGCGGCGATCCGTTCTCCATCCCGCCATAACCATAGTCCTCGACAATCAAAATCGACTCGTTGCGTGACGACGGAATCTCGACACGAAACAAGTGTGCCCCGAAAGTATCGGGGGCGCCAAAATCAACAGTTTTGGTTTTCTTACTCATCCTTGCTCAACGTCTTCAGTTTTCAATTCAATCCCTAACTTGCCGGCAAATTCCTTCAAATCATGGCCCGATGAAAAATGACCTTTGCGGAATGACATCGTCACTGGCGTCTCGGGAGTGAACTTCGTTAATACTTGAGTCAAAAGCGCCTCGATAAAGTCAGCTTCTACAGCGACCTCGCCGATGTTGACACCGATGACTTGGTTGCCTTGCCCAATCGTCAACTGGACGCCCTCAAACGTGACTTTCTTTTCGGCGGCCCGCGTCAGACCATCGAACACTTTGTTACGCGAGTCAAGCTTGCGACCGGTTTTGGAAATCATGACGCCGGGCTTAACGTCATCAATCTGTACGCCCGTTTTGCCAACAGCGGGAAACTTGAAATCTTTCTTGACCGATATGTCCTTGAATTCATCGACTTCGGCAAAGGCGCGTACCAACACATCCCCGTCCTCGATGGCAAACGGTTCGGTGTACGGTGTCCCTTCCCGTGGCTCGCTACCGTTGGTGGTGTAACGGATCGTTCCACGCGGTGCGACGTACAAGGCGATCTTGCGCCCCGGACCCGATCCGATTTCTTCGGTTCGCAACACAAGCTGGTTGGGCCATTCAACGGGGTCACCGGTTTCGTACAGCCCGGACGGGTCGGCAACGAGCAAGTTCAGCTTCAACGCCTTGGTCTCGAAATAGGCATCGCTCAGTACGGGACTCTTCTCGGTCACTGGGCCGTCTTCGGCATAGTGAATGCGAGCGGCGGGACCAGCATTGAGAGCCGAAATACGCAACCTGACTTTGCCTTCGTCATCGGGTCCGCTCTCGGGCGTGACTTGCGCGGACGTGCGTTTCTTCTTTGGGGATTTGGTCACATAACCATTGCCCAAGTCTTCCCACAGGCCGCGGTTACACGCGATCATCTTGAGGCTTTCAAGCCCCTTGGGAACGAGCCAGCACATCCCGGACTTCTCCGCTGACCGTTCGACGACGTCGGCCCAACGTGCTTCGTCTTGACCGTCGTTCCACAGCAGGTCTTGGGCCTTATCTCGGACGGTATCAAAGTCGGCTTCGACATCAAGGAACAGTTTGATCGGGTTGGACGTGAGCGTCTTTTCGATTTGCTCTTCGCCATCGAACGGCTTGCTGGTGTCGCGGGCAGACTCGAGTGGCTTGTGGACGAGTTTTGGCTGCTGGCCACTACGCTGGATCGGAAACAGCACCTTGTCGAATAGGTTCAAAATGGTGCTGTTGAAATCTTGCTCGTAAGACTGCTGCTTTTCTTCGAGATCTTTTCTTTGCGGGTGACCCTCAGGGATACGTTTGTCGGCGACGCCGGTGGCATAAAATTGGCGTGCAGCTTTGTCGATGCTTCCCATCGCCGATTTATCGCCGGTGAGGATGCATAGATTGTTCTTCCGAGTAAGTCCGTCAAAGAACTTTTGAACTTCCTCGGGCGGGATTTTTGAGTCTGGACTAACGATCAACAGGACACGTCCTTTGCGAACACGATCAGCGACGTCTTCAAGTTTTGGCAACGGCAAAACATCGTCGTAAACGGTCTTTCGGGTTGGTGCGAACATCTCCTTGAGTCGTTTGTCGATCAGGGCATCAATTTGATTTTGTGGTGCCTTTTCAGCGAGACTCTGCAATAGCTTGGTCAGGTTCTCTTGGCGATCGAAGTAAAAGCGACCTTCACCGGTGTGGTGCAGATACCAAGCGATTTTTTCGAGTTCATCAAAGGCGCTGCGAAAGTCGGACGGTTCACGCAGCGGCGAAATCAAGCACTCGACCATTTCCTCCACAGTCAACCCTTTGACGGAATTGACTGCGGTCGAAAGACTGGCCGTCAGCAATAGCGATCCCACTTGCGAAGCCGATTCCTGTCCGCTTTGCAAATCAATGATTTGAGCATGGGCGGATTTTTGCTTGTCCCAAAGATCTTTGGCGATAACATCGCGGAAGCCGGATATCTCGGTCAACTTCTCGCGAACTTCCTTGATCGAAAGATCGAAGTGCTGAGGTCCGATCAGGAAGACGTCATTGGCGTCGCGTTCCCAAACCGATCGCAACAGACGCGAGACCAACTCAATCAGGCCGCGTGTTTGACGAAAGTTTTCGTTCTCTTTGAACAGTGCGATGACGTTCTTGAGTTGCGGATGAAACGGATAGGTCGCGGAAATCTCATCGGCGATCGCTTCCGCTCCGCGATTGACACTCTTGCTCTTGGCGGCTTCTTCAAGTTTGCGTCCGAACGCATCGGCGATATCCTCGATCTCCGCGATGTCGGGTAGCGACGCGAACAGGCGTTTGCGAAGGATGTCGTAGATTTCGTTGTTGGATAAATCGACCGGCGTGATACTGCGTTCCTGTCGCCCCAATTCATTGCGGGCATCGGTGAGCGCTTTTTGGATCAACTTTCCGCCGGTGTCGTATGCGGCATCAAGGTCGGAGACGACGATGCATACGTTCTTCTTTTTGCCAGCCGCAGTCAGCAAATTGGCGAACGCGCGGGTGACAATGTCGGCGACGGTGCCGTTACCGACGCTCTGCGTGTCGTAGTACTGGAAGTACGGTGGCATTTCATCGAGCAGAATCAATACGGGATCGTCGCCATCGAGTAATTCCAGCCAAGCCTTCTCGTCGGGCGCTTTGGGGCCGTTGGTCCAGTACTTATTGAAGGTCTCCGCTTTGTCGAGTTGCTGAGCGATTTCTCCCCAGAAAAAATGGTCCGGGTTGTTACGGCCATTGAACGCCGCAACATTGGCAGACGCGAATGCATTTGCGGCAGACGTGTCGGTGCAATATTTGGCACGCAACTCGGGATTCGTCGCCAATAATCCAAAGCCAACGAGTAAGTGCGTTTTACCGCCGCCCATGGCCTGCTTGAGGTGGAAGATGGCTTCGCTGGACTGGCCAGCCAAGCGAGACATCCCCACGCCGATCAAATCCTGCATCCCCTCGGTGATGAACGTCTTGTCAAAAAACGCGCTGCCGTCGCCTTCGGACTTGATTAGTTCGTCGAGCTGCTCAATTTGGTCGCTCAGTTGGATCTTCAGAGCGTTTGGCTGCAGCTTGCAGGCATCACGGACTGTCTTCATCGAGGTGTATTCTCCAGGTTGCCCTACGGCAGATCAATCAAATGTATGAAGGTGCGTGCTATCTTGGTTTGAGCGGCTTTGCCACTTCCGCCAAAAACTGCTCCAGGTCAGCACGGCGAAACAAGCGGTAGCCATTGGCGGGATTTTTGTGCATCGGGATCTTGCCGTCTTCTGCCCAGGCCCGCAAAGTCGCCTGTGCTACACCGAGAATTTCGGCAGCCTCGGCAACTTTCACGTATTCGCTCAACTTTTCCATGTGCGTTCATCCGGATGGGAAGTTAGCTACACAAACCATGTCAAAGTCTATCGAACCCTGTAGCGAACTGCTAGCAGGGCACATGATGAGTTGGAAAGCTACAAAAGCCTAGGCTGTCCGCGATGAAACCAAAATGTAGTGAGAGAAGATTGGAGATTTGAATAATCAAGGCCGCAATTTTTGCGGCATGAATCGTCAGAGAATGGTAAATACAGAGTTCAGAATCCGAAGCTGGCGGGATTAGTGAAGATTCAAGGCGATCTCATCGACCACCTCAATTCCTAACGCGCTCTTCAAGTCAAAGAGTTCAGTCGGCAGAGCAGACTGAAGAGCAAGAATTACGCGAATATCCGCGGACTCGCTTTGCGTTGACCGCCATGCTTTGAGTACCGCGTCGTATTTCACACACTGGAATAGTCCCCTGGTGAGATCGACGCCATCGGAAATAGACGACTTCACCTCGACCGCGATCCAAACACTTCCCTTGCGAAACATCACGTCGACCACGTCACCCGACGGAAGAGCGAACTCAACCGTGCCTGGGCTAAGCGATGCGGGTAACCCGACAAGCCGTGGGTTCGCGGCAATTGCTTCCTTGAACAACCGATGCTGCTCACTTTCGCCTCCGCCGCCACGACGACGAGCTTCTTCGACAAGCTCGGGAAGGATTGCGGGTGGCGGAGGAAGCTCAAGTTCCGCCAAAACCTTCAGCCAATGTGTGTATGCGAAAACCGTTGCGAGCGTTTCATTGATAAGGGCTTCGCGCTGATGCTTGGTTAACGACTCGAGGCTTTCAGTCAGAAGCGCATCGACGCCCCGACCCGGCATCCCGGTCGACTTGTTAACGACCAACAATGCGATTCGAGGGATGGGTTGTACCCATCGGTCACCCAATTCGGCGAGCGTGACACCGATACTGCCGAGCACATAGTTGAGGTTTCGTGCGTTGGGCATCTCCAATTGCCGAGCGAGCTCCTCATAGGTCACGACACGTTGAGCAAAGGCATATCGCACCAATAAGGGCAGCGCAAGTCGGGCACGCTGCTGATATAGCTTGTCGCCGGACATGTTGTCAGCGACTTCGGCGGTTCGTTCGTCGGCCAATCGAGTCTCACTGGGTGTCAAGATGCGGTCGTACTTGCAAACTTCGGGCTGCGATCCGTTTACGGAAGTCGCTCCAAGACCAAGCGACGATTCACTTGGCCTGCTTCAACCGCAGACTGCGACTCGAAACCGAGAATACAGTCAAGGCATGCGGTTTCGCATCGAGCGTCGTGTTCGGGGGTACCGCGAAGCAACTGCTTCGCAGCTGCAAACCAGTTCTCTCCATCCGCGATCAGCTCTCGAGTGTGCCCTGCACCACCCGGCACATTGTCATAGACCACAATATCGAGTGCTCCAACTTGAGCTGGCACCAAGCTGGCACCTAATTCACGAGGGTCAAGGTGAAGGAGTTCCGCGCCTGCCCGATGGAGTGCCATCTGTAGCGTCGTCAAGAATGTTGGGTCACCGCTAGGAAGGGCTGTTTGAGCAAAACTTAACCGCATCATGTCGGTTGGTTCGGTAGAACCCAAGACCTGTTGCCGAAGTGGTGTTGCTTCGTCGGCTTGAACACAGCCGTAGTCGGCGGCGGCTCCTCCGATCATCCAAAGCGGCAGATGGCGGCGAAACGAATCCGGCAGAGGTTGACCGGCACGTGCACCACGACGTTCACTTTCGGCGTATCCACAGCGAGTGCAGATAATAAATCCGTTCTGGAACTCGCCACTGTTGAGAACAACTAACTTGCTGTCTTCGCGATAGATGGCAAGTAAGCCTGGAATTCCCGCAAAATCCGGAACTCGAATTTCCTCTTCGGTGCGATTCTCACGCGGATCCCAGTCGATTTGTGTCGTGCTCCAACTGAACAACGATGTAATGTTACCCGCCCGTTGCGGTGCATCCCACGCGGCTGTGCTGAATCCGTGTCGAGGTAAAAGAACATGTCGCTTGGGTCCATTCCACGTCGTGGCTTCATTGCAACGATCACATGTCTCGGGGATTTGTGAAAGCTGTCGGAAATGGAAATGACCGTGCTGACATGTGCGTGTCTCTTTGCGTTCACCAAATGACTCGTACTGATCGCCAGCAAAGGGCAATCGGTTGAGTCCTCGGGAACGAACGAATTGGCCACCGACCATTAATGTCGCCCCAGGAACATACTCTCGCATAGCGAGTAATCCGCCTCGTTCAAGACGATACTGCTCTTCTTCACGAACGCGGCGGGCTTCGTCATCCCAGACACGGACCACTAAACGGTGGACGTTGATAGGAAAACCGTATCGAGGCAAGAACTGTCGATTCGATAACGACTCAATTACACTCACGCTTGCCAAGGTCGCTAATTGTCGATTGATCGCGTTGGCTTGACGCAGGTTGTCTCTTGTGCCGTCCTCGATCAATTGCCAAGCGGCCAGGAGGCTGCTGTAGTCTGTGTTCCAGTCCTCCACGGCATCGCTGAATACTTGCTCTAGTTCAGAAACAAGTCCATTCCAATCTTCCATCGCGCGTCGGTGCAGCGGAGTCTGGTCGAGCAGTTCGATCGCTGAGAGTTTCAGTTCATCTGCTGAATCCCGAGCCCAGCCAAGGTAAGCCAAGAAGGCATCCGCGACGGTCTGTTGATTTCGATTCCACGGCGCATCATCCGGGAGTGCTACCATCGACGGTCGAGACGGCTCAGGCTTTCGCTGGTTGGAACGCCACTTGGCTGGCTGCATAACTCGACAGAACTTCCCCATGTGACCGAAAGCGTCCATGGCGCCCGTTCGCTCACCCCGGTCACGAATTTCACTAAAGAACATTCCTAATAGCCAGGCACCGAACTGACGCATCGCCAGCTTGGGACGGTCGACGATCACTCGGGGGCGACGCAAATCTTTGGTCAGATACTGACCGAAGTTGTAGAAGACAGCACGCTCAAAGGGACGACTCTGGCAGAAGGTGATCACCGCCGAAGAACCATCGCTTCGGCGGCCCGCACGACCAGCGCGTTGCAGGTAGTTCGCCTTTCCGGGTGGAACATTTCCCATCATCACCGATGTCAAACCGCCGATGTCGATCCCCAATTCCATCGTGGTTGTGCAGCTGAGTAGATTCCTGGCTCCTTCTCGGAAAAGTGACTGAAGTCGCCTGGTTTCCTGTGGAGCAAGTTGAGCCGAGTGCTCTTCGGCCCAAAGACCTCGTTTGAATACCTCGCGTTCGACATAATCGCGGCGGACTCTATCAAATCGCCGCAAATTGGAATCTCCACCCGCTCCATCACCGAGGAGCTTGATCGGGTGCAATGGACCTGTTCCCTTTTGAGGAACGCAATTTAATGCAGTTCGACTCCAGATCCATCCGTTCAATTCGCACTCGTACGCTCGGTCGATCGCCTTCAACCCGAGACGTGAGAACTTGAACCGAAGAGCCGGAACCTCAGCTCCGCCGTCAGCAGGTCTCTCGGCAGTTTCAAGCCAATCCAGTTGATGACCTGCCGCGGCATGAAGTGACTGGAAGACGGACTCGAGCAGGTCTTTTCCTAATTGTTCAGCGCTGTCTTCACCAATGCCAGCATTGATCAGCACGCGAGCAGCAAAATCAACATTGGTTTGTTGACGTGATTGGCCGATAAGTTTCTCAAGTCCCCGCCCCGACGATGTGCTAGTGAGCCAGCGGCCAACGGGCGTTCGATACCTCGCTATTTCTTGGTTCAGCTCAGCCGACTCAAGATCGACGCATCCCAATGAACGAATCGTGTCACAGATCAGATGGCACAAGTCAGTGTAACAGCCTTCGATTGGTTCAATCGCACAGCTGGGCAACCGACCAAGAAAGCGATCATCAGGCTTCAGTGATTCAATTCCAGGATACGCTACAGCGACTATTCCAATCGTTTCCGCACTCGGCTGCGAACGCGTGGGCCGCGCTAATTCGGCCGCCAGCATGTAAGGCACGCGCATTCGCGCGTGTTCAAGGTTCTTCTCCCAGTCCAATGTTGACCAAGCACGCTGTCCCGATGCATCGTCAATCGTCTCAGGCTGCTCTTTCGCAATCTCAGGATCAAGGAATTGTGCAATCTGCGGATCGTTACTGATCTCTCGCTGCCATTGTGCAATGGTTCCTCCTGCCAGCATGGCTCTCAGCTTGGCTTGCTCGTCGTCAAGTTTGCTTTGGTAATAGTCGCGATCGTCAGCGTCCAATGAATTGTCGGCGAGCTTGCTCTCCAGCTCGGCGATTTCACGTTCAACTCGCTTTTGGTGAGTTCCCTTACTGAGTGATACTTGAGCATGGCGTGCCAGCATTGCCCGAAACATTTGCGTTTCGTGCTGGGTCGCAAGTCGCGGACCTAGTCTCGCAGCAGCCTGCCGAGAGTCACTGAATGTAAGAAGTCGACGCCCTTCTGCCGGCCGATACGTTCGACCTCTGGGGATCGCGGGTAACTCAGAAAGCAGCGTCTCGGTTGCGATGGAAAGGGCCAGTGAATCGACGGTCGACAACCATCGGTACTCGGACACAGGCTCCTCGCAACGCGGACATTGCTGAATCTCCAATAGTCGGCTTCCGCTTGCTACTGCCAGGCTGCCACTTGAAGAATCGACAACATGAAGCACTCCCGGTTGATGTTGACCTTGAATGTTCTCTACCGGAATCATGACGCGATCTGTCATTTGTGGTGATAGGCCTCGGGCCACGGCCGGTCGCAGGCGATTTCGCTCAATCGTTGCACCGATTCCCCAGCATCCACAGTTGGAGCATCTGGCTATCGGAAACGATGGAGACTCGCAGTTCTCGCAAGTGCCGGTCTGATCAGTGGTGACGCTTCCGATCGGTGGCAGTGGGATTGAACCAGGCTGACGGCACCCAGCGAACAAGCACGCTGAGATCGAGGCTGGAGCTCGAACCTGCAAATGCAAACGATGGGGAATGATCGGCAAGCGATCAGACAAGAGGCGAGCAGAGGCAGCCAATCGCAAAATCTGGGTTGTCGCTTTCTTGCATACATCATCCCGTTTGCCCCACACCGCTTCCGAAAGTTCGTCAAGTGTCTGCACGGAAGATCGCGACATTGCCGTGGCAACTTGATGGATCAATTCACATTTTGGCAACACGTTCCAAAGCAGAATCGCGGGCGTATCGGCGGAATTAGATAGGCCATCGCGGATTGTGCCCTGGTCGGCAATCAGGCCTAGTTGCTCTGCAAGCCTTTGATTGGCTTCCTGGTCAACCAGCAGTTCTTGCTCTCCACAATCTATGGTCATGGTCCCACTGGAGAGCCAATTAGTCTCAGCGATCTTCTCCGCATCTACTTCATGTTTGACTGGAACAGGATTATCTAGCTCAAAATCCGCAAACTTACCTTGGATAATCTGCGTCGAGTCTCGTTCCTTCGAGAACAGCATAGAAATGAAGTCTTGTAGATCGTCTTTGTCACCACCGAGTGTTGCACTGGTCGCAATCTGGAGTACTTGATTTGAAGAGACTCGGCAACGCAGCATCATGCGTCGGAGCAGCATCATGATCTCGGCAGCTAATGTCCCCGCATACAGGTGAGCCTCATCGAGAACTACAACTTCCAGTGCTGAACTGAGCAGCACGGCATCTTGCGGACGACACATCATGTACTCGAGCATCGAATAGTTGGTCACTAAGATATCCGGCTGCGGTCCGGTTTCAGTTTTGTTTCCGAGGCCATCCTCCTTGCCTCGAGCCTGCTGACGTGTGCGAAATCGGTGCGGTGCTGACGGAAGTGCTCCCTCATTGTCTGCTTTTCGTGCGTTCTCAGGCGTCTCGCTAGTGAAGTGAAAGAAACTGAGCCGCGATTGTCCTGAAAGCCATCTTTCAAGTCGCTCGACTTGGTCATTTACCAGCGCGTTCATCGGATACAGAATCAACGCGCGGATACCGCTTTGCTCTCGACGCGGATTGGAGACTAGCTGGTTCAGCATTGGTAACAGAAAGCTCTCCGTTTTACCGCCACCCGTTCCGGCGGTCACACCAATTGCAGGCCGTTCTGTATCGCTGGATTCATTCGACGCCTGTATGGATTCAAGTTGGTGCTGGTACAGCTTCATCTTGTCAGTCAACGCTCCCACGTCTGCCAGATGCTCTGCCAATTGACTCTCAAAGTCGCCTTGCGACGCGATGTCACGAAGCGAGCGCCCGCAAGATTTTGACGCTCTAGATGCTTCGATCCAGATGTCGCCAACGAGACCGTCCACACCCGGTTGCTCCCAGACTCGACGCATAGCGTCAGAAAGGTTTGGATCGCTAGTGAAGGCTTGCGAGACGCCAAAGTCGACGAGTCGGTCTCGAAGTTGGTCAACGAGGGAAAGTGCGTCTAGCTGGGCCATTATTTATCACGATTACAGGGGGCATGAACCGTCTGTTGACACCGAGCGTTTTTGGCTGGGTGAACAAGTTGCGCGGCGATCAATCGACAAAGCTCACTTTGATTGTGAGATGCCTCAAAGTTTCCGGCACCGCAACCCGAATAGGTAGGCTGGGATGCGTATGAAATCAGTGTCTCAACATATGCTTCATCAAACGGAAGCCACGGAACCAACGGGTGCGAACCTTCGATCGGGTACTGATCGCAGAAGTCTTCCGCTCGTTTTTTTAACGGATCGCACAACTGCGAACATAGATAACTTCGTAGTTGATCTTCATTGCTCTTAATTGCTTGAGCTTCCATCCAGGCTGAAACAAAATTACCAACAAAGAATGGCATGGTCGTAGACAACCCCATGACCAGACTTTCCAGCGAATGAACACTCTCGGTCTCCATGATGTCTGGAGCGATCTGATTCGCTTCGTCAGGCGTTGGCTGCCAAATGGACAGAAAAGAACGCACAGTTGCTGACCATCCGGGTTCATCTTCATTTTGCCGAAGCAGGTCGAACGCGAAAACGGGATCTGTTTCTCGATGCTCATTGAGCGATGCTGTTGGCCCAACCTGGCTGCTTGGCTGAAACTGACACCACTGATCGAATACCGCCGCTCCAAAATCACTTACCAGTTCATCAACGCATTTTGAGCGTTGACGCAGTGGGAGATAAAACCATCGCAAACAACTTGCAACCATTGCCGCTGCTTCACTGCTGTCCACTGTCGTGATTGGTCGCCACCAGTCGTCGGTCCACCAGCTTCCTAGACGAACGCCCCGATAAGCAACGGCAGCGGCAACGACCAAATCTTCGTAGTCAACGCCGACGCTTGCAGGGTCGACTACCCACGAAAGCTGATCACAGCGAATATCGTCAGCACCGAAATTAATCAAGCGTCCTGACTCAGTCCATAAGACGCAGTGGTGGTCATTGCCTGGATCGATTCGATCAGATAACTCAATCCGGACACATCGCGACCCTGGAAGTTGAGCAGCATCTTGAACGATTCCGCGATCAATGACATTCGCGGCAAGGACTCGCAGGGAACTCGAGTCAACTCGATTGAACTCGTGGTCAGTGACGCGAAGAGGCCATCCACGGCAACCGAGATCGGTCATTCGTTGAGACTTGCAGGGTGATAAAGCGATTCGACGAGAACCCTCGATCAGAGTCCATCCTTCACCACGATTTGTGGTCCCAGGTATAACTACTGATTGAGTACGAGACATTCTTGTCGCATCAATTGCATTTTCAGCTTGATGTGTCTGCCAACGCCCCTTTCGTAAAACCACCAAGCCTTCACGCTCGATGCGTATTACTCGATTGATAACACGCGTGTTTTGACGCTTGGCCAGAATCCTGATTCTTGTAGAACCCTCATAGCCAAGTGATGAAACAGAAATGAGACCACTGACTATCAATCCAACTTGTTGGCTGTAAATTGGGCCTTCGTTGCCGTCGACACGAAGACTAAGTACCTCGACATCGCTATCGCGAACCTGTAGTCGCACCCGAAACTGCGTTCCTCCTGCCAACAATTCAACACTAGACGACACCGATTCAGTCCAGGACGCTACTAGCTCGTCCTTTTCTTGCAAAACAGGCATCGCAACGGGGTCACCAGGCAACTGAACCGTTGCTGTCTGGGACCAACCGGGCCGCAATTGAACCCACCAAGATTCGTTCAACAAGAATCTTGCCTCTAAATCTTCATCTGGCTCAAATTTGGATCCAATCGGCAATCGCAATGTGTAGCCACGCTCAGTCGCCATTTGGCCTACCGAGACGCTCTTGCCATTTGTGCCGAAGGCCTGGAAATCATCTTCGTGTTTAAAGAGTTCCAGCAGTTGAGATGTGACACCCCGGCCACCTCCATCCGAAACGGAAATTAGCACTTGCCGTCTGTCAGTAGGAAGCGAGACCTGGAGCTCCCTCGAAAGGCTGCTGTAAGAACCGTCAGGTTGCTTTCGGAGAACGTCAAATCCCTCATCGTCCAAACTGATGAAATAGCAGTCCTCAGCCAACATCGAAAGAAACTTAGAGTCGTAATTCGCAACCCACGTAACTTGATTGTCACGCCAAACGATCCGCGGTGTTGTCAGCACCTCAGGATCCTGATCTAGATCTTCCGCGGGCCTAGTCCGTTCGTCACTTGTTGGTGAGGCAGATGAAGCAACGGTGACGGAGTTGCCTACCGGTCGCAGTGCTGCGTCAAGCAGTTCGTCTCCCCATGCTGCCAAAGTCCATGGTGATTCTGCGATCACTCGCATCGCGGTCGGTCGACGAACAGCACCTGTTCGGAAGTCTCGAAGCGTCTTCCATAGATCTGCAAATGAATCGGAGCGGACAACGGTTCCTTTTGCTTTTGATGTGGACTCGTTTGAGAGAAGCAGATCGATAGCCTCCGTAGAGACACCGGCTAACCAGTGATTTAGCTGATCTTTTGCACCTAGTAACGTAAAACCGAATTGCAGTTTGATCGTCAGGTACCACGGCTGGTTCGTTTGGGAATCAAAGGCATGCCGAAGTCCGTAAGTTTTGCACGCCTCCTCGATGGACTCACGCACCGATATTTGCGGGTAACCCGTAGGAGTGAATAATCGTTTTCGTGCCAGCTCGTCCCATTCAAACTCATTGAACACGCCATAGATACCTCGTTCGTGTCCGTAACGACGGCACCATTCCGAAGCAAGTGTTAATAGCAAGAGCCCGAGACCAGCCGGCCGCCCATGGTATCGAAGGTTGACGCGGACCTGCTCTTCGTGGAGCGACGCGGCCCACGAACGTAGCCATTCAAGATCGTCCTCGTCGAGCAGCAACTCGCAAATCGACCACGTTCTCCCTGGAGCGATCTTTCTGGCCTGCTTTACAATCGCATCAGTGGCGCGTCGAATTGTAAGAATGTGCTTGTCAGGTGGAACCTCACTTAGAACTCCCATCAGAAAACCCCTTAAGCAAACTCGTTTTTTGGAAGATCAATTAGGATGAGGTGCGACTTTGCCCGAGAAAGAGCAGCGTAAAGAATCCGTCGTCGCTCTGCTTCGTCGGTAGGTAACTGATCCAACTCACCGACAACAACGACTGGTTTCTCTAGACCTTTGAAGTCCTTAACGGAAGCAAGTAGAACGTCTTTCCCGTTAGGTTCCGGGGCAACCCGAAGAGAACGCCCGTCAGCAAGACTTAAATCGGATAGCGTCGACAATGTGGTTTCGAGAGGCGTCAGAACAACTATATCCGACTCTTGAAAACGCTCCGCCTTCAAAAGATCGCTGATGACCTCACGAACTTTTTTCGGAAGATTGCCTTCGCTATTTGCTTGCTCGACATGTCGTCCGGGCGGGCCTTGAGGCCTTTGCTCTTGGTTCCCTTTGTAGAAGCGAGACATGTCCTTGTGAATAGCGCGTGTCGTGCGAACATTGTCTTCCAACTGCACTGGAACCAAATTGGCAGGGAGTTCCGTGTCGCGATTGCTTAGTTGCTGATTGTCATCGTAAAAGACATAGAAGATTCCAGCCTTCTCCGTACCTAACAATGATTCGACGAATGGCCATTCTTCTTTGTTGAAATCCTGACCTTCGTCGACGAATACCGCGTCAAATGCAAGTTCTGGGTGATCGGAAATGAATGACGCTAACGTCCAAGCATACTCGTCGTCAGATATCTGCTCTGAGTCAGGATCTAGCCGACGCAGCAGATCTTTATAGGAGCAAATCGTGAGTTGATCATGCCTGTCGGTTGTCTGCTCTAAGTGCACTGCGAGAGGAATGCTCTTGCACATCAAGAGCACCTTGAATCCTTCATCGGCAAGCTGAACAGCGCGTTTCCGCGCGAGCCAAGTTTTACCAGAACCTGCACCGCCAGCAATTGCAGCTCTTGGGCACCTGGAAATCGCAGCAATCACGGCGAACTGGGAGTCCGTGAGTTTTTCAATTCTCGCTGAATCTTCTTTCGCGGTCTCAGCGAGTGGCAGTGTGAAAGTTCTTGGCTTTCCAAATAGGTCAATCAACAAATCACAGGCGTGAGGGGCTGCAGGATGCTGCCAACTTCCTCCATACCAAAACCTACACGCCTTTAACAATTCATCGACGATGTTTGGCATCCCATCCAGATCCGTCACCATCGCTTGATCATAGTAGGGAGGAAAAACTGCATTGCGAGGTGTCACCGACTCTGGAAAAATGACCCATCTCGCATACTTGTCCTTTTCAGACCCACCATCCCAGCGCTTCATCTGCTCAAATTTCCAGCAGAGTTCATAAGCGTTTCGTCCTACCTGCTGAAAGGGGTCAATCTCGTGGCGTCTTCCCCCTTTGTCACGGGAATACCACTGCTCACCCTCGAATTCAATCTGGCCTCCTTTAACTTCAACGATGACCAGTCCGTGTTCCGGGTGTGCGAGCAGGAAGTCAGTTTCGCCTATCCGAGGTGGCTCGTTCCGATGCCGCTTTGCCATCCAATTAGCAGAATACACCATGACCCAGTCACGCTGCTTGTGATTGAGTTGCTCCAACAGAGCGTCGTAAACTAGAACTTCACCGCGTTTGTGCGGTGCTTCGCGAATGCGGAGCGGAAGTTGATTTGGAATGAAGCGATTCTGCTTCATAGTTGGATGCCCCCAAGCTGCAATAAAACGGTCCGATCGAGTGGTAGTAGGATATTCCCCTGCAGATGTTCGTTCAAGCAGCCGAGCACACTTTGGGAGAGTTTCGAGGCAACTCGAAGCGTCTGTAAGGCCTACGGGAACTTTCATGCAAAAAACAATGCGGATCAACGGAGACATCATTGCTTCTCGCTTGCTTCATGCCATGACGAGATCATCCCGAACGACACGAGGGAATCTCAATCAATCCCAATGATTTCACGGCACTTCGGGTAGTTAGTACACGCCCAGAAGCGTTTGCCGGCGTGTGCTCCTTTGGCTGCTTTGCGCTGGACCATTGCGGTGTGGCATTTTGGGCAGGCGGGTTCGCTTGATTCCGCTGGCAATAGCGGTGGAGCTGACATGGTGGACGCAGTGTCGGGAAGAACGCTCGCGATTTGTTGTTGGGCTTCGGCAATCGAATAGGTGTGTGCGGCTTTGATGTGCAGAATGGACAGGCCAGCGGCGGCGAGGGCTCCGTCGAGGAACGCGTCGCGATCTTGGCGATCCTTGCGGTTGTGGCTGGCGTCGTCGAGCTCGATCGCGAGGACCGGCTGCATCGTGGTGAGATCGCAAAGCAGGAAGTCGATGTGCTTGCTGCTGATCTTGTTTTCGTAAGTGCGGCTGTCGTCCTGTCGTGGGACGTACAACACGTCCCACAGTCGCACTTTGTTGTTGATCGAGTAGGTTTGCCCGACCGCTTGCTCAAGGACGCGATAGAAGGCCAACTCGGCGGCCGACAGGAAGTTGTCTCGTAGTCGGTACGGGAGGTCGTTCTTTCCTCTTCCCGATCCAGCACCTGGACCGATGCCAAACAGTTTCAGAAAGAAACCAAGACAGCCACTTTGCTGCGATTCCGCCATATTTATTTACCCCAACATCACGTAATGAATTTAGCGGAGAAGTCTACCAAATGACGAATTCGGCTGACATGACGGATAAGCACTGAACCTCGATCAACGTATCGACTGTCAGACCATCGCATAGATCCGTATTCTGTGGAACTTGAGCGCCAGTGGGTTCAATACACTGAATTCCATCGAGAAAACTCTACATGAAGATTTGGTTCATTTCTGACACTCACAACGAGCACCTTGGATTGCAGGTTCCTGAAGTGGACTTGGTGATTCATTGCGGCGACGAGTCGACGCATGGCAATGCTTGGATGAATGAACCCGAGGCGAGACGTTTCTTTGATTGGTACTCGGCGCTAGACATCGCAACCAAGGTGTTTGTGCCGGGGAACCACTCGACTGCCGTGGAGCAGGGACTGATCCGCGCCGAGGAATATCCCGGTGTTCGGTTCCTGGTCCATGAGTCGATGCAGTGGAACGGGCTAAAGTTGTTCGGTTCGCCCTACACGCCTCGTTTTCACGATTGGGCATACATGAAGAAGCGAGGACAGCTTGATCTCGTTTGGCAATCCGTTCCCGATGATGTGGACATTCTCATTACGCACGGTCCGCCAAAGGGTGTCTTGGATATTACGCACGACATCGAGTCAAAGGAACTCGTTCAAGTCGGCTGCGCTGCCCTGCGCCGACAAGTCGAAGAACGGATCAAGCCGAAGATTCATGCCTTTGGGCATTTACACGACGAGAAAGGCATCAGCAACTACGGGATGTTCACTCGTGGTGCGACGCAGTACATCAACTGTTCATGCTGCAATCTCGCGGCAAAGTTGAAGAACAATGGGTTTGTTATCGAGATGTAACCAACGTGAAAACGCCCGCGGGGGATTGCTCCTCCGCGGGCGTTTCGGATTTCAGTTCGTCTTTCGACTTACAGTTCGACGGATTCGACTTCGCGGACGAAGCGGGATGCGTCGTTTTCTAGGAACGATGAGACGACGTTGAACACGGCGTCACTGAAGCCGCCGATGTTTAGGATGTCGTCTCGCTCTGGTGCCTGGCTGGTTCCGTAGGGTTGGATGTCCAAGCAGACTAGCTTTGGATCGGCGATGCCGTGTCCGCGCTGGGTCTTCTTGAACTTCTCCCACTGCGTCATCACTCCGGTTGAACCGTTTTGACCGTAGCCACTGTAACCATTGTTGAAGTGGGGACGTCCCGAGGTGATCCAGCTTTCGTTGTCGCTGACCAGCACGATGCCAGCAAAGGCTTGCTTTGCGTAACGCGTGTTGGCTTCGACAAATGGCAACGAGCAATCCGTTCCTCCGCCACCGTACTTCGACAAGCGTGCTGACAGTGACAGGATCGAATCGCTTGGATCGACCTGAGCCTTGTAAGCCTGCGTATCGAATGGAATCACGACGCTGTCTGGGTTGCGACGCAGGATCGCTGCTGCGAACAGTGCCGCAACATCGACGCATCGCATCTTCGACGTTCCGCCCCTTGGACCATTGTTTGGGGCACGGTTACCCGTGACTGGGCATCCCATCGAACCTGACGTGTCGAGTCCGATGATGACTGGTCCAGGCAGCGTTGGTACGTTTCCGCACGCGATCTCGGCAGCGTCATGCAACGCCGTCTTGATCTTGCTTGGAACCTCGTCCGATGCGTTCATGTAAGCCGCCAGGAACTGGTACGGGAACTGACGGCTGCGAGCGATCGCGTCGCGGTCAGCCAGTTGGCCGGCCACGTAGTGGATCATCGCGTTGTCGGTACCCGCGAATCCAAGGATTCCAGGCTTCTTGAATGCGTCGTGACGCAATAGCGTGTTGAGGTTCATACGCAGTGCTTGCGGTCCCATCTGTCGAGCAATTGCCTTCCAGACGAGCGGACCCTTGGCCGCATCGGCCAGCAAGTCCCAACGAACCTGCAGGTCGCCCGCGATCAACGTCTGAGCCTCGGCCGTGTCGGCGCCACGGTACGCGATCAGTGACTGAACCGTTACCGGCAAGTCGGTTTCCGTTGCCGGAGCCCACTTGTCGACGGGCTTGTCGGTCAACCACCCGAAAAGTGCTCGACGCGCGTCATCCTTTGGCGTTGGACGTGCCATTCGCAAGATGTCTCGCAGGCTTGGATCGTTTCCGATCGAAGCTGAGAGCAACTTGCCAACAGACGCGTCGTTCAGCCAACGTTGGAACGCACGTTGCAGCGAAGACGACAGACCCTTGCGACCGAACTGTCCTGAACGAGTCATTTGGAAAACAGTGCGCAGAACGCGGCCGTTGTCGGCGACTCGGTCGAAGACTTGGTGCATGAGCTTGGTGTCTCGCGTCGACAGTACGACCAGCAACGCTGCCGGCATGTCCTTCATGTAAGCACGCTCACGTGAGTAGACGGCCAGCTTTGCCAGGAACTCGTTGTCGTCGATCTCGTCGATCAGCTTTCGCATTGCGTCAAGTTGGTTTTGCGCGGACGCGTAGTAGACGTTGCCGAACGTGCCGGTCGCCGCCATTTGGGCGAGCGCATGCTTCGCTGACAGCTTGTACGCTGGGCCGCCTGCTTCGTTGACGACGGTTGCTCGTGGCAGGATGCTAGTGATGCTTTGGAATAGAGACTTGTTGGCCATGTTTGACCTCCTACGAAAAAGCAGCGGAACCAACACTGAATGGTCCCACGAAGTGAAAAAGCACTCGACGAATTTGTGGACAGAGATCTCGTCCGTTAGTTTCAAAGCGGACGAGGCGGGACTTGAACCCGCTGAACCTTTCGGTCGTTATCCATGTACTCCGTTCCGGCAGTCGAGTGTGTCTTGGTGCCGCAATGCATCCGCCCCACGAAGTTAGGGCAGAGTGCAATGCGGCATTTGGTTTGATTGACAAAAGGTAGTGATGCACGGTGTTCGCATTGAAGAAAAACGCGATCGACGAAGTTGTGACCAGAGAGTTTTACGGTGCTCTACCACTGAGCTACGGCGCTGCGTTCTTGCGAATGCAGCCAGCGCCGGTGGGACTCGAACCCACGACACCCGGCTCCTGAAGCATGTACTCCGAATCGGCAGTCGATCGTGTGCGCTTCCTATTTCGTTTTCTTCTTCGCAGCCTTTCCCATTTGTTTCCAAAGGGAACGGCCGTTGTCTCGGTCGAGCCGGACAAGTTGTTGCTGTCGCGTGTCGAAAGCGATCAGGTTTCCCTTGGGTCGCTTCGCGTAAACGAACGGCAAGCAAACGGCGACGACTTTGTGCGGTTCGCCGGCTGCGCGAGGCAAGTAGCGAAGTCGAACGAGTTCGTCGATGGGTTGCGAGATTCCTGAGCAGTCCCATAAGTAGGACGGAAGCTCGATGATCTCGCTGAGGATGGTGACATAGTCACCTTTGGCGATGTCTTCGCCTGCGATCCTGGCCGCGACGGTGGTCACGGTTTTTGATCGCGTTTCGGTTGTGGTTTTCATGGTTCCGCAATCGTTGAAAGAATAGGTTGTGCATGTGTGTTCTCTGTTGGGCTGCGAGTTGGATCACTTGCGGCCGGTCGTAATGGCGAAACAGGAATGTAAAACACGCATAGTTCAGTCTCTCGAGACGATTGTGGAAAACGCGACTAACGAAGTTGGTTAATCAGACAGTTCGATGCTCTACCAACTGAGCTACGAAGCGAACGCGAGGTTCACTTCGGTGGGACTCGAACCCACGACAGTCGAGGTGATGTAGTCCGATTGGGCAGTCAATCGTGTATTGGTGGCGACGAAGTTTTGGTCAGACGTTATTTACTGAGCTACATGCGAACACTTGTCCGCTGGCGGGGCTCGAACCCGCGACCTCGCCGCATTGCGACGCGCTCTCACCATGTAGTCCGAACCGGCAGTCGCCGTGGTTTGGTTGAAGACGGATCGACGAAGGGACAACTCAGATGGTTCACATTTGCAATGTAATCCGAGTCTGCAGTCGATCAGTCAGAAACGCTGGTGGGAGTCGAACCCACTTAAACCGGGTTGCAGCCGGCCGCCTAGCCATCTGGCTCCAGCGTTAAGATAGGGGTGAGTCTTGAGTAGTGAGTCCTGAGAAAAATGGGTTGAGAAATGCGGGATCATCGAAAGCTACGAGCGTTCGAGTTGGCGGACCATCTTGTTATGTCGGTCTACTCAGCAACGAGGACATTCCCGAAAGAAGAAATGTTCGGGCTAACTTCGCAACTTCGTCGAGCCGCCGTCTCGATCGCATCCAACATCGTTGAAGGTTGCGCCCGGAACTCAGAGGCAGATTTCCTGCGTTTCCTCGACATGGCATTTGGGTCCATTCGAGAGGTCGAGTATCAACTGACGATCGCTCGGCGGCTCGAATACACAAACGGCGAAACCGCCGAACAACTTGCTAGCCAAGCGGATGAAACAGCAAGGGTGCTCGCCGGTCTCATCCGCTCACTTCGCTCGTCTTCATGAACCTCAATGACTCAAGACTCATCCCTCAGGTCTCATTCCCTAAAAGTAGTCGTCACGATTGACGCCATCACAGACGCCCCGATCGTAGGCAACAACGTTTGAACCGCTGGCCGCTGCCGCATGGACACAGGTCGTTGCGGCCGAGCTTTTCCTCGAGTTGCTTGCCTTGGATGATTCGGACTCCGCGTTTGACTTTCGTTTCCGACGGGTAGCCTTTACGACGTTTGCTCATTGGCTCGAAAGCATTGGGCGTTGTCGTCGTCATATTGGTGTTCGTATCGCATCGTTCTGCTCCGGTTTGAGTGCATGACATTCGTTGACAGTAAGTGCTCTCGCCAGGAATCGAACCTGGTCCACGACCTTCGCAAAGTCGCGTGCGAATCCGGCACACTCCGAGAACATTTTGAAAAGCGACTTCGAGTTGAAGTCAAGTAACCCGCCCAGGAATCGAACCTGGTCCGACAGTTTCGAAGACTGTCATGCTCTCCAGCACACCCGCGAGTCATTTGAATGTTTTCCTCATTCATAGTCACAAGAACCGACGACTGGGTTCGCACCAGCATGGGTCGCTTTACAAGAGCGGTGCCTTTCTACATCGAGCCACGTCGGCTTGGTTTGTCGCATCAGTAGCCCGACCAGGAATCGAACCCGGAACTTCTGGTTAGAAGCCAGAGATGATGTCCGTTTCACCATCGAGCCGATTTGAAAGCGAGCGGAAGGCGAGGGAGTCGAACCCTCATGACCCCGAGGGGTCGCACGGTATAGCAAACCGGCCCGGCGAGCCGTATCCGGCTACCTTCCGTAAACGAGAATTGCGAGAGGTCCATCCGGGAATTGAACCCGGTCTTCGTCCATACCACAGACGCGTGCTGCCGCAACACTTACAGACCTTGTCGTTTCAGTGATCGCGGATGGAATCGAACCATCGGTCTCCTGCTTGTCACGCAGGCGTCTTAGCCGCTGGACCACGCGATCGTCGAAGAAGCGATTAACCGTTAGCTTTTTGCCATTGGCTCCTTCATGCTGAGCTAACAGCCAATCGCTATTTGCTAACAGCTTCTTTCAGTAGCGGGTTCGGGGGTCGCACCCGACGGTCCAGGCTTATGAGGCCCGGATGAGCCTGGCTCACCCGCATCGTTGTTCGCATTTGATGAGTGTCGAAGGCGATCGGATTGCTTTTTGGTATCATGAACCAAAACCATTCGGACAAACTCGATGAACACCTCCTTCTTGATTCTGTTTTTCGTCGTAGGTGGCCTTCTCATTGGCTTGAGTCTGCCGTTGATTTACGGCAAAGTCCCACCGAATCTTTGGTACGGGTTTCGCGTGCGTCGTACTTTGGATGACCCCAGCATCTGGTATCCGGCGAACGCCTACGCTGGTTGGCAAATTCTCTGGGTCGGAGTCGTGGGAATGGTTGTTGCCGTTGCCACTTATTTGATTCCCAATGTGGAATTGGGCGTCTACGCTTCCATCGTTGGCGTCACTTACGGAGTTGGCGTGGTTGTCATGCTTGTTCGGTCGTTCGTGTACCTGGGGAAGTTGCCGAAGTAGCGAGTTCGATCCCCAGTAGCTCAGGTGGGACTCGAACCCACAGCATCCCTGGTTCTAAGCCAAGGTGGTCTGCCAATTGCCTACCGAGCCATTTCAAGAGAGTGGAGCACCGGGGAATCGAACCCCGATTTTCTGCGTGCAAAACAGACGTCTTCCCGTTGGACGAGCGCCCCATGAATGAAGTTAGAGGAGTGAAGGGTTAATGGTGAAAATGGTTCGCGTCGGATGTTTCAAACTTCACTCTTCAAACTTCTGCTAGTGCCCAGAGCAGGAGTCGAACCTGCAAACACTCGGGTTACAGCGTGTATTGTCCAAGGGGCTCGGCCGTTTGGCGCATCTAGGCATTGTTGATTGGTGCCTTCGGGAAGGACGCGACCGACCGCGTCCTTCCCTTGGCTGCCAACGTGTTAAGCATTCAGTCGCGGAACGCTATCGCCCGTCGACTTGCGATGGTTGCGGATCGCTCTGCGGTAATCCGGCACGCTATCGCCTTCGACGATAAGGTCACCGACACATTCAACGACCCAGCCATCCACCCAACGGTCGCTGTCATCTCTCAACTTCAGCACTTTGCCGAGTTTTGCGAACGGCATCGGAATGTACGACGTTGTTCGCTCTGATCCGCCGGCGATGATGCGTCTCATCGCACATTGCACGTACTTCACATTTCTGGACATCGTCGTTCTCCTTGGTTAATTGCAGACCAGCGTCACCGTGACGCCGGCAGTAGTCCCGGATGGAGTTGAACCATCGTTTCCTGCGTGTAAAACAGGTGTCGTCGCCGTTGGACCACAGGACCATGTTGTCGATCCGAAGAGCACGTCCCCAAGGATTTGAACCCTGACTAACTGGTTTGGAATCAGCAGTGCTACCATTACACCAGAGACGTGTAGCATTTCAAAAAGTGGGAACGCAAGGAATCGCACCTCTCGCCGACTACCACACAATTAAAGGCAGAAGATTTACAGTCTCCCGTGTGGAAACGCTCCCATGTTGTCGAGCGGAAGCCGTGGGACTCGAACCCACAACGGTTTTTGACCGCAGCTGTTTTCAAGACAGTGTCCTCATCCGGCCGGGTGACTTCCGTAGTGCGTCATCAAACGCAGTGACGTGAGCGGGAATCGAACCCGCGGACTCCTGGATGAAAACCAGACGATTCTGCCAGCAGAATCTACCACGCCGTTTTGTTGCTTCGATCGAAGCGAGTACCGCATAGGAGTTTCGATCTCCTTCCTGCTGCCTGAGAAGCAGCCGACCTAGCCAGTAGTCGAATGCGGCAAAATAGTTCTCAGTCGTCAGTTGAGAGTCGACAGCAAAACAAGCGCTGGTAACGAGGATCGAACTCGCCACGACCTGATCGACAATCAGGCACCACCACCAGGTGGCCTCACCAGCGAAAAACTTCTGCTTCGACTCTTCCTGTCAACTGTCCACTGAAAACTGAACACTGGAGCGAAGCGACTCAGGTGACCGATCGGAATTGAACCGACATGGACTTCGTTCACAGCGAAGTTCCTGAAACCAATACAGGACGGCCACAGCACCGGAGACTGGAATCGAACCAATGAACTCCTCGTTCAGAGCGAGGTGCAGCGTCCAACAACTGCTACTCCGGCGTTTGGTCTTCAATCAATAGCACGGGCGGAAGGAATCGAACCTACATACCACTGCTTCAAAGGCAGCTGGCTTACCGTTAGCCGACGCCCGAGTGACATCGTGGAGGACGTATCTCGAAAGAGTGCCCTGCGGGAATCGAACCCGCCTGATCGGATTGGAAGTCCGACGCCTTTGCCGATCGGCCAAGGACACGAAATATGCGGAAGTCTGAAGGGTGAGGTGTGAAACGAAGCGAGGTATTCCACACTTCTCGCTTCACCCTTCAAACTTCGCGAAGCTCCGGCGGATGGACTCGAACCATCACTCGTCTCCTTAACAGGGAGCCGCCTTACCATTGGGCCACACCGGATTTTGCAAAGCACCCAGTGGGAGTCGAACCCACACTTCCGCCATGGCAAGGCAGCAGGCTACCGCTACATCATGGGCGCAAAAATGCATCACTACCAAATTGTCAAAGATCAATAACGCCGAAGCGTCAAAAGAGCACCGAGCCGGAATCGAACCCGCATTACCTCGTTACGACGGAGGAGTCTTGCCGTTAGACCATCAGTGCTTGCTCTGTTAGTGTCATGGCGAAACGTTCATCGAACGGCTCACCGCGACGTTAAAACTTTTTCATTCAAGTAGGACCGCAGGGATTTGAACCCTGACCATCCGGGTAAGAACCGGACATGCCACCGATAACACTTCAGTCCCATGTGTTGTTGTCGTTCTCGTTTCAGTCGGCGTGGCGGGAATTGAACCCGCGACCGTCGCCTTATAAGGACGCCGCTCTCACCCCTGAGCTACACGCCGATGCGTAGCCAATGGGGCCGAAGGGAGTTGAACCCTCACCGAACGGATTAAAAGTCCGTCATGCTGCCAGTTACACCACAGCCCCGATGTTCGATCGCGGCTATGCGTTTCAATCGCAGTGCAGGCAGCATGTTGGTTTCCTTTTGAGTCGTTGTCGTAAGTGGTAGCCCCGAGGATCGAACTCAGCGCGACCCGCGTATCAGGCGGATTTGGGCGACCAGCCCTCGACTACCGTTGTCGTTTCAAAAGTCGGACACCTCGGAGTCGAACCGAGACCCTCCTGCTCCCAAAGCGGACGTGCTTCCATCTGCACCTGTATCCGATGTTGTTTGTTCCTCTCGCCGCGGTTGATTCCGTCGGCGCATATCTTCCTTGTCAGTGGGCCGGGAGGCGCTCGAATCCTCGTCTGCGGTTCTTCAGACCGCCGCTAGACCGTCTCAGCTACCAGCCCAAATTGGGTTCGTTGTTGGGGTTGCCCGTTCGATGCGGACACGAAAAAAGGCTCGATGTCTTGGTGACACCGAGCCTTCATGAAGAAGTCGTTCGCTAATGATAGCGAGTGTCACATCAGACGCGGATACGCCGGGGCATTATCTGTATTCAACGGTTGCCCGCCGAAGAGACTGCCTTCGTGTATCTGTTCGAGTCGACTGGATTGATTTTTTGATAACATCAGAAAGCTCGTTACTCGCTCGTCTGTGAATGTGACTTGTAGTTCAGGGAGATAGACGCGCTCGCGTCACGATGGTTCGCTTAAAATCTCGCTTTCACAAAAATAGAGATGCGCGAGACCGCGATTCTATTTCCTCAAACGCAGAGTTTTTTCAGAAGTACTCTCGATCAATTGCGAAATCGCCGTAGTCATCGAGCGTGTTGCTTTTCTGCAACCCTGCAATCAGAGCTTCAATTACTTGACCAAAAGACTCTGCTCTTTGTCTTTTGGCTAACGTCGGCGACCGCCAGCACGTTTGAGTCCTTTGGCGACGAAGTCGAATGCTTCAGCCGGTTTGTAGTCTTCGAGGACATCAAAAAAGCACGCCAGCACTCGCTTGGTCTCAGCTACATTGATTTTCACGCCGTCTGTATCTGCTTTCCGGGCGACTTCATTGTAGATGTCGTTGAGCGTTGACGCCTTCTTCTTGGCAGGCGTTTTCTTGACGGCTGCTTTGGTTGCTTTCTTCTTGGCCACTTCGTGTCTCCATGTTGAAATGAAACGTTTTGTTACGAAGTGCTAGTTGTACATTCCCTCCGACAAATCGAATACCGGCGGTGCCAAACGACACAAGCCAGCATGAGGCTGGCTTGTGTGTAAGAAGGTTTGTCGTGACTACGAATTTCAACCGTCGAGGATGTCGGGATAGCTGGGCCAGTCATCTCCCCAATCGCCGGGATAGTCCGGCATGCCAGGATAAGCTTCGCCGGGGTGACCTGGCGGAAGGTTGTCGGGCGCAGAGTAGCCGGGTGGAACGTGATAGGGATGATCCGGCGGCAGTCGCGGCCAGACGTGAATCGGTGGCGGAGACTCGATCACGACAGGTTCTTCATTGGGCGGCGGCCAAGGGTAATCGTCCGGCCACCATGGCGGACGTGGGCCAGGATCGGGAGTGCCTAGCGGATAGTCGTTGGGCCACACTGGCGGAGGCGGCAACGGCGGCGGAGTGAGGATGATCGGACCGTCGTCTTCCTCCTCGGGATCGTATGGCGACTCGCTGCCGGGCGGATCAAATGGTGGGACGAATGGGTACGGTGG
This sequence comes from Rubripirellula tenax, assembly GCF_007860125.1. Taxonomy (NCBI): domain Bacteria; kingdom Pseudomonadati; phylum Planctomycetota; class Planctomycetia; order Pirellulales; family Pirellulaceae; genus Rubripirellula; species Rubripirellula tenax. The sequence continues at coordinate 769,530 of NZ_SJPW01000004.1, forward strand.
CATTTCGGGATAGTCGGAAGGATACGTCATTTCATAGCACTCCGTTGCAGAGGATTGGGATGGGAGAAGGCGGTGCGTTTGCTGGGACACAATCCGCACTGCGGGATGGATTTGGTCTCGAGGAAGGTTTGCAGTTCTTCATCCGTCGCGCTTTCTGAACACGCTTGGTAGTCGCGGAAGAGTTGCCACTGCGGCAAGTCTTGCAGTCGCAGTTTGGATTCGAGCTTGGCGAAGTAGGCCAATGCGGGACATTTCCAAAGCTTGCCCTCGTAGAGCTGCGTGCAGGTTTTCTGCATGCAGACTTTGAATGCGGCGTCGGGCCGGGAGTTGAACGGCATCGGTTTGCCATTGGCCACCTTGTATTGACGCATCCAGCCGCGGTGCGACTGTCGAATTTTGATGCGGACGCCGGGAAACTGTTCTCGCCAATGCCAAACGAGGTGTTTGACTTCGCGAAAGCGTTTGACATATTCGTCGTGCGTTCCGTGCTGGCTGACTTCGAGCCGGCAGTTCGTTTCGATCAGCACTTTCGGCAGCTCGGGAAACCGATGAAGGAAGAACCCGTTGGTGACAAGCATCAAGTCGCTGTCCCAATGCTGCCTAGCAAGCTTGATGTGTTCCAAAATCGCGGGATTCAACAGGGGCTCCCCGCCGAGCAACGCGAATCGAGCCGGCTTCAGACGATGCGACCATTTCTGGTAGTCGGCATCGGCTTGCTCGATCGTGGGCATCGCACCGGGTAAATGATGGTCGCTGTAATGGCTACATTGTTGGCACGACAGATTGCAACCGTGAGCCAGGTGATACTCAAGTGCCGGCAAGTTGTGGCGTTGCATTGGCGTCCTCCATAACGCGAAGTCGGAACCGTCGGGCGTTGATACCAAGCTGCAGCAAAAAACGGGTTAGCACCAAGTGCGACGAACCAGTTTCCGTATGACTGAGCATCCGCCGATCCAATTGGTATGGTTCGTCTGACCACTGGCCTGTGACAATCAAATCTGGATAGATGGCCATAAGATTCGCGGCGAGTTGCGGAGTGAATATCGGGCCGATGTCGTATTCAGCCGGAGGATCATCTCGCCATTGCTGAATCAGTTCTTGCGTTTGCCTCTGGCTTGGAAATGGCAGCTCCGGTGGATCCCGACGTTGCCAACGACAGGAATCAATGTGAGCTTTTGACCGACCAACAAAATGGTAGACGTAAGTTTGCATGACCGGATTGATGGCCCAGGCGGGCGAGTAGACCATGCTGACGTTAAAATCGGGCGGCAAGAATTTGATGTAGCCAGGATGGTCGTTGTAGAGCTGGTTGACGATCAACGACTCGTCGGTCGCTTGGTCGCTGGCACCCCAATTCGGTATCAAATGCTGGATGATGCGAGCGAACATTGGCCCGTACATTTCTGAGCCATACAGATACAGTCCTCCGTTAGGATGCAGCCATGTGGGTGCCGGCCGCACACCGCATCGCCGAGCCCAAATCTCGTGAGCCCGCTGTTGCCAACCGCCATTGTCGATGCGATTGTTTGCAGACTGACGCTCGGCCACCAATCCAAACTGGTTCGGAGTCAGAAAATCAAATGGCGAAGGGCAGTCCGATCGGATCAGCATGTCGTTGTCGAGTTGCAGCACGTGTGCCGGCCCGAACATTCGTTGCACGTGATCGCAGACAAACATCTTCTGCCAGAACGGATGCACAGGTTGTAGGTGCTCGCAAATCCAAAGCACCTCCGCGCCCCATCGTTTCGCGGCAGCCTCATAGCTTTCCCGTACGTTCTGCTCTGCTCGCCTTGGTGGCAAGTCGAGGACCGCAATAACTCGTTTCATTTCCATACGACTTTCTCCAATCCGTGTTTGTGCAATCCAGCTTTCAAGAACTCAGGCCGGCGGCGAACGTAGCCTGGCGGGTCGACGTGTTCGTGCTTGAACGAGTGGTTCAGATCGACCGCGACGTTCATGCCGGCGATCTTCGCTCGCCAGAAGAAGTCCCAGTGTTCTTCGACTTTGAGCGATTCGTCCCAGCGGATCGCTTGAAGGATGTCGCGATAGGCGACGAAGCAATTGCCGACGTAGTGGCACCAGCGAACTGAGCGATGCTTTTTGTAGCTGCCATGGGCGATTCGCAGCACACGGTCCTCGACACGCAGCATTTTCGGACGCTCTTCGTCGTTGCTAAGTGCCGCCAGCAAATCGAGATCGTGATGCTTGTTCAGCGTCCCGATCAACTCAGGCAACCGCGTTTGATTCGTGACGAGATGATCGTCATCAGTGAAGATGACGATCGGAGTGTCGCCGGCGTCGAGCAGTCGATTTCGACCGGCGGACAATCCGATGTCGTAGGGAGTGATGATGACCTTATCGACCATTGTCGCTTCATCGGGGCACACAGCCGAAAATCGCAGCTCGGGTTTTCCATCGTCGAGGACGTGGATCAGCGGGCGGTCGTCGCCGTAGTGGTCGTGAATGCTGCGAACGAGTGCGGCACAGCAATTCGGGCGATGGATCGTCTTAATGCAGAAAGTGGCTTGATTACGCACGGACGATTTGACCTCCTGGATAGCGCATCGAATGGAAACCGTGTTTGCGAAGCCCAATCGCTCGGAACTTCGATCGACCACGCAAATCGCGATAGCCAGTGCCGGCGACATGGGCGTGGACGACCGAACAATCCGTGGCCACTGCGATTTGCAGCTTCGCGAGGTGACTGGCTCGGTAGAAGAACTCCCAATGCTCGTAAGTTTTCAAGGCTTCGTCCCAACGCAACGTTGCGATTGTTTCCTTACGAGCGAGAAACGCGTTGCTGACCATGTCACACCAAGCGACAGCGCCGACTCGCTTATGTTCGCCGCGATGCATCCAGATGCGTTTGCCGTTCATCAGCGGTGAAAGCATCGTCGGCCGACCGCCTCCACCCTGGCGAACGGCCAGAATGTCGAGTTCGTGCTCGGCGAAGTACTCGCAAACGCGGTCGATATGAAAGTCCGCGGTGATTACGTGATCGTCGTCGAGCAGAAAGATGTACTCGGTCTGCGCCGTGTCGATCGCTGCATTGCGTCCGACTCCAACGCCCACATCGTGCCGATCTAGATTGATGACCGTGCAGTACTTGGCGATTTCGGGATACTTCTCACTGAAACGAAGCTCAGGCTGACCGTCGTCGACAACGACAATGTTTGGCTCGGCGATGTGTTCGCGCAGCGACTGGACCAACCGGTGGCACGACCACGGACGGTGTATCGTCTTGATGCAGAATGTGATGTCAGAACTTCGGATAGCCAAAGAGGGTTCCTCCCTTGTTTAACGACATGTTTTTCTACCGGCGACTCATAGCATGCGATTTCAACTGTTGTGGAATCAGCAGAGCTAAGCAGAGGCTCGCTCTTCTAATTCAAGTGTTCAGCCGGATTCGTCCGCATGAGATTGGTGACTGTCGTAATGTTCGATCGACTGGCATAGAGGCGTCGAGCACCTGCCAAAATACGAATAACAGTCCACGCCTCGACGCCCTTTCGGAATCCAGGGCTAGAGTCTTGGTGGAGCGGTGACTCGGTCGCGGAGTACCGTAACTCCGGAAAGATGATTACGTCCGGCTTTCGTTTCTTTACATAGTCGATAAAAGACTGCTGATCCGTCTGTGCTACTAGCGGGCCGTTGGCAGCATCAAGGATTGAGTCGTATCGCTCGAAGGGGACCGGACGTCGCTCGTTCTTTTTGTCCGTGCCGCGAAAATAGATGCAGTCGTACTCAACGCCCTGTCCGATTCGGTAGTTGATTCGTTGTGTAGCAAAGTGATCGACTGCCTCTCGCGGCTGCACGAATGACTGAAAGGTGGACCGCGATTCATAGTAGGTCAAACACGGCACCTTCTGCCTTTTTCCAAAATCAACGGTTAGCTCGGGGCACTCAGCTGCTTCTGCAACGGAATGTTGCTGGTGAAAGAACGTGTCCCAAACGTTCTCACCATCGTAGGTGCGGTACAGTTGCATCGACTTCCGGTGGCGATAGTCGACCACAGGAATCAAACCTGCCTCAAGAATCGCAGCAACGGTGTCAATCGTAGTGAGAAGATAGGATCCAAATCCCGCGTTCGGCCAGCGGCGGACTACTCGGACGAAAGAACTCATTGGCTTGCTCGCAGTTTTAGCGGAGGAAGTTTTTGCGTTTATGTTGTTCACCCAAACTTCCGGAGATCAGGATTGACGTGTTCGATCGCCGACTGGATTTCATCCGGAGTCGGCGTGATGCCAAGGAACTCGATCAGATTGCCGATCACTTCCTCGGGATACGTCACCAACTCGGCGAACTCAATCCGGAACACCGGCACGTTCGGATGGTCCGCGATGAAGTTGTCTCGGTGGTCGCGGAGACTGCGTTGCAGATCCTCGCACTCCTCATCGTTTGCCGCGAACCATTGGCCACGATGTTTTTCGCTGCGATTCCGCAGCGAACGAATGGACGCTTCGATGTCTCGTTCGACGGAGATGATTCGTAGCGAATCGCCGAGCCCGGCGTGCAGATGACTCACGAAGCGACAGAGGTGCGGATACTTCGCTCCCGAAACCGTTTTATCCCGGTTGGCTTCTGATTTGCGACTGACAATCCACGACTTGAGCATTTGGGTCAGTTGGTCGTCGCTGACATTGGGGTCCGTCGCCGGGAAACGCATCACCTTTTCGCATAGCTGTGCCAGCCCGACTGCCTCGCCGCCTCCGGTCGCCTCGTAGCCACCAAGCTGGTTCCCCATGTGGACGCCCAGGTGGTGCATGACCATCGCGACGCATGACGTGCCGGCGCGGTGCGGGCCGAGGACGGCAAAGAACGGTGCGTCGGAGTGATCCGCGTTTTTGGCATCGTTGAAGAACCGCGTTTGACTCCATTTTCGACCGCAGATGTTGGACTTTGTCGGCAGTTGACCAACGAGCCAGCGATCGGGCGTGTAAACCGCGATGGATTCCTTTTGGATGTTCTTTCCTTGCACGAGTGCTTGGTAGCGACGCTGGATCAATCGACCGAGGTGATGGTCGATGTGATGCTTGGTGTGCCAATCGTTCCAAGTGAGATGGCGATACAGTGTCTTCATTGCTTCGCGTCCGCGCACCATGAACGCGTGCGTGCGGTTCACGTTGTACGGACGATAGACGTGTTCGCTGACTTTGTGCGGTGGGTTTTTGCCGGCATAGAGGTGTTGGCCGCCGAGATACGCCATGCCCCAGTCGGCTGGCAACTCAGAGATAAATTCCTGTAACCGCTCGCAGAAGTCGTCGCCGAATCCCGCGTCGTCTTCAAAGACAACATACGAGTCGATGTGTTCGAGTAGGCACTTTTCGAGAATCAACAAGTGTGATCGGTAACACCCCCACGCTCCGTTGCCTGCTCGCCACTGCGGGGGCGTGGCCACGCGGCGGCCGTCGATCGCGGCGAACCGTTCGGGTTCGGGGAACGGCCAGGGATCGGGAAGCTGCCGCATCCACTCTTGCATTCGATCATCGCGGCGATCGAGGTTCATCAGGAAGCAGCGTTCAACGATCGAATTCGTCCTCCGGATCGTCTTGGTCTGGTTCGGGTGCCCCTTCGGGGAACTTTCTCTCGTACTTGCGGATGGCAGTGCTGACGAGACTGCGGGCGACTTTTGCTGTAAACCTTCCATGCGGGAGTCCTCTTGCTTGGGCTTCTTCGAGTAACCAATCGACGATCGTGTCAATGTTTCGGCGGCAACCTTCGGCACCCCAGTCGTTCATCGTGTCGACGCGGGTTTCGCAGTTGCATGTTTCGCTCGGCTTTGCAAACCAAGCGATCATCTTCTTGAGTTCGTTGCCGGGGCCGGGCCGGTAGCTGCTCATTTTCAGCGTCGCCGGCATCGGGTCTTCGTCCGGCAGGTAGTTGCGAAGCAGAGCTTCCAACTCGGTGATGTCTTGTTTGCGTCGCTTCTTGTTGACCAATGCCATGCCGATGGTGACGACGTTGATCGCGCACGGGTTGTCGTTGGTCTGGCACGCGTTACAGGCGGTCGGCGTGGTTTGCACACGACAGCCAGCGAGTTGGCATGCAACCTCGCATTGGTTGTCGGGCGTTAAGTGAGGGCAATGCATCATGCTGTCATCCCCGCTACCGCTCCATCGAACGAACCGGACGAACTAGGTGGATCGCCGGGGTCTTCACAATCGCTGCTCACTAGTTCCCAACCGCACGACCAAATCCAGGTGCTGTTGCAAGGCTCACTCGATCCGCTGCTGTCTTCGGAAGGTTCCTCGGTTGAATCGCTTTCACTCGGACGGTCGGAGCCGTCGCTGCTATCGGACGCACTTTCGCTGGGGCGGTCGGAACCGTCGCTGGGTGGGTCTGGCTCGGATGTTGAGTCGTTGCTTTCGGATGGTTGATTGCTGTCGCTTCCAGATGAATCACCAACACTCGGGTCGTCGCTTTCACTGGGCCGATCGCTATCTGAGCCTTCCGATCCCGAGTTGCTAGTCGACCTTGAAGTTGAATCGGAACCAGAGACACTTGATGACGTCGGAACACTGGTCGAGTCATCGCTTCGCGAGTCACTGCCAGAATCCGATGTGCTCGTTGATCGTGAATCAGAGGCCGATCCGCTTCCGCTATCTGATTCGGATGCACTTACGCTGCCTGATCCTGAATCACTGCCTGAATCTGATCCGCTGCCTGATGCAGAACCACTTTGGCTCCCGCTGGCGGAGGCACTGTCCGAGTACGATGCCGACGCACTCGCTGAGTAGCTTTGCGAGTCCGAACTGCGGTCGATGCTTGATTCACTTTGGGATTCGCTTCCCGATTCGCTGGCTGATGGCGACGTCGAGTCGGATTGCGACTGGGATTCCGATGCGGACTCACTTGATACGGAATCGCTTTCGCTACTCGTTGACGAATTCCAACTAAACGAGGGCACGCTCTCCGAGTCTGACTCGCTTCGTGATTCACTTTCGGATGTGCTCGATTCGGACTGGCTCGATTCTGAAGTCGATGATTCGCTGGTTGATGATTCACTCTCGGACGCCGATGACTGCGAACTGCTGACGGACGGCGTGCTGGTTGATTCGCTTGATTGCGAGGTGGACGAATCGCTCGACGAACCGGAATCGCTCGATTGTGAGTTGCTCGACGACGAATCACTCGCCGACAAACTGGACGCGGACACGCTTGGCAGGCTGATCGACGTACTGGAATCGCTCGATTCGCTTGTCGATGAGTCGCTGGACTGGGAATCGGACGAACTGTCTGACGAATCACTCGATGCGGACGACGATCCTGCGGAGCTTGATGATCCGCTGAGGCTGGGCAGACTGGTCGATGTACTCGAGTCACTGTTGGATGAATCGCTCGATTGTGAGTTTGACGAGCTGTCCGACGAATCACTCGATGCCGACGAGGAACCGTCAGAACTGGATGAACCACTGATGCTCGGTAGACTCTTCGATGTGCTCGACTCGCTGTTGGATGAATCGCTTGACTGAGAATTCGACGAACTGCCTGACGAACCGCTCGATGAAGACGAGGAACCGTCGGAACTGGATGAACTGCTTACGCTCGGCAGACTTGTCGATTTGCTCGAATCGCTGCTGTCCGAGGAATCGCTCGATTGACTACTGCTGACGCTGCTTGATGAGGACGTTGAACTGTCGCTTGAATCGCTGCTGCTGGATGCGGACGAACTAAGAGAAGAACCGCTACTGTCGGATGACGAGGAGTTGGAGGATGAATCGCTACTTGATGATGACTTCGATGACGATGACGAACTGCCGGAACTGCTGCTCGATGACGAACCACTGCTTGATGAGGACGATGGGCTGCCGGACGACGAGGAAGACGACCCGCTACTCGACGAACTAGAACCAGAGGAACTGCTGCTGGATGACGACGGGGAACTGCTGGAACTCGACGACATGCTCGATGAGCTTGAACCGCTCATGCTCGAACTACTCGACGAGCCACTGCTACTTGATGGGCTACCCGATGACGAGGATGAAGATGACGAGGGCGACGACGAAGAACTGCTGGACGATGAATCGCTACTAGAACTGCTGCTGGAACCTGAACTCGACGAACTGCTGGAGCTTGATGAACTGCTCGAACTGCTGCTGCCATCGCAGCAGCGGCAACCGATCGTCAAGTACGCCGACGTGTCTTCGTGGAAATGGCAGACGATCTGTTGGCTGGCCAGCAACGCGTAATCGCACACGTTGTAAACCGAGACGGCAGGGCCAATCGGTTTCCATCCGCCATCAAAACGTAGCTCGCGAGCCGTTCCCCATGACTTTGCTTTGATTCGTTTCGATGGCTTGCATAGAAGCGTTTGTTTTGGCGGGTCGATCACCCAGGATCGCTGGCCGTCGAACTGCACTTCCAAGTATTGTTTCGGCGAATCAGCGATCGGACCGCGAATACGCTGTGCCGAATGATTCCGAGCGGTAATTCGTACTGTGTCGCCAGCCGGATCCGTAACCGCTTCGATCTCGCCGGCTTTGTCGATGTGATGAAGGTCGCAGTCCGCGCTACCCGTCCGCATCCCTCGGCGGCCAGCGATCCCACCAATCGGAACCTCGACAAGGTAAACCGGATCAGCGGGTCGGCCGACCCGAACGACTGCCCATTGGTCACCGAGTTGGTTGAGGTCGCGTCGCCACAGAATCTGTGCCGATCCATCTGGTTTCGATTGCAGCGTGTCACCGGCCGATTCGCCAACGTCTGCAAACTTGTGCCAAGTTTTGACGACGTTGACTCGCGCGGCCACGACGCCATCGAACACCACGCGGCCGACCTTGTCTTCCGCGATCGGTTCGATGGCGACCCCAACGCGACCTGTGTGATCGTCTTCTGTCGGACGCACGCACTCAATTGTCGCATCGCGAACGAAGCGGGCCAGTTCCATTGGGCCGACGGTCGGATCGGTCAGCGGTGACTCGAAGCCGACAATTCCGCCGATCGGAACTGTGTTTGCCGACAGGTTATGAACGCGAACGGTTGCGGCGTTTCGCAAATGCGTGCGAGGGCCACCGCCGCCCGGCAGTCGGTTGCGATGCGCGGCTTCGGCAGCAACAAGCAATCGGTTGTATTCAGCGGCGGTGATCGCAAACTGATCGCCTGGTTTCACGCGTCGGGTCATTAACTGATCCCCAACACGTTGAAGTTTCCTCCGTGATAGACCTGTTCGACGTACGCTGCCTCAGGAACTTGCAGCACACGGTCTCCGACCACCTTCTCGCCGTGTTTGACCCACAAGTAGTCCCAACCCTGCTTGCTGATCCCGGTGATGTTTCCAACCGTCATCGAGAACTCGTTCGGTCGAGCGGCGAAGTGGTAGGTCACGTCGACCCAGTTCTGCTCGTCCTCGCCACCCTCGCCTCCGAGAAACAACGCTTCGCCGGGAGCGAAGATCGACCACGGTGACGAGTTCACTCGGCCGGTCATCGAGACCATCGCAAGCAGATAGCCCGTTGAAACGAACTCAAACTTCTTACGAACCGAGAACTCAAACGCGGGGACCGTGATGTCGACGCCGGAAACTCCAGAATCACTGACTCCGATCGCTCCGTGATAGACGGGGGCTGCGATTCCCGGCGCGGAGTAGATGCCCCGAGTCTGTAGCGATTGATTCAGATGGGTTGTCGCTCCGGTCGTACTGAACGAAACCGGATCGAGCTTGGCTTTGTTGATCGTTACGCTGACCAGAGCGTGCTTCTGGTTGATGAACTCCGAGTCGATTTGCAGATACGGGATCAATTCCTTGTGATTTGCCTTGTAGTATTGATACAGAGCACTCGAAGCAGCAGCCGGATCAACAGCCCCGCCATTCGTCGCGACGTAAGAAGTGAAATCGGAGTGCGATTTCCCACGCGACGCCTTTTCGGTGAGAGCCGCGACCTCGAATGTGTATCCACCAGAGGAGATTGACATCAGCTAAACACCATCCCTCCCGACTGCGAACGCTCAACAAGGCGTCGAGTGTTCTCAGCGGTTTGAATGATTGCCCGTTTCATGTCCTCGCTGAATTCGCCACCTGACATCGCCGGCAGTTGCAACTGCGACGTGCTATTGGCGATCGCGGAGTCAAAGGCTGCTAGGGATCGGCCAACGGAAGCGAACGCTTCGGTGATCGCGGCAACATCCAATGTCGGCGAGGTTTCGAGATCAGTCGAACTGTCCAAATACAGCGGCTCAGACTGACCGCTAGCTTCTGGTAAGTCGACCGTCGCATCGCTTTCCTGAACGACTAGCGGCTCGAACGATTGCGAATCGCTTTGCACCGAGACATTCGGCGGGCCTTGCGCCGGCGACTCGATGTTGATCGGTTGATTGCGGATCGCGACCGAGGGCGAACTGACGTCTGGTACAGCGATCCGTGGCAAGGTGACATCGGGCGTGTCCAACGCAGGAACGTTGACGTCAGGTGACTGAACATTCGGCGAGGCGATAATCGGATCGCTCGCAGCATTCACGACGACATCCGGTGCCGGCACGATCGGTGCGTCCTCCGCCACGACCTCGACGTTCGGAGCATTGACAACAATGTCGGCTACGTCGTTTCCTGGATCGTCGAGCGGTTTTGGTTCGTCAGGTTGTTCGGGCTGCAGCTTCAATTGTGGCGCGACAATGACTTCGATGGGATCATTCTGTGCCGCAATTGGATCAAGTATTTTGAGCGGTTCAGGAGCTTGTTGCGGAATCGTCGACGCTCCACTGCCGAGCCCCAATCCCCTCGCATCAAAATTGCCGGCGACTTCGGTTCGATCAGTTTCGGGACCGTTTGCGAACTGGTCCATCGCCGCTTGCGCGTCAGGGTTCAGCTCGAGACGCAGATCTTTCGCATTGGGCGGTTGCAACTCGGGATCGTCGATTCCGGGGAGATCGACCTTGGGGATATCGACTGCGCCGGGCTCAGGCATCTTGGGCGGAGCGACTGGTGGTTCCGGCGGGGCAGCGTCTTCAGGTTTCGGCTCCGCGTCCGAGGGCGCAGTTGCATTGTTGGCTCGTTCCACCGCAGCATCGAACTCGGCCTGTGCGGTTGCGATTTGCTCGTCTCGTTCCTTATCGCGATCTTCAGCGGTTGGCCGACCTGCTTCGCGCGCCGCTTTCGCTTCCGCTCGCATCTGATCGAGCGTGCGTTGCACTCCGACGGTCGTGTCGTCGATGATTTGTTGACGATTCGACTGCGCCGCATCGTTTTCGCTGAACTGTTGTTCCTTGGATTGGTCGACAACTGCATTCTTCGCATCGGTCTCGTCGTCGATCGCCCGCATGTCGGCGTCGATGTCCGTACCTTCGCGAGCCTTGCGGCGTGCCTCGAGTTGTGAAGCGATGCCTTTCTGCATCTCAACCCGGTTGGCCTCGATCTGCTCCTTTCGTTTGGATCGGCGGCGCTGACGCTCGATGATCGCTTGTTGCCGTTGTTGCTCTTCAGCGGCATCGGCCGCTCGAGTGTCAGCGTCGATCTTCGCCATTTCGACATCGACGTTGATGTCGTCGTCGAACAGAGCTTTGAGTTTGATCCACGCCTTTTTGAGGAACCCCACGGTCGAGTTCCACATCGACTTCACTTGACCAACGAACACGGTCCATGTGTCGGCAAGGTAATCGACGGTTTCAACCCAAGCGTTCTCGACGCCGGCCAATGCGTTGATGAGCACTCCGCCGATCTGTACCGACACGTCGCCCGCAATGTCAACGAGTTCGTGAAGTTTGAGGAATCCTTTCTTGAGAAACCCAATTGTGTTGTTCCAACCTTTCTGTACGGCGGACGTGAGGATCGTCCAACCGTCCGCCATAAAGCCGAGCGTACTGTTCCAAACGCCAGCCAGCCCAGACAAGGCACCAATCAGAACATCCCCGATCGCGTAGGCGGAGTCGGCCCACACGTCAGAGATATACTGAGTGAAGTCCGCCCAGACGCCTTTGATGTAGGTCGTGCCTTTGACCCACTGGAGTTTCAAATACGTCCACAACACATCGGTGGCCGCAGTGATGTCACCAGCGGCGAGTGCATTGGCAATCGCACCGAATGCGGCGAGCGTGTCGGCTTTGAGTGTTTCAAATAGACCTTTGAGATACTCGACCGCCTGGCCGGCGATACCAGTCGAATATAGAAAGTATCCACCGAGCGCGGCGACCGCTGCGACAACAAGGCCAAGCGGGGTGAAAAGCAGTCCGACCGCCGAGACGATGACGCCGATTGCACCGCCGATGAATGAGAAGATCGTTGCAAGGCCGCCAACCGCGAATGATGCAACAGCGGCGAACGAACCGAGAGCGAATAATGCCGCGCCGATCGTGAAGATCGCGATCGCACTCGTAGCGGCAATCTTGACGATCTTCTGGTTCTTGTTGATCCACTCGATCAAGCCGGACGCGGCGCGACTGAAGGCTTGCACCATCGTGGTGACGCTGCCTTCCAGCGATTCACCAATGGCGATCGCGACTCCCTCGATGGAAGACTTCAGGATTCGGAACGCTCCGCCGAGTCCGCCTTCCATTTCCTCAGCAGTCTTGCCGGCGATGCCGCCGGCCTTTTGAAGCTCGGCATACAACTCGCGGGTATCGGCCACGCTCTTGCCGATCGAGCTGGCCGCGGTGATGCCGAGCAGTCCGAACACCTCGTTCAATTTCTCAGCCTTGTCGGCCGTTCCCATTTTCTCGGTCGCAGCGGCGACTTCGCCAAGGATGTCAACGAGCGATCGGGCGTTGCCCTTGGCATCCTTGGTCGTGACGCCGAACGTGGTCTTGAATTTCTCGCTTTCGGCCGCACTGATCGTCAGAAGGCGGCGCATCGCGTTACCGGCCGACGATCCTTGGATGCCCATATTGCCGAGCGTACCAAGGATCGCGAGCGTCTCTTCGAGGCTCATGTTGGCATCGGCGGCGACGGGGCCGGCGTAAGACAAGGCCTCGCCGAGAGATTCCACCGTGTTGAACGACTTGTTGGCTGCAGCGGTCAGGCCGTCGGCCACTCGCGTCGCTTCGCCGGCTTCCATCCCGAACTGGCGAATAGTGGCTGCCATGATGCCGGAGGCCTGTGTGGCATCGGTACCGGTGGCGCGGGCCATGTTCATCACGGCGGCTGTCATCTTCTCGATCTGGTCCGGTTTGAATCCGGCGCGACCGAGTTCGGTCATCAATGACGCGACTTCGCTCGCGGAGTAACTGGTGGTTGCTCCGAGGTGCTTTGCCGTGTTGCGAAGCGACTCAAGCTGCGATCCCGTTGCCTGCGTGATCGCAGCGACGCCACGCATGGCATCGTCGAAGTTGGAGAAGATCGCGACACTGCCGGCCAGTGGTGTGGCCGCGGCCACGCCGAGTCCCATAAGTTTGGTGCCGAGCAAACGCGTTGAAGCACCGAACGATTCCAACCGCTTCTGAGCGGACCGCAGACCTTTTACGAACGCGGAATCCTTGGTCAGCAGTTCGACGTAGGCGGATCCGGCTCGGACTTGGGACATGTGTCAGAAGTTTGAAGTGAGACGGGTGAAGGGTGAAATACTGCGCCGAGCAGATGGGCGACCTGTTCAACAGTGGCTTTCACCGGAACAGAACGAGTGACCGTGTAGGGATTGAAGTCATCCGGTTTGAACGGTTTTCGTCGACGTTTGCGATCGCGATTGATCTCGGCCGTCAGTGCCATCACGCTGCTGGCAATGTGCCAGTCGTGTTGGCGTTTCGCTTCGGCCATCTGGACGAGTTGCCTTAGCGTCAGTGGTCCGGGGTCGACTCCGATGATGCCGGCGAGTCGGATGATGAGTCGCTCGATGTCGGCACTGCGAGCTTGCGTTCCAGGTCCTCCACAATCCGGTCCACCAGATTCGGATCGTCCAGCCGTTTCTCGATCGCTGCCAAGCCCCGCGTCTCGATCATCTTCTGTTTGTCGGCCGCCTTCCGCAGAAGACGGCGACGGGACTCCGGGAAGTAAGCGACCAACGCATCCACCAGTGCCTTGCACGCTTCGTCGATCGAGTCACCCGCTAGACCCTCGGCGAACGCTTCGTCGTCAACGTCCTGTTGGTCGGCTTGTGGTTTGCAGATCGCGAACAACACATCTCCCAGCAGCAACGGATCGCTGGAAAGTCGCGTGACCAAATCTCCGTCGATCGCGTCGAGCAATCGCACGTCGGTGAGTGCTTTTACGCGGCGCAGTGTCGTGTTGTCGATGTCGACGATCCAAACGCGACCGCGGCGATCAATGAATTTCTGCATAAGCTTGCGATTCCGTTCGGAGGATGATTATGGAGTGCCGCCGCCGACGTTCATACCGCCGCCGGTTGACGATTGTGTGGGTTTCAAAGTGACGTCAGCGGAAACGACTTCTTCAAGGTTTTGATTGACATTGAAGTTCATGACCTCACAGGTGAGCGTCAGCGAGCCGCCGGCATCCGTGATGCCAACGTCACAGGGCGTGCCACTGCTCCAAAGTCCTTGCAGCATCGCGAATGAGGTGTCACCGTTCTTGTTCAATACGGTGAACTCGATCGACGCGTCTTTCAACGTACCGACTGTGGCTCGCCAGCCGTTGTTTGCACGCGTGCTTGCGTCGGCTTCGGCCTTTTCGAGATTGACCGTCAGGTCCTTGACGTTCGTGATCTCGGCACCATCGATCGTCAGGACGGCATCGAGACCGAGTTTGACTTCTGCTGACATGTTTCGATTCCATCCGTGGTCGAGAGACTATTTCACCGAGTCACGCCAGAACTTTGGGAGGCGAGCTTGGTTGGCAATGAGGGCAGGTTTCATGAACGGTCGTGCGGGATAGCGGCGTGGTTTGCTGGCACCGCGGCGCTCGTTTTCTTGTTCGATCAGTCGTGTGGCTCGGCTAGCTTGGGCGATGGTGAGCAGTTTGATGCGGGCAAACTTCCCAGGTTGCTTCGCACGGATCGGCCCAAACTCACCGACACGAAACCGATGTCGCTTCAGCTTGCGTCGTTTGGTGACAACGCCACCGAATTCATGGAGGTTCCACAGTCGGCCAGCGATCTCGTTGACCGGGCCAATGATTGCTTCGCCGCGATCGCGATTGACTTCGTAGCGAAGCACACGACGCAGCATTCCGGTCGGCGAACTGGGCGGCGATCCTGGGTTGGATGGTTTTTTGCGTTTGCGTATGGATCGTTTTGCCGTCATTCGGATGGTGCCGGCGGCATGATTCATGCTTTTGAAAGTCGCTTGGTTGACCTTCTTTTTCAGTTGGCCCGGTGTGAATTGCACGCGAGCCCTGATGTGCATCATTTTGCGAGCTCAAACGTCAATGTCAGCAGACTCGTGAATTGATTGAACTGGGTCCAATGCTCAGAAGAGTACAGGACTGAATTCTCGACCTTGACGCAGCGGGCTGCAACGAACGAATTGAGTCGTTTGAGCCGGAAGTAATCGGCCAGTTCCTCGACGAAGAACACCAATGGGTCAATTTCCTTGGCATCGCCCTTGCTGAACTTCTTCTGAACTGCGACGTCGATGGTTGCGTGATACTTGTTCGATGCTCGATCGAGCGGCAAGTACTCAACCTCGCGAGGCACCACGGTGACTCGCAGTTCCTTCATGTCTTCGAGATCGAAGTTGGGAACGTAGAGGCGCTGGGCCGAAAGGTTTGTCTTGCTGAAGTCGCCGGCGTTGATTTCCGCGACGACGCTTTCGGCAATCTGAATGACGGTTGCGGGCGTTGCTGTCATGTGATCGTGTCAACCAGTTTGGTGTGAATGCGGAGTTTGACGCGGAAGGGATCGCTGTATCGCCACGGCGGTTCGTTGCCGATTGACATCAGTTCGTAAACGAATGTCGTGTCGCCATCGGTTTCCAGGATGCGATCGCCGCGGCGAGGCCAGGTGCCGATGGCGGATTGCAGCAAGTCTTTCGTGTTAATCAGAAAGTCGCGGACTTGAGCACGAGTGATGACGCCGTCGCCGTCGTCCTGTTCGTACTCCGATTTGCCAATTGTGGCGGATAACTCGACGGAGACATCGTCACGCTGATACACCACGTCTCGCGAGGCATGCTTGGTCAGTTTCTCCGCTAACCAAGACTGCCCACGGTGCAGCATGTCGGTCACGATTTGCGTGCCGCGGGTTTCGCTGGGGCTTTTAAGAGCGTCGATGCCTTGTCGCTCAACTCGTCTAGCCACGCTTCGTTCGATCGGCGTTGATACTCGCTGGCGATCGCTTCGGATTCCTCCTGCAATTGCTGCTCACGCAGATTGACTGGCTGCGGGGGCGAATGGAACGGATTGATTACGCTGGCTGATTGAGCACCATCCTTGTCGCGTTTCTTCGACGGCAACAAGGCGACGGCGATCAACAGCAGCACAACCACGGTTGCGATTCCGGTTAGTAACGTCATTGGTTCACATGCCTCGCTTGATGAGAATGAATCCGAGTAGAAAGACGGCCAACACGATCATCGCGATCGTTGCCAGTTCGCCTGCCGATGCCCAAAGCAAGGCATTACGAGTTTCGTTTGCCCTGTCGAACAACAGATCGCGAGGACTGTCACGATCTCGGTCGCGATCGAACGGCCGCCAATTGTCGGATGGCTCAACGGGACAGTAACCGTCAGGACAATCCTCGGAGTTGAGTTGCAATTTTGGGGAGATCGCGTCGTCCCACGAATAGCCTCGCGTTTTCAGTGCGCCGGTTTTCTGGGCCTGCCGAGTCTGTTGATAGAGTTGGTATCCCTGGCGAAGATCGGCGTAGAGTTCGGCCGCAGTGGCGGGCAGCATGGCTCGGCCCGCGGCGTGAACGTGTCCGCCAGTGTTGTCTTGAAACAGCACGACGGGAAACTGTTCGACAGGGACGATGCTCGCGAACCTGGTTTGATAGAGTGAATTGCCAGACGTGTAGACTTGGAAATCACAGTCGTTTCGCAGCTTGTATAACTTCGGGTCGCGATTAAACCAATCAAGCAGTTGCTTGCTCTTGGAATCACCGCCGATGAACAAAGCAATTTGATACTTCTTCGTCGTTGGCTGAGGCTGGGGTGCAGCAATCGGCAATGAAGGTTGAGGTGCGATTGCCGGCGAATAAATCGTCGTCGGTTCGCATGTCGGGCAGATCGAAACTGACTGCTGTTTGATTTCGCCTTGAGCACTTAGATTCACTGACTGGGGCTCGTCAAACTTCTCGATCCTGCCAACGCGTGGAGCGGGCGAAACGGCATTGGGTACATTCCATGTGTCGTCTTCCGGTTGCGTGGTCGGACATGGTCGCAATGCCGTGAACACTCCACCAAGCAACAGCGCGTGGATGATTGCCAGCGTGACCAGACCCACGCTCAATCGAATCCGAATTCCATCGTTCATTGAATCACCTCATAACTTCGATAGGGCAAGGAGCTGGCCGGGTCGTCGAGGACCGTGAGTGCGAATCCGCCATAGCCAGCCCAAAGGCGAACGAATTGTTCGCGTGGCGTGAATTCAAACCGGCCGGGATAGTTGTTGTCGAGAATCGCCGCGTATTGCCGGCCGTCGCGATTGACCCAGCCGACGAAGGTGCAACAGTGGGCTGGTTTCCACCACAGAATCGCTCCGCGCCGAGTCGCAGTCGCCCAATCGAGGAATCGCGGATCGGCTTTGACGGTGTAGCTGTAGTCGATGTCGGCAGCGTCGAGTCGGCTTCGCAATCGCGAGTCCCATTCGCCGTCGCTGTAAGTGGCACGCCAGCGTTCCCCGAGTTCATACTCGTTCAGCCAACGCAAGTGATTGACGAGCGAAGCGTGAACGCAGCTGCCCTGATTGAGCCTGCCAGTCCAATTGCGTTGATGCAATTTGTTGGGCAAGTTCGCGGCGGGTTGCTCCGGCGCGGGGGCCGGGAGCGGTCGCACCTGAACAGGTTGCTCGGGCAAACAGCCGCTTGCTAGACACAGGACGCACGCGGCGATGATGGCTCGCAATGTTGCGTTCATGCAGTGAGTGCTCCTTAACTCTAAAAAATGACCCAGAGGATCGGATTGATTTGTTCGACGGTCGAAACGAAGCGAATAGGCAGTCCGCACATCACTTCCGACTTCAGGTACAACGGTTTCGACGGATTGAAAAGTTTGCTGCCCGTTGTGGACGAGCGAACGTAGTAACCGAGCTGGACGACTTCTTCGTCGGGAAGCAACGCTTGCACACGCCATGTCGCTTCGGTCGAGGCGACGGCAATGCAGAAGCACGTTGCGAACGGCGATGCTCGAAGCCACTGGCTCGTCTTGCGATCTTCGGCAAACACCAGACGTTCGATCGCCTTGGCCCGGTCGGCCGTTACTTGGCTGATCGACGCCATAACCATCCTTATTGACTTAGTCGAACACGGACGGTGGGTGTGTTGGTGCCGGCGGAAAGCACGGCTTTGCCGAGCAACTTGTTGCCGGTCGCAGTCGTGACCGATTGGCCAGCGGTCGCGTCCCAGTAAACCTTGGCACCGGCCGAAACCGAGATCGCGGGATCTTTGGCAACATCAAAGACACCTTCGACGCTGATTGCGCCGAGCACATTGGCTTTGATGTCGTGCTTGGTGATGCCGACCAGTTCGCCTTGCACGACGACACTACCGGCGGGGAGATCGGCGTCGGGCGTGTAGTCAACGGCCGCTCCCTCTTGAACGAAATCTGCTGCGGACATGGATTGTTAGACCTGAGGTTTGAGACTTGAGTTTTGAGCGAGAAAGTTAAACGGGGATCACGCTTCACCGGTGACCTTCACGGCGGCACGATGATCTTGCGAGTTCACACCGAAGTCGATGAAGGAGCGGAAACCCATGCCGAGCATGTTCGGTGGCATTTCGACTCGTTCGATCACCGGAGTGCGGCGACCATTGAGGAACACGATCTCGAACGCGGGAAGGATGCTCGGGTTGGCGAACAAATACCAAGCCTTGCCACTCGCGCCGGTGTAGTACGAGTCCGACAAATGCGGCGTGCTGATGACGCGGTACTTGTTGCGGTGTGGGTTGTCGACTGGGATCTTGGTCGGCGAACCCTGGGCGTCGATCATCAACTGAGCCGAACCCATCAACAGTTCCGCTTCGGTTTCCAGCTCGACTGGAACGACCAAGTATTCGGGCCGAATGTTGATCGGCTTTTGATCCTTCGGCTTGTTGCCAGGACCAGCCTTCTGCTTGCGGAACGTCGTCTTGGCAACCGTCAAACTGTCGGGACCGAACTTCGTGTCGGTTCCGGACAACAAGTTGCCATTGCCGCCAGTGAAGAAGCCAGCGTTCTTGAGCAACAAGGTGAAGAACAGATCGTCGATCGACTCGGCACCCGATCGCCCCATTTGACGCGGGATGTCCATGAATGCCGACAGGTCATCGTTGATGATGTCCTGTCAAGTCAGCATCAAGATTTGACCATAGGTGTCGGCCTTGTTGCTATACTTCTGCTCGGACAACTTTCCGTGCTTCAGTTCGCCATCGGGAGCGACTTGTTCAAAGCCGCCGGTACCGAGCAAACGGTAACGCGAGACTTCCTTGAAGTCCGACACGGTGCCGACGCTACAGAGATCAAAGGCAGCGATCGGCGTGTTGGTGTAAGCCGCCAAAAGCGTCTTGTTCATCACGTTTTCGAGGATGCTCGGCAAACTCATCGTCGAGAACCCGGCACGGATCGTCGCGGTTCCGTCACCAAAGACACGCGGAACGTCGATCCCTTCCATGCGAGCGCACTCTGCGACCAGTTCTTTCAAACCGATGTGTCGCATCGGATCCGCCTGGTTCAAAGTGCGTTCACCGTAGCTGGCCAGCAGTGTCTTTTCGTCGATACCGACCGACAAACATGCCGCGGCTTCGAGCACTGCACGAGTGAATCCAGGTTTCGACGTTCCCGATTCAGGAGCCTTTGGTCGTTCACTTCGCAACACAGTCAACTCCGTTTTCGTGACGCTCCATCCTTGTTCGATTGCATCGGCTTCGATCGACGCATGTTTGTTGTCACACACCTTGCGAATGCCGGCGATACGACGAGATTCGCGGGCGGCCTCGGCTCGCATTTCAGCGACAGGAGAATCCGCAGGTTTGGATTGCGTCTTTGGCTTCGTGCTCATGTTCAAACTCGCATTGACGGGTTCGAGGTCGTCGGTATCTTCATCCGTGTCGCTGGGATCATCGCCCTCGGCGTAGTTGCCGGCAGCGACGCGAGCCTCGGTATCGTCGTCAGCACCCAAGGCAACGAACGAAACCTCGCCCAGCGTTGACTTGCGAGCCACATAGACTGGCCCTTTGAACTCGCGTCCGTTGGCGTTTGCCGTTTTGCCTTCAGGGATGAAAACAACCTTGTCGGCACTCGCACCCAGCGAGGCTTGCCAGGGAAAACCGTTCTCACTGGTCGCGATCACTTCCTGAGCCGTCGCACCAACCCCTGAGATCACGCCGGCGACTTCGAGCGATTTGTAGGTGATCGCAATGTCGTCGGTGTGTCCGACAATGCTTCCCCGATCGTGGTCTTTCAGAATCGGACGCGACTTGCGAGTCACTCGCATGCCAGCCAAGTCAACGACAACCGGATAAGGCCAACCGCCAAGCCGCATCGCGCCGCCGGTATATGCGGTCATCGAGAACTTGCGAAGCGACGGCTTGCCTTCTTCCGGCGTTTCGGCCGCGGCGAGCGTAATCGTCGCCGCATCATCACAAACGATTCGCAACGAACTGGGAACGGATTCGGCGTCGGCTTCAAGCGGCGCGTGCTGTGTCTTCGGCATTGTCTTCCGTGACCTTGGTTGAGGTTTGGGGTTGAGTTTCATCGCTGGCCGACAGACCAAGCTCACGCATCAGCGACACTTCTTTGGCACGCTGTTTGAGTTCCGTCTCCCAATCACGCCCCTGCCGCGCAAATTCGATGGCCAGAGTCGTCGTATGATTCGAGAGACGGATCTTTTGGGCGTTGGCTTCTTTGGCGGGATCGACATGCTCATGTCCGTCCCAGAACCATTGGTGCTCGAACGTTGAATCGAGCGTGCGAAGCGAATTGGGCAGATAGCCCTCGATGAGAATGGCTTCGCGAAGCCAAGCAATCAAAATGCGATCCAGAACGACGCGAGCAAGCTGGGTTTGCTCAACACGGATCGACTTGAAGTAGGTTTGGTGGTCGAGTCGCCCACTGGCATAGTTGTAACCGCTAGAATTTCCAGCGGCGACGTTGAATGGCATGTTCAAACAACGAGCGATCTCGTTGAGTATCTCTTTCTTGAACTCCGCATACGTGGTCGATGGTTGCTCTGACCTCATTTGAGCCATCTTCCAACCACCGGGCATCGTGAGCAGCATTCGCTTCTCAAGTTCGATTGGCTCGAATGGCTCCGCAGCGTCCGCTTCGCCATTGGCCGGCGCGTCGGTGTAGAGGATGCCGGCGAAGTCGGCCGCAGTTTCAGCAGCAGCGAGCACCGCGAGCGTGAACCGACGAAGTTGTGCAAATAGAGGCAACGCCGGCGTGATATCGGGAATACCGCGAATCTGACCTGGACGATCGCAGCGGAAGTAGTGCAGCACCGCGGCGGCCGGCACCGTGTCGAACTCTTCGTCGATCGTGAACGTCACATCGCCAGGATGTTCACGCAGCACGTCGTAGCTGAGCGGGTTTCCGTCAGCATCAAACTGAATGCCGTCAAGGTAACGAGAGCGATCCGCAACCAGCGTCGGTGAGGCCACTTGGTCGGCTTCGATCAACCGCAAATCCAGTTTCACTGTCGCGTCGATGCGTTCGTTGCTGGTCAGCAAACCAAACGATTCACCGTCCGAAACGCGGGCAAGCCGCATCGTTCGCAGCTTTTCCGCCAAGCCGACCGCTTCCGCCCAAGCAAAGAATTCCGCTTCAACGAAACGATTTGCAGCATCATCCGGCGTCAGCATTTGCAGTCGCGGCCCAGTACCAACAACGTCATTCGCCAGCGTCAGCGTGATCCCGCGAGCGTAACTATTGTTGGCAACCTCGTATCGTGACCGATTGCGAAGCGTTCGCCGAACATCAGGACTATTCGCGGCGGCGGACGACAAACCATCGGCTCGCGACCAATGCTTCATGTTGTCGAGCGTCGTATTCGCGGCGTCGTACCTCGCACGAAGCCGCGAGAAGAAGGGCTGCCGGGGCGAGCGTCCCGGTGCGGATGAAGAGTGAGAAGCTCCGCCGCGCCATGCTTGCTCGATAATCCCTGACAAACGTTTCAACATCCGTGTTGTAATCCTATTGCCGTCCCCGGCAGCCCTACTGTACTTCGTAAACCAAAAAGAAAGATCAACCAGCTGAGGGTGGAACGATCTTGTTGAAACGCAAACCACGATTGGGTTTGCTAACGGCGTCCTTGCCAGCGAGATGCTTATCTGCAGCAATTTGCTCCGTCAGCTTGTGCTGCTCAACGGAACCGGCGTCGCCCGAAGCCTTCGCAGGCCCAGCAGCGTTCTCACGAATCTCGTCTTCGAGGTTGTCTGCCAAAACTTGATTCCACATTGAGTGATGCAATGTCTCACTGTTAGTAGACCTTCCGACTTTTGAAGCAAAACGGCGACGCTACGAGATATTTTTTAAGAAATAGTTCGCAATCAGCTTCGTTTTCGGTGCTGCATCTCCTTGAAGCTGATTCGTTTCGTGGTTGGCATACGTTCGATATCCGTTCCAAACAACAATGCACCTTGCATCGACGCACCGACGGCGGTGCCAACCAAGCAATCGAGCCAGTGATTGTCGGGCTGCTCTGGGCGGGCTTTCCACTCGTCGACTGTTCGGCCGCGCCCCTCGGTTTTGATGAAATACTCAGCAGTGACTTGCTCGGCGAACATACGGTGTTGTTCCAAGCGATCACCGAAGACAGAAAGGCATCCTCTATCGCCCATTGCGACAGCCAGTCGGGCGTGAGTGAAGGACTTCCACCAGTTTGTGTCGTAGATGATGTGGCGGATCGCTCGCTTGCCGTGGACGCTTGGCACACGCCAATTGAGTCCAACGCGATCTCCGGGGCGGCGTTTGTATTCGCTGAATGGATTGGAGGACGCGCCAACAAAACGTCCATGAGACGGAAGCAGTATCGAGGCATGTGGACTCTGTCGGCAAAATTGATAAACGACGTTTGTCGAGTGTCCCCAGTTCGCGTCGATCAAACACCGACCAATCTTCATCGCGGCTCCATCGTCGCGTAACCATTCACGGCCAAGCAAATCTGTGGTCAACGAATCGAGACCGGCATAGATGCTTCCCTCGAGCCCCGTTCCATCCGACGCAGACGCCAGCGTGTGCCGCGCATCGCGAAGCGTGAAATACGGGCGTTGTTGATCGGGGTACGTTCCATAGTCAACAACGTATCCTGTGAAATCGTCTTCCCAAGCGGCGACAACGTAGAACAGCAACTTGCCTTGGACGTCGATAAATGTCGTGAGATGATTGCCAGCGATCGGAACAGTTCGACGCGGCATATTATTGAACTTGCCAGCCACCTGATCGGCGGTCAATTGATCGGCATCAACTGTTTCTACGGGAAGTGGTTCGTTCTGATACTCGGCGAAAAATGCGGCTTCGTCCTGCAATTTCAGATTCATTGCGTGTTGAATCGCCGAGAGCTCGTCATGATTAAAGCGTTCTTTCCACGAAACGTCCGCTCCCTCGTCCATCGCCGCTTTGTTTTCGCGATAGAACTCAGTGCCAGCCTCTCCACCATCTCCAGCACGCAATCCCTCGGCACGAATTTCGGCATAGCGTTCCCATAGCGTTTCGTTGGTCGGGAAAGAGTTGACCATTCGCGTGCGTTCACCATTCCATTCTGGGTGGCGATCACGATCGAGGATGCTGTCGGCCATGTCGCCTGGACGAATCACGGTGCATGGCATGATGCCAGAGATCTTCCTGCCTGGGCCTGCGAGTCCCAGCACCGCGCCGGCAAGAATCGCTTCGCGATTTGCACATTGCGAGAGCGAACGTGCAGATTCATCCGTTTGAGGATCATCGAGGACGACCAACGAGGGCCGGACCGTTCGGCCGTCAGGACGTTTAAACTTCATCCCTCGGATTCGTCCGGTGAGACCGGCAACTTTGATGATCGCGCCGCTCGCTTTGCTGCCGGCAATCGTTGGCAAGACGACCTCTTTCGCCGTCCAACCTATTTGCGTCCGCTTACCTTGATAGAGCTGCCCGTTGGCGCGGTTTGCGATCCCATCGAGCGATTGAATCGGAAAGCAAACCTCGGGATAGTCGGCCAGGAGCAGTTCGTTGGCATCGAGTTCCGTTTTGATCGAATCAAGCATGTCGCAGGCGTGGCCTTCGTCGCTTCCGATCAAACAAACGAAATCGCGGTAGCCATTGAGCACTGCCCAGATGCACGCGACCTCCGCGAGCGAACTCTTGCCGCTTCCACGTGCCATTGCAAGCGAGAATAGACCACCGCGAACAACTGCCTCTTCGATCTTTCGCATGACCTTCAAATGGTCAGGGGACCACAACAGATGGAAGGTCAATTTGAAATAGGTCTCGCAAAAGTACTGGAAGCTGCCCGTAGCATTAGCTTTTCGATCCGGATCTTCAATCATCGGAAGGTCGCCGATGTCTCGACCGGCGAGTGCAACCGCAGCATTGCGGGCGCGTGCCTTCTCTTTGACCTTCGCATACGGATCTTCGTCGGCCGGCGGCTTTGGCTTATGTCGCTTTTCGATGAGCCACGCATTGAACTGTAAAAGGTTCACGTGCGTTCCGTCACCAATGCGGATGCCCGCTTCGGTTCGATAGCGATAGAGCTGGCGGTCGTTGATGACCGTTCCGAGGGAAGTGCTATTTAGCGTTCGGCAGCACTCGCTCGGCTTCATTTTCAGGACATCAATCGCCACGGTGCTTCTCCTGCAAGAGCCATGCGGTGTAGTCGACGACGTTCACAGTCCCGTCGGCATTAGTCGGCGCGCCGGCATCGATGTCGGCTTGAATTTGCTCGATTGGCACGCGTTGTCGATACGCATTGCTCAACAAACTTGATAGTCGATCGACCGGCATTCTCTTGATGTCGATCTGGATTGGCTTGTCTTCCATGACGGACTCGTTAGTAGGGATCGCGACACGCCGCACACGACGACGACTGTCGCGAAAGCTCGCTTGTTTGGCATGGTCGGCCGCATGTTCGTGCCGGCGACATGGGGCCAAAACTGGCGGCGTGTGGGGGTAAAAAGAAAGCTGGCGATTACTGAAACATTACTGCCGGAACTGAGTTGAGGTGTTCCGAAACGCATGGCTTCATGTGCATTCAACAAACGAATTCACACGCCTTACGGAGACCCAACCATGCACGCAAACAACATCGCCTTCGGTATCGAAATCGAAACCCACATGCCCGGCACCGACACCACGCCGATCGGCGGATACCACAACGGCTTGCCGGTTGCCTGGCTGCCCTCGGGTTGGAAAGCAGAACGCGACGGAAGTATCCGCACGCCGGCCGGACGCAAACCCTGCGAGTTTGTTTCGCCGGTCCTTCGCGGCTACGAAGGACTCGCCAACGTCGAAACCGCGGTCGACGCGATCAAAGAACGCGGCGCACGGATCAACGAATCTTGCGGACTGCACATCACGGTTTCCTGGAACGGCGACGCCGCGGCCCTGGCCCGCCTGATTTCGCTGATCGCGAACCACGAAAGCGCGATCTACGCTTCGACCGGCACCAAACGCCGCGAACGAAACCAATGGGCTAAGCAAATCAAAACGTACGGCAACAAAGACGCCGCGAAGACACGCTGCGAACGAGACCGCTACCACCTTCTCAACCTGACACATTTGGCCGCCGGCCGAAACCGGATTGAGATTCGGGCCTTCGCTGGAACGCTCAACAAAACGAAATTGATCGGATACATCCAAATGATTCTGGGCTTGGTAGAACTCGCCCTCAATACGCGGCGCTGCAGCGGATGGGACTACGCAAAGAAACCCGGCACCAAATCTTGCTGGGACCGACCGGACGCCGGCCACGGCGAAACGGAATTGAATCGGCTCTTCTACCGACTCGGTTGGACGAAGGGTTGGTACAAGGGCAACCTTCGCAACAAACGCTTCGGCGAACTTTCGGTCGGCGAACAAACCTGCGATTGGAAACCGATCAAAAAGAAGCTTCTCGACCTCGCCCGCAAATACGATCAAGCGGTTTAAACGCCGGTTGGATTCCAACAGCGATACGCCGCGAGCCAGACCGCGGCGTTTTCTCGTTTTCTTCCCGCGACGTTCGCCACACGTCGCGTTTTCTCGGAAGGTCAAAGGTAGGCGGGCGACTTTTGCGACAACGCGACTTGCCCCGTTTGTCGGCCTCGTGGGGCATCGCAAAAAACATTGAGAAAGACTGCAAATTGCTGTCGGAATCAACTTGCTGTGCCGCGAAACGCATGGCTCATGTGTGTTAACGCAAGACGTTCTAGCCAACGGAAACACAGGGAAAAACAAATGACGCAACGCAAAGCCCACGAGATCAAACCAGGCGACCGAATCAATGGGGGCGAAGTTTTCGACACCGTTCGACCGACCTTCGGCGGCTTCTATATCCCGATGGTGGATGGCACGCGGATCAACGTCGCAACGATCGATTCGCCAGTCACTACCGAGTAAGCCCAAACACCTTTCACTCTTTTCCAAAACGGAGACACAAACATGACCATTTCCCAACTGATCGAGTTGCTCGAAGACTTCCGCGAACAACACGGTGACGACACCGAGGTGCGTTTGATGACGCAACAAAACTGGCCCTTTGAAAACCGTATCGCCGGCGTGACCAGCGGCGCGGAGATGAACGAGGCGAGCGAAGAAGACCCCTGCGAATATTTCGACGACCAGGACGTTGCCGAAGATGCGATGGTCTACATCGTCGAAGGCGGGCAGATTTGCTACGGCAGCAAGCGGGCATGGGAAACCTGCCGCGATTGCTAATGGCCGTCCAACAAAAGAAGTTCGGAGAACATTCAAAACGTTTTCCGAACTTCGCTTGTTTGATTCGGAACCGCATGGCTGATGTGTGTCACCGAAACGATTCTTTCCCTTTCCGCAAACGGAGACACAACCATGGCCAACCCAAAAAACCGCCAACGAGTCGAAGACGCTTACACCGCCGCACACATCCGGGCGCTGACGTTGCTCGAAGACATGCACCAAACAATCGAGGATATGCCGGCTCCCGACGACGAACATTCGATCAATTGGGAACACGTCGGTTCGCTGCAATACGTCTGCGAGAAGCTCAAGGAATTGAAGGACTTCGTCACACCGGCCGGCGAATAGGTTTCCATTGGCAACACTTCGGCCGCGCCAGCCAGCGCGGCCGTTTTTCGTTGGACCGCCGCCGACGTTCGCCCGTGCCGCGTTCGTTCGCAACCACTCGGCAAACCATGCCGAACTGTTTCGTCGGCCCACAAACGCCAATTTCGGCGGTGTTTGGAAACATCGAGAAAGACTGCGGATTACTTCCGAAATCCGCTTGAGCTGTTTGTAAACGCATGGCTCATGTGTGTTAACGCCGAACGACGGCGAACAACAAACCTTTTCCCCGGAGACAGAAACATGCCGATGAACGAAACCAAAACCGCCCGCGCAAACGCCCTTCGTCCGCTCTTCCGAAACATGGACCCGCACAAGGCCCAAGAGATTCGCCAAGCGTACTACGCCATCTCGGACAACCTCGGATCTTTGTCCGAGGCTCTTGAGATAGCCGACCTCGACAACGGCGGACCAGCCGGCCCGCTGCTCGAAGAGCACTACATCTTTTGCGAACTGTTGCGAAAGTTCGACGAGAGCGTTTTGGGCGCGATCCTCTAACACGCCGGCCGAAAGGCAAACGCCGCGAATGGAATCGCGGTTCGAGACGCAAGGACGAAAGCCGAAACGCAATCGGGCGTTGTCGCGAGTGGTACTCGCGGCCTGACGATGGCAGCCAACCACGAACGAAACCCAAACGGAGAGACGAAGATGAAAAAGACAGACGTAAAGATCGGTGGCGAGTACTTCGCGAAGGTCACCAACAAAAAGGTCACGGTCCGGATCGACGCGGAGAATCGCAGTGGCGGCTGGGACGCGACGAATCTTTCCACCGGAAAGAAGATTCGGATCAGAACGGCCGGCCGGTTGAGCGGACCGTCCGGCAGTACCGCGGAAACAGAAACGCCGGCGACTGAGACGCGTGCTCGCAAACGAGTCTCGAAGAAGAAGGACGCAACGGCGATGCCGACCGGGGAGAAGAAGCTTTCGTGCGTCAATGCAGCGTTGCAGATTTTGGGTGAATCGGCTGAACCGATGAACGCCCAAGAGATGATTACCGCGATGGTCGAAAAAGGTTTGTGGGAAAGCCCTGGCGGTAAGACTCCGCACGCCACGCTGTACTCCGCCATCCTTCGCGACATGAAACGCGGCGACGAAAGCCGGTTTGTGAAAACCGAACGCGGCCGGTTCACGGCGCGGGCATAGGACGTAGCGATGAAATTCATTTGCGACGTCCGCCAGGTCACCGACTTGGCCGAAGGAGAAACCGCACCGCCGGAACCCGACATGGGTTACGAGTTGCGGTCGACCGCCGGCAACAACTTTGAAACCGGCTTGGTGGAGTATGTG
Source organism: Rubripirellula tenax (assembly GCF_007860125.1). NCBI lineage: Bacteria > Pseudomonadati > Planctomycetota > Planctomycetia > Pirellulales > Pirellulaceae > Rubripirellula > Rubripirellula tenax. The sequence goes on from NZ_SJPW01000004.1 coordinate 798,036, forward strand.
GTCCGCCGCGGAGACACGATCTTCGCGCGGACGACGGCCGGCGACGAGTTCGCGGTCACGGGCAAGAACGCCCACGTTTTGGTACCGCTCGGCTTCTAGCCCGAACGCCGCCGACAACGCCCGACGTTTGCAACGTGCGGGCGTTTCGTCGTGACTGGCGTAACGATGCCCCACACATGACGCGCTAAACACGCCGCAACGTCGCGGGCTTACGGCTGCCGGCGAAAAACACCCAAGACTTTTCAAATGTTTTGCGGACTTTGCTTGATGTGTTTTCAAAGTCATGGCTCATGTGTCGTTGTACGAACGGTTTTTCAAACACAAACGGGAAGAACGAAATGGCAAAGATTGAAACGCTGGCCGCGCGACCGGTCGAACCGGCCGCGGCATATGACAACGCCCACCAGATTTCACGCGATCTGTTGCAACACATCGAGTTGCAACTCGACCGAATGATTCGGCCAGACAACAAAGCACTGCGTTGGACGCACGTCCGAGCACTGAACTTGGTCAACGCTCAACTTTCTGAAGTCGCCGCTTTGGTCAACGAAACCAACAACGCTCGCAACTAGGAACACAGCTATGCAAACCAACATCAAGGCGGGCGATCGAGTGCGGTTGCTTTCGATGCCCGACGACCCAGATCCGATTCCCGCCGGCACCACCGGAACGGTGGCCGGCGTTTATCCGCAAAGCGATTGGACGCAAGTCGATGTCGATTGGGACAACGGCCGGTCGCTGATGCTTTCCATTCCACCGGATCGAGTCGCAGTGATTTCGCGGCCGGCCGACAACACGAACTGAGGAACAACGATGTCCACACGAGCCATGATCGCAGTCCGCCGAAAAGATTCGTTCTACGACGCTGCGTACTTACATTTTGACGGATACCCCGAACACACTGGAGAAACCCTAATGCAACATCACAACACTCAAACGGCCGCCGAAACGCTGATTGCCGGCGGCGAACTTCGATGCCTTGATCGTAAGACGGGAACGCCGGAACGTTTCGCCAACACTCGCCCGCCAGCGATCCTGCCGACGCATGATTCGCTAATCGAATTCGCGAAAAACTGTGGGGCTCAATACGTCTATGTCTTTGACGACGGAGCTTGGTCCTGCAAGGAACTCTAGCCATTACCGCATGTTCTCTTCACGCTTGCCCATCGGGATGGGCGATTCTCCAGTCCGTTCGAGAACGGCAGCGTTGCCGGTGAAGCGTTGGTAGCGGTCGACGATCACGTCGCAATACGGCGGATCGAGTTCCATCAAGAACGCTTTTCGGCCGGTCTGCTCCGCGCCGATCAACGTTGAACCGCTGCCGCCGAAGAGATCGAGCACGTTGTCACCCTTGCGTGACGAATACTGCATCGCTTTGACCGCGAGATCCGCCGGCTTGCCAGTGAGATGTTCCAACTGTTGCGGTGGAATCTTCTTGACGTGCCAAAGGTCAGTCGCGTTGTTTGGGCCAAAGTACTTGTGGCCGGCACCTTCACGCCATCCGTAGAACGCCCATTCGTGCGCGCCCATGAAATCCTTGCGCGTCATCACTGGGTGCATCTTGTCCCAGATGATGGCCTGCGAGAAATACAGCCCGCTTGATGCCAACACGCCCGGATAATTTCCGATGTTGGAAAAGCCTCCCCAGATATAAAAGCAACGGCCGGGCTCCAAGACACGAGCGATGTTGCCGAACCAGGCTTTCAATAGCCGGTCGAACTCTTCATCGGAAACGAAGTCGTTGGCCAGCGGACGATCCTTCGCTCGCATCTTTTTTGGCCCGTCTTTCGACTTGCCCTTGCCAGCCTCGAACGAACTATTGCCGGCTGCGATCGCGTTCTTACTTCGAGGCTCGACCTTCACGTTGTACGGCGGATCGGTATTGCAAAGCTGAATCTTCGCGCCGTTCAAAAGCCGATCGAGGTCTTCGACGCTGGTCGAGTCTCCGCACAACAAACGGTGATCGCCGAGGATCCAAAGGTCGCCGGGCTGCGTGATCGCATCGTCGGGCGGTTCAGGGATGTCATCCGGATCCGTCAAACCTTGCGTCACGCCGGGCTCAAGCAAAGCAGCAAGTTCGTCCGAATTGAAACCAAGCAACTCGCAATCGAACCCTGATTCTTGCAACGCACCAATCTCAAGCGGCAGTAGATCGTAGTCCCACTGTGCATTCTCGCCGGTTCGGTTGTCGGCGATCCGGTAGGCACGAATTGCTTCGGGTTCCATGTCCTTTGCGACGTGGACGGGGACTTCCGCAAGGTTCAAAACTTTGGCGGCTTTAAACCGGGTATGGCCGACGATGATGACGCCGGCGGTATCGACAACGATCGGCTGGCGAAACCCGAACTCGTTGATGCTTTGCACGACGTCGGCAACCGCGTCGTCATTGATACGGGGATTGTTTTCGTAAGGCTTGATTCGATCAAGCGACCACATTTCGACCTGCATGGGCAGCGTCCTTTTCCAAAGGGGAGAAACGGAAAAGGGTCGATCGTTGGGTGTTTGGTTGGTTGGCTGGGTGTTTTGTTTGTTAATTGCTTCGGCAAGCCTCTACATCAATTCAAATCAATCGTCGCGGACGTCATCGGGTATTCGGCGCTCAGTGATGGAATTGAATCGAACGGTTGCGCCGTCTCGCCATGTCAAAATAGGTGTTGAAATAGATCGAGCCGTTTCAACGATGGTTCTCGTTGCTTCGTCGGCGGCCGATTCGAGTCGCTGGACGAAGCCGGTCGGTTCGCTTGCGTTCGAAATCGTATGATTGGCGAGCAACGCCGGCGTGTGTTGATTCATTGAAGCGACGGTCGATTCGCGAAAGCAGACAGTTTGCCCCAATTCGCTTGAAACAGACGATTCGCTCGGATACCAAGTGGCGTCGAGAATCGCCCAGCGATCGGCGAGCGATGAGTAGTGATCGGCAAAGTTTCGGATGCCTTGATCGAAACGCCGGCGGATGGTCGGTTCGGGAATGTTATGGCCGCCCTGGCGGACTCGGTTGGCCACTCGCTCGACAGCAAAATCCGCCGTGGGTAGCCAGACAAAGATTAACTCGATGGTGTATCCAAATTGCTCTTTGAGTTTGCGGAGGCGTTGAGCGTGCCCGCGACCAGCAAGAGTCGTTTCGATCGCGAACGTTTCTCGCCGCCGAGCCAGTTCGTCGATCCGGCCGAGCATCAACCGGCCGGCGGCGACGGCTTGGGAATCGGGATTGAACGGAGACAGACCGGCGGCGATCAGGTCGGCGTTGACGAATTCACGGCAACCGGCGAACTCGGGCAGGTACGACATCGCGAACGTCGTTTTGCCGGCACCGTTCGGACCGGCGATGACGTGAATGGTTGGTTTGGCGGAAATTGTCTTGATTCCTTTTGGCCGCACTTTACGAGATTTTGAGTAAGACACCAACGCTGTGGAAATTGTTCGGACAATCGAAACTAACTGTGGCTAATACGGCCGCTGTTCCCGTAGCCCTGACCAGCGACACGATCCGCCGGGAGTACCTACGCTTTGGTTGGGCCGCACGCTGGCGTGATCCTTCCCCCGAATCCTTCCCCAACCCCGTGCGAGGGCTGGCGGACTGAGTTTTGGTCATCGCGGGCATGAGCGGGGGAACAGGGGAAGTATTCATAGAAAGAGAGAGATTGTTCCTATATCTGTTAGTCAAACGTCCTTTGGAATCCTTCTCTAATCCTTCCCCGACGCTGGGGAAGGTTTGGGAAGGATTCATTGCTTTCGGGTCGAATCCTTCTCTATTTGGGGAAGGATTGGGAAGCGTTGGTGAAGGTTTCATTCGGCGACGACTCGCTGGAAGCCGCTCGCGGTTTTGGTCGCGGTCGGCATCGTGACTGGCACGATCTCGCCTTGTTGGACGAGCGTGAGAATGATCTGGTCGAGGTCGGCGGCTTTGCACTTCATATATTTGAGGATGTGCTGTCGTTGCATTCGCTGTTCGGGTTGCTCGCCGAGTCGTTTGAGCAGCTTCAAGCACTCGGCATGAAACGGGTTCTCCGCGACGTGGACGGATGCGAGATACAGTTGCCGGCGGGTTTGATGCATCGCGAACTCGGTCGCCCACTCAACGGCCGGCAGTCCAATGAGCGGTTCGATGTGGTTTTCGCTACACGCATAGATCAACGCCAGCTTCTTGGCGTGTTCACACGTTCGACTCCACGCAGTACGAGCGACCTCATCAACAGCCTCTTCGGCAGCGTCGTATTCGCGTTCGGTCATCAATCGAACGTGGTCGATCGCTTCGGCGGCATCCGGTGTAACTTGAATCACCAGCGGCTTGGGGTGGAAGTTCAGAAAGTTGCCAGAGCCAGGCTCGAAGTCCGCCCACCACTTCGCGGTATCCAGAATGTCCTCGGGCAGGTCACGGGCCGAGCCTGGTGTTTGCCCAGTGCCTCGTTTGCCGACGTCGATGATGTTGAGGCGTGCAAAGAATCCGTTGGTCAACATTCGCTTGGACAACGATTCGTAGAAGTACTGCGGTGTCGCAGTGCCGAATAGCGTCAAATGCGGTTGGTCGATATGGATGGCGTCTTTCTGGTTCGCCTTTACGCGGATGGGATAGACGTCGCCGGCAGAGGTGTAGAGCGTCAGCAGAATGTTCGGAATCGACTCGCGGCTGTTTTCGCGGTCGAGGTTGATCTGACGAAGCACTCCGTCCATCTCGTCATTTTGAAAAAGCATGCGGCCGGTTCGCACCAATGCGTCCTGAATACCTTCACCCGAGGCGAATTTGTCGCCGAGCGATCCGGACATGCCTATTTGAAACAGAATCTGCGAGTTGACTTTGCGCGGAAACTCCTTGCCGGTCCCGCTGCTAGCGAGCGCGAGCAAATACAGATTCGTGCGCAAGTCACCCGACGTGCAGACTTTTCGGCCGGCAAGAAACGATTGCAGCGCCATCGCACCGCAAAATGCGAGACCAATATTCGGATAGGGAGCGTTCGCGAGCGTGAAGTCCATGACTCGGCGAACGAAACCCGGCACGTCAAATAGTCGCTCGGGTAGTTGCCCTGGATCGGGCGTCGATTCGGGTGGCGGAGGTTGGGCAGAAACCGCGGGTTGAGCACTTCCGACCATGAACCGGCTAAGGTCCACATCGTTGTCGATGGGCTCGATCGGACCATCGTCACGAAGCCAGCCGAATGGGCGACCGTGCGGCTTTGTCGCTGCTTGATTAACCTTGTGCTGCAGTTCCTTGTCGGACCAACATGGATTACAGCGAGGGTTGTAGTGGTCGGTCAGAATCGCGAGCGAAATCGCTGGATCGAGACCAAAGCCATGAACGAGCGCCGTCGCGGCGGCATAGGTTTGCGAGTGACCGCCACTGCCGGCGATCGCTGGCGGCATCGCGTTCACGTAGGCGATTGCCCGCGATTCCACGTCGTTGCCCACACTTGGCGACTGTGGCGGCAAAGTGGCGATTTGTTGCGGTGGCTTCGCGGTTCCGCGTCGATGGATGACGGCATCCGCAAGTGCTTTGACACACGCAGACAACATTGGCGAGGGAACAGGTGCCGGCTCTCCATCGAGTGTTTCGTAGGTTTCGCCATCGGGATGCACACTCGGCCCGACGACCGTTTGAGTTCCGGTTGAACGCAATTCGACGATCATCGAGCCATCGCTCGGATCGGTATGCTTTTCAGTGGTCGCACCGATTGCGATGTACCAACGATGCGATCTTGGGGCTGACGGCCGGCCGGTGATTGCTTGCGTTGGGGGCAGATAACTATCAGCCAATTCGATCGCTTCGGGACAATCGAGATCAACGTCGACGAGCCAACCAGACGGCTCGCCAAGGATGATTCCGATATTGCCTTGTTCGGGAAAGACCTCGGGATTCAATCGAAGATTCGTCCAGTCACGTCGTGCCGGTGACTTTGATCGCGGGCGCAGCGGCACGCAGTACCAGCCACGCTGGCGATAGTTCGTGACTTGCTCCCGCACATCGGCCATCAAAAGGGTGCCTCTTCCAATGCTGCGTTTGGAATCTTGCCGAGCGATTGTTTGATGATGCGGTCGTATTTCTGGCCTGCGATCGAGCGGACCGTCAGCGTTTCGGTCAAAGCGAGCAAACCTGATTCGGCGATATCAATCGCTTCTTCAGCATTCGTTGGACAAGGATCGAGGCAACGATCACGCCACCACGCTTCGGCTTTACGACGTGCGTAGCCAGGGTGCTCGATGCAGATGAACTCGCTTTGCCAGCGTTCGAGTCCGATCATGTAGTCGACGCGTAAACAGCGAGGTGCGTCTTCGTCAGCATCGCGTTTGCGATGGATGCGATAGATAATGTCTTGGACGTCGTACTCGGTGTCGGTCACTTCACCAGACAACACGCCGGCCTCGCTAGCCTCGGCATCGTGGGCTTCACGCTGCGGAGGCGGAAACGGATGACCGCACTCGGGACAGTTGGCATAGCCACATGCGACCAACGCGTGACACTTCTCGCATTCTTTCGCCGGCGGACCTTGGTCAGGACGCTTGGCTTTGTCCTTCGGCTTAATCTGGTCGATCGGACCGTGACGCTCGATGTTGCCACCGAAGTCGAGGACCAGACAATTCTGTTTGTCGGGGTGTAAGCGGAAACCGCGGCCGACGCATTGGTAGAGCAATCCCGGCGACATGGTTGGACGCAGCATCACGACACAGTCGACACGGGGTGCATCGAACCCGGTGGTGAGCACGTTCACATTGCAGAGAAAGCGTAGCGTTTCGGTTTCGATTAACGTTGTTGGGGCATCGCCACGAAAGCGGGCCAACAATTCGTCTCGTTCGCCCGCTGGTGTCTCGCCAGTCACGAAACCACACTCGATATCGTGGTTTTCCCGCAACACTTCGACCACACGCCGGCCGTGTGCGACGGACGACGCGAAGATGAGGACCGCCCGGCGATCAGCCGTCAGTTCTACGATCTCGGCGCACGCGGCCGACACAAGGGCGTCGTCGTTAACCAGCGATTCGATTTCTTCGCTGACAAACTCGCCGGCGCGGATATGCAGACTGCCAAAGTCGGCTCGGTGCACGCCGGCTTTGGAAATGAGCGGACTCAGGTATCCGTCACGGATCAGTTCCTTGATGCCGATTTCGTAGCAGACTTCATTCAAAAAGTGGTCCGCCGAGCAGATCATGCCGGAGTCGAGGCGGAACGGAGTGGCTGTCAATCCGATAACGCGAACGTGCGGATTGACAACCTTGCAGTCAGCCAGGAACTGCCGATACATGCCGTCGCCCTTCTTTGAGATCAGATGGGCTTCATCGACAACGACCAGGTCAAACGGATCGAGGTCACACGCTCGCTTGTAGATGCTTTGAATGCCAGCGACCAGAACTGGCGTGTTAGTGTCTCGCTTCTTAAGGCCAGCCGAATACAGACCGACCTTGATGTCCGGACACAAGCGACGCACTTTGTCAGCATTCTGTTCGAGAAGCTCTTTGACGTGAGCCAAGATCAGAACGCGACCGCTCCATTGCGTCACGGCGTCGGATGCGATCTTTGCGAGCACGAGACTCTTGCCGGCACCCGTTGGTAAAACAGCGACGGGATTGTCGTCGCGGTTTCGCAGGTGATCGTAGACCGCATCAACGGCGGCCTGTTGGTAGGCACGCAACTTCATGCTATCCGCGCTCCGTTGCGATATTTGCGACCGCGAGCAATCGGGACGAAACCGGTGAGTCGGCTACGCCAACGCGTGCATTCTTCGCAAAGCCGATTGCCAGGGCCGAGCGAATAAAATTCGTCATCGCAGCGAAGACAAAATCGGTATCCAGGCTCGCCCAGCTTTGCCGGCACGCGACGGACGATGACCTCCGTTCGCGGGCAGTCCGCTTCCGGCTCGAACTTTTCGACTGTCAAACGAACGATCTGACTGTCGTCGTCATACGCTCCGCCAGCTTGCATCGCATCGAGCAACGCCTTGAGCGAGTTGTCCACGTCGCGGCGACGACGATCCACTGGTATCAAGCGAATGTCAACGATCAAGTCGCCGTCGTGCTTCTTCACCTTTTGAAGCTTCATCAGTCCGCGAACCGTTCTGCGGTACTCGCGACCTTCTTTACTGACGAGCACGCGGGTGCCGACGTGTCGCCAATAGCGATTGACTGAGGGAGGAAACGGAAGTTGCAGTCGCAGCATGATGTATCACTTGAATCGGTGTCGGCAGACAAAAAAACAGCCGACCGGAATTGGGAGGCCGGCCGGCTGTCGGGCTTGGAAACTGTGACCGAGATCAACGTTTCCAAGGGGCGTCCGTGCCGCTGACTTGCGAAGCGGCGATCGGCTGAGCGACGACGTCCTTCTTCGAGTAGCCCTTCACTTCGTTTTGCAACTCGCCGGTGTCGTTGCGACGTTTGACTCGCACGTGAATCACGCACGGCAAGTTGTGTAAGTCCGCCGAGTCGGTTGGCACCAAGACGCCAACCGACCGGCAGATCGCAGACAACTCCCGCCGGGCGATTTCCACCGCGGTCGCGTTGGGGTTGTCGAGGTTGAGACGCACCCAGAGAAGACGGTTTGCGTACTCGCCCTCCACGATCTGAAACGTCAACTGCAGGTAGTTGCCCGTGCCAGATTTCGTGGGTTTCATTTCGCTGTCAGTGATGACCGCGACGTACTTGCCGGAGGGGATCGGTTCGAGGTCGTCGGCTGGTTCGACAGTGTTTGCATCAAAGCCGTTGAGGTTGGCCATGGTTAGTTACCTTGGGTTTGAGGAGTGGGTGAGTTGTTGGTCAGTGCATTCACGAACGCCGACCACGAGAGCGGCAATTCTTCAGCGATGCCGTAGCGATTCTTGGCAACGCAACTGGGAGATCCGTAAGCACGCACGACACGTTCACCACCGTCTTTTCCGATGGCATGTGCAATCGTGCGTTTGCGATTGAAGCCACCGTCTTCGCTTTGCGTCCGCATCTTGCGAGTCGCGAACAGCACGGCGTCGCACCATTCCTTCACGAGGGCAGCGGCGTGCTTGTGCAGTCGCGGCGAATAGCGGTCGTAGGGTGAGGATTCAGGATCCTCGAACCGCTCGACCTTGGAATGAGCAATCAGAACGATCACCATGCCGCGAGAACGCAGCACATTGAGCAGGTCGAGCACTTCACGCCACAATGAGAGGGCGTGCATGTAACCGCGAGCGTACCCGCCATCGACTTTTTCGATCGACTCGACAGCGTACTGCTGACAAAGTTTGTCCCAGACGAGACGCTCTAGCCAATCGAGCGAGTCGATCACGACGGATTCGTATCCGTGCTTTTCATTGACGAGCGTTTTCAGAGCGGCGACGACGTCATCGAACTTTGTCGCCAGTGGAAAGCGATCGCATTCGATTTCGTCGAGACCGTCTTCGGTTTGAATGAAGATCGGTTTGGGAGCCTCGCTGCCGAAGGTCGACTTGCCGATGCCTTCGACACCGTAAAGCAAGACTCGCGGCGGCTTCGATTGCCGGCCGGATTGGATGGTTTCGAGGAGGTTGGTCATGGGTTGGATGAATCCTTATTGAATGGTTGAGAAGTTGGTTGTGTTAGAGGGTCGGAATCGCTTCGACATCGAAGTTGCCGTCGCGATCGCTCGTCACGAGGTAGTGTTTGAAATCAACTTGCACGACGAAACGTTGGTCAGCTCCAAGTTGCTTGCGAAGTGATTTGCACGCTCCAGTGAAGTCTCTGGACGACTCGTTGAAGCGGTCGGCCGATCGCAGGTAACGACCGACCGCCAATGAAATGCCAACGCGGCGTTCGATGTCGAGCGAAATTGCGGACATGCTTACCTTTGGGAGTGATTGAGTTTTGAGGGTCGTTTGAGAGTTGCCCCGCTACCTCTAGACCTTCCGAGAAATCAGTCCAAACGGCGACGTCGGCCAAGATTTTTTTCAGGACAGGTAGTCGCGAAGTCCGGCTTCTTCAAAAACCTCGGCGATTCTCGGCACCCACGACTTTGCGGTTGAGCGAGGTACGCCCATCACTTCGGCCGCAGCCGTCAAGGTGTGTTCGCTGCGAAGTCGCAAGAACGTCTGCCACTGCTCAGGCAACGAAGCGATGACAGTTTTTATGTCCTCTTGCAGGTCGAACTGGTCGGTCGCCGGCATCGTCGTAAATTCCAGACGCCGGCGTTGATCGCTTTCACTGATGGTTTGAATCAACTCGCACGAATTTCCGTCACCGTCGCGGACCTGGACATTGAGCGAATGAGTCGCTTCTTTCGCTCGCAGTATCTGTCGGCGATATTCCAACAGGTTGCTTGCTTTCCGCTCGATGACCATCACGATGTATGGATTGCGATGACCGACGTCGTCTCGATGATCCTTCATCGCGCTGTCGAGCTGACTCATCAGCTCTTGCTGCAGGTCCTCATCCTCGTACGGCTCGAACTCGGGGAAAGTCAGAAGCTGCTGAACCTTGCGCTGGATCACGGTCAAGGCAAAAGGGTCTTCGGAGAGCGGGCAGGCTTCGGTGGTGATAGGTGAAGATTGGCTTGGGGACACGATGACTCCGTCGGCGTGTGGGTGAACTCGGTCGGCCGCGTTACAGCAGCGGCCACACCCACCGGCGAAGTTGCACGAAATCGCACTCGGCGTTTTCTGCAACAGTGTTTCGCTTTGCAATTCACGGCGAAAAAACGGCGAAGTTTTTGTTGTTGCAGTTGCACGAAATCGCACTAACTGCAACTGCAACACTCTCTTGCCAACTTCCAGATGAACCAATTCAGGAAATTTTTTGGCCGCTTGGACCAAACGTGTCACGGTCACACAACATGCTGGCGGATTCCCTTCACACGATTCCTACTCTTGGTAGTCACACCGTGAGCGTCAGCTACACCAACCTCGATCCCGTTACACCCAAGCCGATCGGCGTCGACTTGTATCGAGGCGTTGCAATTTGTTCGGTGTGGATCAACGCGTGTTCGATGTCCACTTCATCTATCAGCGCTAATGCAAATTTTAAGTCGTTGCAAAACAGCGACTTGTGGCTTTGCTAGCAAAACTCGACTAGACAGAACAATCGGCACGACTAGATTTACTTGTGCACGAAACAAAGTCTATCAGCGCTAATTCGAGCCACTGGATAACGACCGCAACGGAAGCCCAATCATGAAGCCCAACCAACCCAGCCGAGGACAACCCAAACGTGGCAGACCCAGCCAAGCCGAAATCACCAAAGGTCAATCGCGAGCACTCGACGAACTGTCCGCCGCCATTGACCGCCACGGCATCGCACCAACGATGACAGAACTCGGTGACAAGCTTGGTATTACCGCCGCCAGCGCCCACCAACTGATCCTGCAACTTGAACGCAAAGGCTACGTCGCCCGACAACCACGCAAGGCTCGCAGCCTTCGCGTCTTACGACGTCCAAGCCAAACGATCGAGTCGATGGTCAGCGTGCCGCTTATTGGTGTTGTCAAAGCTGGTCCGGCGATGTTGGCGGAGGAAAACTGCTTGGGCGAAGTGATGGTGGCATCGGACTTGGCTGGTCGCGGGTCATGTTTTGCATTGCAAATCAGTGGCGACAGCATGAAGGGTGCGGACATGCGAGACGGTGATGTTGTGATCGTTCGCCGACAACTGATCGCCGAGAACGGTGAAATCGTTGTCGCGCTGATTGATGACGAGGCCACCGTCAAACGGTTAGAAGTGGAGGACGGAGCGATTCGGTTGCTTCCGGAAAACCGGAAGTACAAGCCGATCGAGGTTCAGCCTGATAGCGACTTTCGTGTGCTTGGAAAGGTCATTGGAGTTTCTCATAAATCGAAAGTTTAGGTTGTCATGCCACGTCGTATTGCCACTTCCACCATGCTCCGCGTGATCCCAAACGCGGTCTTGCAACCCTGGTTTAGTTCCCATGTGCCAGGTGAATTCGACATCCCTTGGGACGGTCTCGCCGAACGCGACATCGACCAAATGCTTGATCACATCAACGACCTGTTGCCGAGTGAACGCAACGGTGTTGAGATTGAATTGCAAGCCATTCGTGCATTCGCTTGCGAATCCGGCATGAGTGCGATTGAGGACGCCGCGAAGTCACTTGGTGATCGAACATTGATGTCACGAATCCCGACTGAACTCAACCTTTACGGTCGAGCGATGTGGGTGCGATTGAACGAGCCAGACACATTTTCAGCGTCGTCAATGTTCCTTGAACTCGACGGCTTGGCCTACTTCCGAAAACGAAATGACCTCCCAGCCGTCGAGAAACAATTCGCTTCCAACGCCAAAGAACGCTTATCCGAAGCCATCTCGAATCTCTTGAAAGAACAAGGCAGAGGGCAGTACTGTACGGTCGAATCGCTCACACGCGGATCGGTCGAGTACTTCGCTGTTCATCCTGATGACTTCGTTCGCTGTGAACAGACACACGATGACAACGGTGTGCTTTCAACACTTGCGATTCGCCCGACTTTGCAGATCGCATTTGCCTATGACCGGCAAGCCGGGTCACTCGAAATGAGCGCAGCACTACCCAAATCAACGAAGGAGGAACTCGAACGGATCTTCGCCGCCTGCGTGCTGGGTTGGGATCTCGGTCCCTTTGATCCGGATCAAGCCTATCACCTCGACCACCTCAAAGATTCCAACTTCGATTTGGCTACCGATCCGTCCGACAACGTTCGGGCTCGGATCGAAGAAATGAAGTTATTCAATCGAACCACCAGCCGACCGCTGACGGTTGTTGTCCGCAAGAATGATCCGGAAGACAACATCCACCGAGCGATCGAGGAGGAAGTGCGAACGCAAAGTGATTCTCTCTGGCACTACCATGTTCGATCGGTGGCGATTCGATTTGATTTTCCGGCGACTCGGTATCGACGCGCCGGCCACCAAACGATTCGCATCATCGCGCCGCGATCCTGCAACCTGCTAAATGCCTCTCCTGAACGTGTCGAACTCATCCAGAAATACCTCAAGCTGTGGAACATTGATTGTGCAACGAATGATGAACAAAGTCTGGTTGCAGTGGGAGCTTGACCCTCCAGCCTTTTCTGTCGACGAAGCGACTCGTGCCTATGCCGAACCACTTGCTGCGTTTCGACACCACCGCTTGCTTCGCGAAGCGATCCCCGCCGGTGCGTGGACCTGTACCGAGTGTGGGGAGACGCGGCAGGTCGTCTTCGTTGCCGATGTGGACGAAATCAAGCAAGGTTATATCGCTTGCCGCGATTGCGGCGTCACTCGCCTTCACCCCGATCAACTCAATCGAGTTGCGTTCGACACTGGGAGAGTCCTGCACTACATCTTTGCCGACACTAAACTCGACGTTAGGCAGATCGTCGCTGATCGACTGTGGCAAATCGGCCGGCGCACGATTGCCACACGCAGCCGCGAACTCTGGTTCATTCGTGGCTTTGGACCGACGTTCCATGCCGACATACTGCGCCAGCTCACCACGCGTCCCAAAACGATTGTGTTTACACCCAGCGAGGCGACCGCCCATTATTGGTCTCGCATCATCCCCAACACCATCATCGCACTGGATAACACGGTTGATCGGGAAGAGTACCAACTGTGGCTCGACTGGAATGCTGTCGATGACCGGGTTCTCGAATCGGAGGAGTCAACGGCACCGGTCCTCAAGCCGGCAGCCAAACGATCGAGTCGTACAGCCAAGATAGAACGTCTCGTCGAGGAAATTAAGAAGCATCTGCGATCCGCCGCCGATCACGCTCAGGCCACGTCGGATCGCGAAGGATGCCCGACGTTGTTACCGCGACCAACGCAAGAACAGCTCGGAAGCCTGGCGGGAATGTCGAAAGTCGACGTAAGCCGATGCTTGAAAGACGATTCGGCCAACGAACTGCGAATTCTCTGGGAAACCGCCGGCGATCTCAACGCCATCCTGGGTTTACCGTTCGAGACATTTCGTTAATTTTTGCCGGCAGCGTCGCCGTTTTGGTCTTGGAGTCGGAAGGTCTACAGGTAGAGGCAGAGTGTTAACTCAGCCGCCACTTTTCGCGACCTTCCCGATTGATCGAACCTATGACGTCAGACGACTACGAAAATCAAACTCGCGATCGCAATGAGATCGCAGAAATCCTCGCCAAGGCCGTTGTTCGGTATCTGACCGAAACGCACACCAAAAACACTCCGCCGAATTCGTCAAACACTTCGCATGTTGGCTTGAGTTCCTCTCGAAACGATCGCTCTCTGTGACCACGCGGTAAACGCACCGCCGAGATTTCTCCCGTCCCATTTCTCAGTCACAGAGAACCCTATGAGTTTGAACATCACCCGCGAGGTTGCCGACATGAAAAAGTTGACGACCGGCGAACTCAAAGACAAGTACGAGACCGTTTGCGGATGCGCGCCCCGCAGCCACAACCGCGATTGGTTGGTCAAAAAAATTGTCTGGCGAATGCAAGCCATCGACGAGGGCGGACTGCCCGAACGAGCACGCCGCCGTGCCCTCGCGATGGCCGACGATGCTGACCTTCGCAAGCGACCGCCACGGTCATTCACTCAACAAGTCGAAGCCGCCGAGGAAACCACCGTCGCGCTGGATCCAGGCCGCGACACACGCCTACCGCCGGCCGGAACCGTACTGGTGAAAACGTACAAAGGCCAGACGATCACGGTCACCGTCAACCAAGATGATTTCGATTTCAATGGCAAACGCTACGAAACGCTCTCCGCGATCGCCAACGAAGTCAGCGGTTCGCACGTCAACGGCTTCGCGTTCTTCAAACTCAATCCGAAGAAGGGAGCCGCCCAATGATCGCTCCCAACAAAGAACAGTCGACGGTGCGTTGCGCCATCTACACACGCAAGTCCACCAGCGAAGGACTCGAACAAGAATTTAATACTCTCGACGCCCAACGCGAAGCCGGGTCGGCATACATCGCCAGCCAGCGTCAGGAAGGTTGGGTCGAGGTCGAGACTCGATACGATGACGGCGGATTCTCCGGCAGCAACATCGACCGGCCCGCGCTGACGCGGTTAATGGAAGACATCAAAGCCGGCAAGATTGACTGTGTGGTTGTCTACAAAGTCGACCGGTTGAGCCGTTCGCTGATGGACTTCGCTCTGATCATGAAAACGTTCGACGATCTGAAAGTCTCATTCGTTTCGGTGACGCAGCAATTCAACACGACGTCCAGCATGGGGCGATTGACGTTGAACATCCTATTCTCGTTCGCCCAATTTGAACGCGAAATCATCAGCGAACGAACGCGTGACAAAATGGCCGCAGCTCGTCGCAAAGGCAAGTATCTCGGGGGCCGACCGATCCTCGGTTACGACCTCGATCGCGAAACCAAAAAGCTGTTCGTGAACGAATCCGAAGCCGAACGGGTCCGCCAAATCTTCGAGCTTTACCTCGAAAGCGAAGGTTTGATCGGCACCATCGAAGGCATGCGGGTCCGCGGTTGGCGAACCAAGTTGTGGATCACCAAATCGGGCAAGTCGATCGGCGGCGGACCGATCTACAAGAACACGCTACACACGTTGCTGACCAATCGGATGTACCTGGGCAAAGTCACCTACCACGACGAGGTCCACGAGGGAGAACACGAAGCGATCGTCGATGAAGAGTTATTCCAATCCGTCCAGAAAAAGCTTCGTGCCAACCGCATCAACATCGGCGATCGGGTTCACGGCCGGACGCAGGGCGTGCTTGCCGGACTGCTTCGCTGCGTCGCCTGCAATTCCGCGATGACGCACACGACCAGCGGCGGCAGCGGAAACGGTAAGCGCTATCGCTACTACGTTTGCGGCAAAGCGACGCGGAGCGGTCACAAAACGTGTCCGCGTCCGTCGCTTCCGGCCGAGCAAGTCGAACAGTTTATCGTCAGCCAACTGCAATCGCTCACGATCGACGAAGACCTTCTCAATCAAACCTGTTTGAAAGTTCGCAAGACGGTGCGCGACAAGGGTGAGCGTCTCGAAAACGAACTCGCGGCCCTCACGCTGACGCTGCAAAACACCGAACGAGCCATCGAAGCGTACGCCACGCCAACCGGCGACGACAAACGCGAACCCAAACGACTCGACACACTCGCGTCGCTCAATGAACAAGTCGCCCGTGATCTTCGCCGTCGTACCGAACTGCAACAAGAACTTAACGGCATCCACACCGCCGCGCCCGATCGGTACACGATCATGTCGGCGATCAAGGATATGCAATCTTTGTGGGAGCACCTCACCAATGGCGAACGCGGACGCCTGATCAGCAAGCTGATCGAACGCATCGAACATGACCCATCCGACAGTACGTTCGCAATCACGCTTAGCCCCACGGGGCTGAATTCATTCAACGCCGCCGACGCCAAAAAGGATCAATTATGAGCCACATCAAAAAAGCATTTGACATCGCAGTCTCAACCCGCGGTCGCCGACGCATCCAAACGAAACGCCCCCGCCGGCAACCCTCACCACCCCAACTGCCGCACATCGCCAAGTTGATGGCCCTCGCCATCCGCCTCGATGATCTACTTGAAACCGGCCAACTCAGGGACCAAGCAGAGATCGCCCGCACCGCCGGCATCACTCGCGCCCGAGTCACGCAAATCCTCAACCTCGCCGGCCTTGCCCCCGACATCCAGCAAGCCCTCCTCGATCTCCAGCCCACCACCGACACCAAGCCCAAATTTAGAGAACGAGAACTCCGCCAGATCGCCGTTGAACCCAACTGGTCAAAACAACGCACCGCGTGGAAACGACTGGTCGCCTCGAAAGCTACCTAATCACGTCCGCCGCTGGATGAACAAAGTCGTGCCACTGCATGCCGTCCGGCAACCTTGACGAGGCCGCGAATTCCAAATGCAAGATTCGCCGATGACGTTTGGTGCCTGGCATCGACGAACCACTGCTATGGCTGATCAGCGGACGCATCGCCAACACATCGCCGGCGGCTGCATGAACATCAACCGCCGAGACAATTCCCAAGCCGTCGCTGTCACTCGAGACATGCGAACCAGGAATCACTCGTAGCGGACCGTTTTCTTCGGTCACTTCATCGAGATGAATCCGAAGCGTCAACATCTGATGCAGCACCTTGTCGCAAGCGATCACATGAGGCACACCAGCTTTCACCGTTGGTCGCGAAAACGAACCCGAAGCGATCGAGTTATCTTTCACCGCGATCGACGTGTCCTTGTGCCAAGCCAACGCCCAAGTCCGATCCGGTGGCTTGTCGAAAAACAACGCTCGCACCAAACCAACCTCATCGCCAAGTTGCTCGCGGAGAAACCGCAGCAACGCATCACTTTGCCAAACCGTCGATACTTGAGGTATCGACTCGATCAAATTCCGAGCCGCGTAAACATGCCCACGACTGGACCGAGCACGCACGTTGTCTGAATCATCTTCAAAGACACTACTGCATACGTCCAACAGATGCGAAACCGTCCCGGCATCAGCCGCCTGCCGCAACAGGCAGAATCCATCACGTCTTAGAATCCGATCATTCACTCGCTTTCTCCAATAAAATCATCTGCCATCGCGTTCGTCTGGTTCGGGATTCGATCTGTGCTTTGACCGAAGGTAGGTATCCAGAGGCGAATCCTCCGCTGGTAGTCGTTGTATGCCTCATCAAAGCGTGATCGCAGGTCCGCTTCTTCGACCGGACGCACTGCGATGTGCCACAGCACAGCACCGGCCAACGAATAGACCAGCACCGAGTAGCTGCCCAAGTACCAGCCAACGGCGAGGCCTTGCACGATGCCCGCGACCGCCATCGGATTTCGCACGAAGCGGTACGGTCCCGCGATCACCAACTGAGGTGCCGTTGCGGTCGGTAGCGGCGTTCCGTTGCCGTGTGTCGCCATCGTGACGCCGCTCCACAGGCCAAGGCACGACGCCATCGCAAACAACCCGATCGCTGCGGGCGTCTGCAACGTATGCTCGAATCCGTCCATGCCGCAGTGGCTTTCCAGTTCAACAACCCCCATCGGCAGCACGAAAAGGAAAACGCCCCAGAATATCACGGTCTGTCCCAGCGTCCAAAATACCGCCTGCCAGCGCCGCATCGCAGTCACACGAATCGTCGCTGGCGATTGATCGGTCTTTCCATGAATCGTCGCCATCGCAAGCGATAACCCCGCCATGGTGACCATCATCGACGACGCAATCCAAGCCTCACCCGTTTGCATACTCGTCGCAATGCAAACCAGCGTCGGATACCAAGTCACCATGGCAACGCCCCACACCACATTGCCAGCCCAATCACGTCGCTGCAAGACTCCGGTCGCCGCGATGATCGAACCGGTAATGATCAAAACAAAATCGGCGAGCCAAAACGACAACAGCGATCCGGTCGGCCAATCGCCCGGTTGAAACCACTTGACGCTCGGAGGGTATGCAATGAGCAACATCCACCACGCGGCCGTGCCGATGGCTTGGATCAAGAAGTAGCTCGCGACGATGGAAGCTGGTCTCATTCGCTTAACTTCGTCTCAATGATTGGCTCCGCGGCCGACCGGATTAACTCAACCAATTCGTCATCCATAAACTGGTAGTCGTCCGGAATGTCCAGCACATGCATCGGTTTGAACTTCGCTTCGCCAGGAAAGTCGGCCAAGATTCGTTGCCGATGATTGTCTTCCATCACCAGAATCACGTCCGCCCAAACGATGTCGTCCGAACGAATCGTCTGCACCGCCGCCTTCGCCGTGCCGCGCGAACGAACAGACACACGATCATCACGTCGGTAAATCGCCACCGCCGTCGGACTCCGCCACTGGTTCTTGCTGCACACGAACAGAACGTTGAGTCGACTCATGGTTAGCTGTCTTGATTCTTGGTCCACGACTGTACAAAGCCTTCTTGCGATTCGTTTTCTGGTGCTTTCCAACTCGCTCGTTCCACGTCTGCTTGACGCAACTGTGTCAGCAAACGCAGTACGTTCTCGGGCGACGCAAGACCATGTCGTTGGAGCCAGCAACAAATCGCCGATCCCGTTCGCCCCATGCCGCCGAAGCAGTGAACATAAACGGGACGATTGGCGGCGAGCGAAAGGTCGATCGCATCCAGAATGCTCCGCATCCGATCGACCGACGTAGTGCCGCCGTCTGGAATCGGAAAACGAAGGTGTGCGATCCGGTCGTTCTGCTCTTTAGCGAGTCGCCGCAGTTCGTCGTCGTAGCGAACGAATGGCACGCCGGAATTGTTCGTCTCGTTTTCTTCTTGCAAATTGATGAACGTTCGCATGCCAGCGTCATATAGCGACTCAATCCGCTGGCGATGATCCGCTGGATCCGGGCGACCTGGATAGGCACCCGCAAGCAGCCGATCGTCGATCACCCAATACGTGCGGTTACACGGCGTCGGCTTGGATGGGTGGGTGAACGTGAGTGGGATACTCAATCGAAGTCTCCAGTGGAACGCGGTAGACTGACAGCTTCACGCGGCCAGTTAGAAAAGGAAAACATCATGACTTGGTTCACAAAGCTTACCGGAATCGAGGAAGAATCGCCTGAGCAGGTTCGCCGCGAATTATCCATCGACGGCGATCAGATCGTCTGCCCCAATGGGAAACGGTTTGCGTTCGGACGTTTGGAGACACCGAAGCTGTCGGAACTTCGCCAAGTAGTCTCGCAGCTTCACGTTCGGGCGCATCCATCGACGATTTGCGAACACGTCGGCGACGTTCGCCAGTTGCACGCGGACTCGGCCAATGCCAACGCGTTGTTCCAGGTCGCGTCACAATTCAACCTGTTGGAAATGACCGGGCCATCGGTCACGCCCGAACGTGGCGTCGGCATCTATGAGAACGACCCAACGCAAGGCCCGGCGTGCGCGATTGCGTGCGGAGCCGGCACGATCTTTCGCAACTACTTCGCACCGGTCGGCGATCGCATCGGCCAATCCGCCGACCATCAAATCGACTGTTCCGCCGACCTCGGACAAGAGCTCGGCAACCAAGACAGCCAGCTTTGGCAGATGCAAAACGGCTACCTCTTCCCGTCCGATTCCGGCCTTCGCCAGATTGCCGATCGACTGCAATCAGCAAGCGAATCGGAACTGGACGAGCTTTGCCGTGAATTGCGGATCGGTCTGCAATGGCAAGCCGACGTGACGCTTCCCGGTGCTGAGCATCGCGTTAGCCAAGCGTACTGCTCCGCGCTGCCAGTCGCCTACGGTCGCCAGCGCGCCGAGTTGTGGACAGACTTCGCCAAGCTGATCCTCGACGCCGCCTACGAAGCAACACTACTGGCGGCCGCCATCAACGCGTCACGCACCGGTGTCAACGTCGTCTATCTCACACTGCTCGGCGGCGACGTGTTTGGCAACGACGACGCATGGATCATCAGCGCGATCGAAAGAGCGTTCGTTGAAACGAAGTCGCATGGACTCGATGTACGAATCGTCTCTTTCCGACATTCCAAACCTGCGGTCGCAGAACTCATCAATCGCGTCAGATAACAGGATCGCATCACCTACAACCAAAGCTGCAAACCGCAGACGACGTTCGCTGGTCTCGAGTCGGAGCCAAGACCGTGCGGTGGAGATGAGCCACTGCATTTTTCATTCGAGAAAGTCTAGGCTTTGGGCGAAGCAAATCGTACCCAACCAAAACTAGCGGAAAGTACCGAAATGAAAGTCATCGTTGATCTGTGTGTCGTCCCGATGGGTGTTGGCGTCTCGGTGGGCAAGTACGTCGCTGAATGCCAAAAGTTGCTGCAAGAGGCTGGGTTGAAACACCAGCTACACGCCTACGGCACGAACATCGAGGGCGAATGGGATGACGTCTTTGCCGCGGTGAAGCGTTGCCACGAACGTGTTCACGAAATGGGCGCTCCGCGAATCACCACGAGCATCAAAGTCGGAACCCGGACGGATCGCGAGCAGTCGATGCAGGACAAAATCGACAGTGTGACCAAGATGGAAACTTAGATGCTCTCCGCCTAACTTTGGGTTAGCCGTCGCATCTGACGAAGGTGACGCTCCGAAGTCGGCCACCGGTGCGCACAAACTAGTCGCCAAAACTTGCATTGGTCTCCACGACCTACAGGAAATCGCAGATCCTGAAATTAGCTTATTCATACGCACTTCGCGAGGCGAGTGGCAAGCAATTGGCTAAGGAAATCCTCGGCGAATTCTAAGTTCGCTGCCCGTACACTATCGTTGTCCGGAGCGTCCAAACGATGCCGTAGCCAGATTCACTATGGTTGTTGGGCCGTAGATGTCACGACCAAACGGAAACGCTAGAATGCAGCGAACTGACCAAGCCTGGAGGTGACTTGCACAGTCCATTGTCTTCTAGGCCAACGAATCTTTGCATCAACTTTTTCGTTTTCTTAACCTCGTGAGGCGACACGCATTGCAGGAATCTGGACACTATTCGATTGCTGGATTCTTTTTCCAGTTGCTCGCTTCAGCGGATGATGCTCTGAAGCTTTATTTCGCGAATACAGATCCAAACGAATTGTCCGCTGTCTTTACCTTGGAGAAACTTGGCCAGGATGGAATCATCTCGTATCCCAACAACCATCGCTTGCGGATGATTCAGTACAAGTACTCAAGTACCGGAAAAGAACTTGAGCCGACTGATCTCCGAGATATTTTGATTGCTTTCCGCCGTAGCATTTTGGCTTCCAAAGTGCCGCCAGCCGATATCGACTGCTATTTGACGACGAATCGACCTTTGTGCGAAGCAGCGAAGAAGTGGTTCGAGGGAAACTCTGCGAAGAAAATGACAGGGCACCAATTCAGAGATCTTTTGCACGATGGAATCAAAGCCAAGACCAAAAAAACGCTTCCGTTCACCAGATTTCATCCTGTATTTAATTGCTTGAAATACGATCGACGCGACTTAAACAAAGTTAAATCCGAAATCGAGTCAGTGGCCAACAGCCACGGGATGAAGGAACACGAGTTAGCGATTGGCATCAACAACCTGATCGGACTGCTAACCGTAATTGCATCCTCCACCACGCGCGACTTAAATCGTCAGCAACTGATTGAAGCTCTCGTTTGCCGCACAGACCCCCTGAGTTTAACCTGCGATCGGTCAGCCGAAATTCAGAAGAAAGGAGTTCTCCTTTTCAAAAAGATGCAAGGTGCAACCGAAACCACACTTCATCGTGGCATTGTGTCAGAGATTGCGAAAGCGGCTGGGCTGCACCCATTCATTCTTGTCAAAGGTGAAGGAGGCTGCGGCAAAACCGTGACGGTCTGTGATTCGGCTATCGAAAATTTGAGAACGAGGGGTGTTCCGCCTGGTTTTGTTCTGATTGTCAAAGCCGACCAACTCAATCGAACCTCCGTGCAAGATGCGGTACGAAGCTGGCGCAACCAGGACGAGAACCCGGATCAACTTGCGTGGGATGAGACGATGAAGCGATTGGAGAAAGCCAATTCACAGCGGCCAGTTTTGACACTGTACATCGACGGAGTCGATGAACGGCATGGTCGGCAAGGGTTGCCAATCAAGGCTCGCAATTTTCTATGCGAACTGATTTTTGCGGCGACAGAGTCGATCCGTGATGGAATGCCCACTTTCAGTGTTGTTGTTAGCTGTCGTAGAGAGAGTGAGTTGAGCGATCTTGGTGTCGGCGGTTTTCCATTTTCGGAAAAGCCATTCCCATTCTCGGTCTCGCAGTTTACCAATGGTGATCTGTCCAGACTCGCAGGTGAACTCAAAAGTTGTCCCCGTGCCGGACGCCGGATCAGGGACCACCTCTCCACACGACAGACGACACACGGCGTAGCTCCCTCAACCGAAAAACCGGTTCATTTAGATCGAATTGACATCATTCGCCACCCCGTATTTTGGCGATGCTTCACCCTAATGAGCGTTCCCGAGCAACACTCATTCTTGGACGGCACTGCCGAATCACGAGACGCGATTGCACTTTCGTACGTCCGTTGGTTCTTCCAAAAAGTATCCGATCGCATTGGAGATCTACCACTCAACGCGGCTCAAGTTGCGATGAAGGAATCGGCTAAACGCTTTCTTACTGGCAACCCATCTCGGGAAGCTGATTTGAATGACGACTGGCTTGCTCCCTGCGATGCCGTCAAGTGTCCTCCGACCCACCAGATGCCGATCTTTGATGAAGCAGTGTCCGCCGGTCTAATTGAGCATGAAAGAGGCGGTAACAATCGAAAGTGGCGGTGGAATCGTCCTTGGCTGTGCGAGTATTTTGCAAGGGAGAGTATCAATGGCTGAGCAAAGCCCCGAAGCGATGGAAGCGCAACATCCTTTCGATCAACGATTGGAATCCGCGAATACATTGAACGAAGTTCGACAACTCTTTCTTGATGTTTTCGAGGCACGAGATGCTGTCGGGTGTGGTTACGCCATCCAATATGCCAACTCGCTTTGCTCTGCGGCGGCCAGTGCGACTCGTACTCATCCCGAAGTCGTCAGCGAGATGATCGACCGGCTAGTTCTACCGTTTGTTGAGTTAAAGAAGGATTCGGATGATATGTCGTTGCGGTTTTCGATCGACCAAGACTATTTGCGAAAGAACATCAGCCAATGGATTTACCAATACTCCTATGACGAGATGTGTCTGGTTCGTGAGTCAGTGTTGACCGTCTTAGAGGAGAAACTGCGAACCAAGCCTCAAGATTGTTTTTTCTGGTGCATCTCCCGGATTGGTTACCGAAATTCATCAGTCGCAACGTTACTTTGGAAGATGGCTAACGGCAGTGGCCAACATGCGGCGATCGCAGCGAGAACGCTGATCGCGACTGGACTCGACGAAGCGGAGCGTGATCTGATACTCGATCGAGTCCAATCCAAAATGGGGAAGGCGCAATTCGTAGAATTAGCCGAGTTGGCGATCCAGGAAATAGTGGGCCCAAAGCGAATGGATATTGCCATGCTTTTCCTTAAGCACTCATTTCGCCAAAAGGAAAGTAAGCGACGCTTGGGACAAGGTTTAGCTATCAGCGTCGTAACGCGGGCAGTCGACCGATGTGACGACGACGCCAAAACCCATGATGAAGTTTGGGCGTTGCTGAGCAAGCGTGGAAAGGAAGTCTCTCAATCCAGCGAGTACGGCTTCCGGTGCAACTCAGCGCAAGTCGTCAATGACTATTTCGTTAGCTTTGCCGCAGAAATGCAACAAGACAATGCGGAGCGTGGTCACCTCAACTACATCTACCTGTCGCGGTTGCAAGAGTTTGTAAAGCCCGCTCATCTGCGAGGGTCGCGAAAATTCAAGAACCAAGAGGTAGCCGAGTGGTTGGAGAAAATCGCAGATCGTGACACAGGTCACCGTGGGCAGTTCACAACGACTAGCTCGGAACTTAAACCTTTAGCGATGGCGGCGTTGCTGGAATTGGGCTTCCAACCGGATCAGGCGTTTATTGCGAACGCGGTAGCCGGTGAGTCTAGCGGTTTCGTTTCACAGGAAGTGGCTAAGCTGCTCGCTTGTAGTCGCATCAGTGAACTACCTCGCGAGATTCTCGACCTTGTTAGCGAACGTCCTGCTGTCAATGTCGAAGTCCAAAGCGACGACACGGCTGACGATAGAGCTGAGGATAGCGAGCACTTCTCCCGGCAGTTGGGCTTAATCGAACTCACTCAGTCTTGTCGTAGTCGCAACGCATTTGAAGCGATGTTGGAATTCGGCTTCACTTATGAAGGCCGGGTGCTAATGGCGACTATTGACGCGCTCAGTGAATTGGCAATCGCGAGGATCGAAGAAGGTGATGATGACGTTGCAGAAGTCCTGCTGGAAAACGCGCAACATGGTGGTGACAGGATCCATCGTGAGACCGCCCTCTCTGTGTTTTGTCGGCTTTGCTGGAGTGGGTATGTACACGGCAGCCAGTTGAGTGATTTGGTTCGGTTTGCTCAAGATGAAGAAATCGAAGCGCATACCCGAGGCGAAGTTCTCGAAGCGATTGCGAGAACGAAGTTCGACGTTTCTGAAAGTAGCAAAACGGAACTCTGGTCATTGACGAATTCGACGGACGAGACTCTCCGTTGGCGTGCCTTCGAGGTCTTTATCATGAGGGACTGGCTGGACGAGAACTCAGAGCGGGTGCTGTTGGATCGAATCCAGTTGGCGTTTACGGAAGGTCAGCTAAATGTTGCCGAACCGGAATCGCTGATGGGTTGGCAGGCTTACTTGCTCGGTGTTCTTTACCAACAGGATTTCCAGCGATTTGCCACCGCAGTCTCGTCCGTGTTCCTTCAGGCAAGAGCGGATGTTTTTTATCAACTCATCCGTCCAGTGCGACGAGTCGGCGATACCAATCCGGCGAAAGTTATCACTGCTTTGGCGTCGAGAATTTTGTCGCTCAACACTTCATACTCGACCGACACAGGTTTATTTTCAGTGTTAGCGGAACTGTCGCCCAATCTTTTATTGGATTTTGTTGGCTCCGCAAGCTGGCAGGACTGGAGGGTCGAAGGCAGGGCTGCTTTGTGCGAAGCCGCAGAGACAGTTCTACGTCAGTTGCGGCCTCGCGACACGCTAGGATGGATGCTCCCCTTCATTAAAGACCCATCGTTTCAGGTTCGTCGATCAGCGTACCGCGTACTGTCAAGGATTGATCACGAACAACTTTTTACGTCCTGTCGGTTGTGGGCTGGCAGCAAAGATCGCGAGTGGGAACGGCGTTCAGCCGAGTCAACGGAGTGGCTCCCCACAAGTCTATTCTCGGATGACGTGCTCCGCTCAATGGAGTTTCAAGGGCACCGAGAACCAGCCGTTCGAGACGCGTTTGATGGCGTACTGCTTCGTCGGCGACAGAGACAATGGACGGAAAGTTATACTGAGAAGCTCTTTTCGCTTTGCCGAAGTGAATCGTTCGATGTTGGCGAAGCACTACGGCTTGCGAGGGCGATCGCGAAACTTGGTGATGACGCAACGTTAACGCAAATCAAACAGTTTGTCGAATCATCAGCACTGTCGATTGGTGCAAGAAACATACTCAAACGAGCCAAAAAACATCTCGAAAAACAGTGGAAACAAACCACGGCAAAGTGGCCCGAACCGTGGTCGCATGAAGAGGGGGAAATCGACTTGGTTGACGGTCTTTTTGTCTTGGAAGATGGCACCAAAATCAGCGGCACAATGACGTTGTGGCGAAACCACCGCTACGACCAATCTGAAAAATACTCATGGGGCGGGGTCGCCGTGGACCTATCGGGCAAGCTTGGGTTTCATCGCAAGAGCAGAGAAGTGCGCCTTGAAATCGCTGGTCGTCCGACCTCGGAGATATTGATTGGGAACGTCCAGTCCAGTTCTTGGAAAGGAACAGCAGTTCAATTCCACGGCCAGTCCGCGTATCCAGATCGCCCTTTAGCAACAACGAGGCAATCGGCCATTTTTGATCAAGTGGTCAAACTCTTTGGAGAAATGGAACTTGGCTTGACGTCGGAACAAACCGATCGCGTCGCGAACCGAATTCAACCGATTTTGGAAGCGTCTGACTTAGCCGCCATGCTGAAGCCCAACGCGAGTCAGTCGGAACGGAGTCTGCTTCATCAGGAAGTTGGCACGATCCTTCATGCGATTGGAAGAGAGCTACGAGACATTCCAATGTGCGGAATCGTCATGTGGCAAATTGCTAGTCGCCTGTTGGCGTTCGAGTCGCTCGAACTGCGGCTAGTACCGTCTGAATTTGACCGGTTTGTGGCCCTGGTGACTGACGAAGATGAGAATCCGCCAGATGAATTGCTGCTTTGGCTACGCCAACATGCGATGCCCAGTGACAGCGCCGAGATCTCTGCCCAAAGCTTGCGCAACGATTGACGCCTACGCGGCTCTTTGGTTGACATTCAGGAACTGATTGCCACGAAGTGCTACTGCTAGTTGCGTTCGCTGAAAATCTGCGACGCAAGCATACCCCGTGTCAAAGCGATTTTGCCAAGTGTGCCTTCGATCCTCTGGAAGTCTCGCCAGTGCAGCATCGAGTTCGCCCTCAGAAACCAAAAGGCTTTCCTTCAAAACATTCGATCTTTCTGGCAACGCAGCGAGAATCGCGTCGCGGTAATCACAGAATCCTGAGTATTCAGTTGACTCAATATCTTGCTGCCGCATTGTGACCGTACTCCCCAGAATTGGTTGGAAACCTATCAGTGAATAGACGATCGCCAAGAGCCACGTCCAGGCCAGTCTTCGGTCTTTTTGCTATCGCGGCATTCGGACTCGATGGATTTGGTTCATCGAGTCGTGTTACATGGCGACACTAACCGAACCATCCCCGAGATCGGATAACGAACGTCCAGTGCCTGGCGACTTCGTCGACACGGGGATTCAATTTACCGTCCCAATTAAGTGCCGAAAATTGTGCAAAAAATGGGACGGGGGTAAGATTCCGGCTTCACGGAGGTAGTCGGCTAACAAACGCGACTCGCACCGGTGGCCGACACCGGAAACTCCGGCTTCATCGACCAGAGCTAAGTTTTACTATTGTTAAGGTCGCCAGCGAATGTCATGCACCGCGAAGGGCTCGATCCCAAACGCTGCCCAAGTCGCTGGCTTCGCTCGCAAAACATGTAGAGAAGCCGGAAATCACTTCGCCCGCTACTCGGAATCCGAATCTTCGCGACTGAAACTCGTAAGCTCACCCCGAGGAAATCGCACTCGGAGTGATTTCCGGACAGACACTAGCTACTTTAACGCGACACTTGCTGCGACAATTGGGCAGTCCGAGACGCTGGCGATGATGGGCGATCGCTTGGCTGGTGTTGACGAAGACAAACTTCACGATCGCGTGATGAAATTCATGTCGAAGTCACGAGGCGGAAAAGAGCCGACGCCAAAGCAAATCGACGCGGCTCGTCGAGAAAAATAGATCGCCTGCTAAGCCAGCTTCGCACCGTTGGGGACTGTTTCGTCAGGCACCGCCAAGATGACTGATCCGTCGTCGCGATAAAATCCCACGATCAGGAACTCGGACATGATCGGACCGATCTGCTTGGGCGGAAAGTTCACTACGCCGATCACTTGCAGGCCAACGAGTTCGGCTTTGCCGTAGTTCGCGGTGATTTGGGCGCTCGTTCGCTTGATACCAGTCTCGGGACCAAAGTCGACGGTGACCTTGTACGCCGGCTTACGAGCCTCCGGGAAATCGTCCACTGACGTGATCGTGCCCGCTCGCATGTCCACGTTTTCAAACTCTTGCCAAGTGATGATGCCTGACTCGTTCACTCGGCGTGCTCCATCAAGGTGTCGATGACTTCTTCGACGCGACGCTCACGTGTCTCAACCATCTTCGCGTTGCCGACTCGGTAGCAGAAGCTGCGACGCTTGCCGGCCGTCCAACTGTCCCACACTTCGCGAGCCGCATCGTTGGCCTCTAGCGCGTATTGCAGTTCCGTTGGCACCGTGATCGCGTCCTGGTCAGCTACCTCGAAAGCGATCGACACGGTGTCGCCCACTGTCACGCCGATCAACTTTTGAAACTTCTTCGACACCATCA
The DNA here is from genome assembly GCF_007860125.1 of Rubripirellula tenax. Lineage (NCBI taxonomy): Bacteria > Pseudomonadati > Planctomycetota > Planctomycetia > Pirellulales > Pirellulaceae > Rubripirellula > Rubripirellula tenax. Next base: position 826,361 of record NZ_SJPW01000004.1, read on the forward strand.
AGCACCACTTGCCACGCGTTGGTAGCAGCGCGGCCTCGATGCGAATGCCAGCGATCTCACCGTCGATCCGCAAACGCTTTGACTTTCCAAACGTCAATTGCGACGTGATCGTTTCGGGAACGTACACGACCGAGCTTTTCATTTTGCCAAATTCGTAGATGACGATCTTGGCGTCGAAGTTGTAGGGATAGTCACTCATGGTGCGTCTGCTGCAGTGTTCGTAAAATGATCTTCTCATCTTACCGGCCCGGTCGTCGTCGACGAAGACGGCCAGTATTCGCCGGAACGCTCACAAGAGAACGACCATGGCAGCCACGCAAAAACGAACACTCGACTTTCACACCGGTGATGAAGTGATCGCGGAGATTCAAAACCTTCGATCCAGCGGCTATACGAAAACTAAGAACTGGAACCTCACCCAAGTTTGCGAGCATTTGATTGCAACGATGACCGGCGGCATGGACGGTTTTGGGTTTCGACTTCCGTGGATTCTGCGAGCCACGATCATCAAGTGGATTTTCAATCGCATGTTGAAAACGCGGAAGATGTCGAGCGGACCGACGTTGGATCGTTTAAAGCCCAAGTCAGAACCAGGCTCCGACGACGACGCGATCATCGACGATTGCATCGCGACAATCGAACGAGCCAAAGCGTTTGCTGGCCCAATCGAGGACTACCCGTTCCTGAACGAACTGAAGGTCGAGGATTGGCAGCAGTTCATGTGGATGCACGCCGGCCATCACCTGGGGTTTCTCGTCCCTAACGAGCCGGCCTCATGATTCACGCCACCGTCCACTGGCAAAACTCAGGAGAAAAACTTCGCTCCAACCGCTACAGCCGTGTTCACACATGGACGTTCGATGGCGGAAAGGTGATCGAAGCATCCTCTTCACCCGACATCGTTCCAGTGCCGATGTCTGATGCGAGTGCCGTCGATCCTGAAGAAGCGTTTGTCGCATCGTTGTCGAGTTGCCACATGCTGTGGTTCTTGTCCATCGCTGCGAAAGCGGGTTTTGAAGTGGTAGCGTACCGCGACGAAGCGGTTGGCGAGATGCAAACGAACGAAGCTGGCAAGCAATGGATTGGCAACGTTAGATTGCGTCCGAAGGTCACATGGTCTGGCCAACGCGAACCCTCGGCTGCCGAAATGGCTCAACTACATGAGCGGGCACACGCCGAGTGCTTCATCGCGAATTCCGTCAGAACCGAAATCCGAATCGAGACTTGAATGAGCTCTTCCGACGGCATCCCCATTTGGCAGGTCGACGCGTTCGCCGATCGGCCCTTCACCGGCAACCCGGCTGCCGTTTGCATTTTGGAACGCTATCCGAGTGACGATTGGATGCAGAAAGTCGCAGCGGAGATGAACCTATCGGAAACCGCGTTCGTGGTGCCGACCGATGACGCAGGCAGTTTCCACCTTCGCTGGTTCACGCCCGCCACCGAAGTCGACTTGTGCGGTCACGCAACTCTGGCCGCGGCGCACACGTTGATCGAACAATCGCATGTTGATCCAGGCCAGTCGATTCGTTTTCAAACGCGAAGCGGCGAACTGACCTGCACGCAGTCCGATTCACGGATCACACTCAACTTTCCAGCGACTCCACCCAGGGACGATGTCGATCCGGCAGTCGCCGAGCAAGCACGCGGCGCGTTAGGCATCAGCGAAGCGACCGTCCTGCAAAGCAAGTACGACCTGCTCGTCATTGTCGAAGACGCAAGCACCGTCAAATCAATTCGCCCCAACTTCAACGCACTCGCGGAGTGATGGTGTCGGCCGCCGCCGTAGCAAGCGGTATCGACTTCGTTTCCCGATTCTTCTCGCCTCAATGTGGGATCAACGAAGACCCCGTCACCGGTTCGGCACACTGCTGCTTGGCACCTTAACATTCGCTGAATACCGAGCATCGTCGCAAGATAGACAAACACGGTGGGAGCCGTGATAAGCACCAATCCTGGAACGATGAGTGCCAAGAACCCAAACACGACCAGCATCGGGCAACAGAGGGCCACCGCGGCCGTAACGCCTGTGAGAATTAGAACGATGTTGCGAAATTTACGCATAATGAATTCGATAACATGACGATCGGCGCACACCTTCCGCGGCAACGACCGCAGGTCGATGAACTCTAGGTCACGATTTGAACCCGCCAAAATCAATTGTTGACGGTGACTTTACCGAGCGTCAGTTGCCCAGGCTTCGGCCAAGCTTCTTTGGTGCCTTTGCCGATGGCGACCATGGGTCCCATGACGTGGTCGTCAGTGAGGTTGATCAGCTTGGCGACTTCGTCGATGTCGGTCGCGGCAAAACACGATGCTTGAGTCGCAGGTAGCGTTATGCTACCGTGTAATGATCAGGAGAAAAACCATGGGCCAACCGGTCAAATTATCCGACGAACTTGTTTGTGACGCTCGCGCGACGGCCGAGCTTTCGCAGCGCAGCATTGCTGGCCAAATTGAGTTTTGGGCGGCGATCGGCAAGTCGCTCGAACCGTTGCTACGCGGGGATCGAGCGATGGCGCTTCGGCAAGCCGGTTCGGTTCGGTCGTTATCCGAAGTGATGGCGGCGGTAAATTCGCCGGCCGGCCGGCAACGTGTGAGTGACTATTTGAAGTCGCGACCGTTCCCGCACTACGAGCCGGTGAAGGATCGCCCCGGTTTGCTCCGCAAGATTGACGAGGACGGCACCGAGACGATTGGCCGATTTGTGAATCGAGTCTTTGAACCGGCCGCTGGTTGATGCTGGGTTTCGACTTCCTCGACTCGCGTCCAATCGTGGTCGCTTTGGCCGGTTCCAACGGTGCCGGCAAGTCAACGTTTTTCGAGTCACATCTGTCCGAATGTGGTTTGCGATTCGTCAACGCTGACGAGATCGCCGGCCAACTTGCGATCGGCCCCTACCAGGCGGCAGAGGCCGCAGCAGCGATTCGAGCATCGCTGATTGTGGGCCTCGATGAAGGTGATCAAACGGTCGAAAAGGAAGGCATCTACGATGGGTTAGAAATCGACTTGGTCACACACGACGCATCCAAATTCTTCGCTCTGATGCTGCGTCGCAACGGCTACGTGCTCGAACAGATATTTTCGCCGCTGGTCGTGTTCGCGACCAAGGAGTTCGACGAACTGAAGTCGATCGCGGCCGACTGCGTCACCAAGCACCACGCCCATCACTACCTTGGCTTCGCCGCAACCCAGTGGAAACTGTTCGGCAAAGAGTCACCGCCAAGGGTGAAGCCCTTGCTGTACGTTTACCGTGCGTTGCTGACCGGCATCCAGCCAAATTGACGTCGGCCATCGGCGGATAGAACTCGCAGATGCGTCCCTCAATCTTTCGAACCGGCCTTAAGCTTACCCCGCTCGATTCAAGTACCTCATTGAAGGCTGCCCAGTAGTTCGTCCTTCGTTCTCTAGCCTTGTTTCCGGCGCCAGCGGCCTTTCCTGGCGGCTCGTATTTGACGCCGCTATCGGGTCTGGGCCAGAGTTTGCTCACTTGACTTGCGAGCGACTTGCCCCGTTTCGTGATCTGCTCTTCATCCCAAGCCTCTGTAGACTTAAAGATATTGTTCAACGTTAACCCCATCGGTCAACTTCAGGACAAACTGTCCTTTGTCGACGGATTCCGGAATATGGATCAAATCTTTGATGTAGGTTGTCATTTGTCGTTGGTCATTTGTCGACGGCTTGGAAAATACTCGTCTCCGACTTGGGCCTGGAACGGTATCGAACGAACTTCTGCATCATCTCGATGGAAGGCATTGAATAGGTAACCAACCAGGGCTACGGGCCAACTTTCGCCTCCTTCAGGAAGAAACTCTGCACGTTTCAATGGATCATCCAAATCCGCGGCCCGATCTGGGTACAGCAGCTTCAAGTCTGCAAGAGTCTTGAGTGGACGTTGGTTTGCCAAGATAGTGATGCCGCCATTCCGATAGGCAGAAACGACGAATCCAACACAGCTAAACGACCACAAAGGATTATCAGCACGGGGTTGCAATCGCTCTGGGTGGATCAGATAGCGTGGTTCCGAGGGCAGCATTTCCTGCTGTTTCGCATTCGCTTCCATCTCCTTTCGGAAGCGATCAACAAATCTCTGTATCTTTCGACGCTCGCGCTCCGTAATCGGGAGATGTGAAACTACATCGCAACGGAACCTGCCGGATACGATTGGCGGACACATGTGCGTGACAGCCAAATCGGTTCGATCAGATACATCTGTCCTCGGTTCCGATTCATCACATAGCATTGAATGAACAAGAAAGCCTCGAAGTTCGAGGCCGAGGACGTCCAGCGGACAGACTTCGGCTGCCTTATTTCTTACCGTGCGGAAAGTCGCCATAACGCTCGATCAATTCTCGGCCAAAGCAACTTTTAGATTCTCGTAGACCGCTGGACTATTTTGCTCTACAAAAACCACCGCCTCTTCAAGATTGTCTTCAACCATCTCCTTGAACCAGCTAATCTTAAGTGAGTCAACCTTTTCTAAGAGCTCACTGGTTAATGACGCTGGTGATGTTGAAAGCGATTCCAAGACGGCGACACAAATGAGTGCAAGCATGGCAGTATTTGCGTAGCTCTTTTGAAGAATCAGCGATCTGCGTAGATACCCGAACGCGAGATCGCTTACTATTTCGAGTGCATTCGGAAAGTCTTGCGTCGGATTCAATTCCACGAATTGCAGACGATAACTCAGCGCCTTTACAAACTCCATTTCAACTTCGTGGTGAACCGGAGTTGTTTCGGTAGGCAGCAGCCAATCGCAGTAGGCCTCAAACTGATCTTGCCCCATGTTCATCGCGTATTTGCGAATCGCAGAGCAAACGTAAACCATTCGGTCTGCGTCCTCCGTAAGTCGATTTCGATCGATGAAGGCGTGCAACACTCGCAACAACCGATCTCGTTCCGCATTCTCAAACGATTTCGTTTCTGCAAAAAGGACTGCGGCAAATTGATCTTTCTCAGTTGCTGATAAATCTTCGAGCTTTTCAAGAATCTCAAGGGAATCATGAATCCATGAATCGACCTTTGCTGTTCTATCAAGCTCTTCCGATGGAGACGTTCTTGGGACAAAGACAGTTTTTGAGGAAGGTGTTGCTGTCTCGGGCAACAACAGATTCGAGCTTCGTGGCTCCACCCATCTAACCTGGCCCTGAGAACGTAATCTCTCACTTATCTCGTCGACTCGATCTTCAGGGCAATCGATGCCGAATCCTCTTCGCCATTTCCCGCTACGCTTTTCCAATAAGTTGTATTGCAAAACGCCAGGCATGACTTCTTCAATGCGGTGATTCTCAAGCTCAACGTGTTCGTCATCGTCACTCCAATGTGACAATTGCGTCAAAAGGTATTCGTTGAGTTGCTTGATCGTGTCTGACATCATGTCTCCTCCTGATTAGGGTTTGGAACGACCAGGTTTTTCTTTATCGATTTGAGAACGCTGACTTTCTCTAAAGCCGTGCCAATATCATCACGTAAGCGTGTGAGTTCATCTTCTGTCAACGCTAGCTCGAATGCACTATTGTCGCCACCTTGCGTTACATAGTGGATCCTTAAGTGCGTCAAGATAACAAACGCATCTACATGCTCTTTTGAATCATCGAAGACAGGCCGTAAATCGCAAACAAATTTCACGTCACGAAATTCGTTACCGACATCTCGCAGCAATCGCTCGGCTTTGCGAATAAGTTTCCCGTAGCTGTTCTCCGTGATTAGGACATTCAGATTCTCTCGCAGTCGAGTGAGGTTCTCAGGTGAAAAGAACTGCTCTCGTTCCTTTCGGTCACTGTCCACCCACTTGTCCAAAGAGTCCAGCACCTTGGGGAGGTTGCTAGATCGCAAGCTGTTGATCGTCCGACGAATGGACTTCGCTACGTCTTTGTTAGTGTCGGCACCGAGCGCTTTCAGAATCAGGTGTTCCAGAGCTGATTGATTTCCGAGGCCATCGAGATTGCCCAGCGACTGCACCACTTGAGCAAGTCCAGCAGTCTCCAATCGAGATATCGCAAAGAAGTCCCGCAACATTTCGGGTGGCATCGCGCTTCCGGAGATTACCTCGTTTAATGAAGGCTCTGGAAATTTTGGGGATTGATCGCTCATAGGAAAATCATTTTCTTTGACTTGTTCGCTGTCGCTCATTGTTTTCTGTGTATTATCGCAGGTTTTAGGTGCTTCGGGGAGAGTAGGGAAAGGTCATTTTTGGCGGCTCATTCTACGTCTCCTTGGATTTTTTCTTCTTTGCTGCCCGCTTCTTCTTCGGCTTCTGAGGTGGTTCCCAGGCTTGGATGTCTTCGGGGGTGAGGCTTAGGTTGCGGGCTTCGGTGGCGATGAATTCTTCAAAGTAGTCGCCTAGGGCGTAGCCGTATTCGTTGTCGGTGTCGTTGTGCCATTGCTTGACCCAGGGAATTTGTTGGTCCATGGCGGCGAGCAGTGGGACCAGGCGTGGGTCGTCCCAATCACCATCATCCCGATGCTGCCGCCCATCACAGCGAAGACTGGAGCCGGCTAATGAAGCTGATCCGTGTCGCGATGCCACAAGTCGAGCAAACGATTCTGTCCTCGGAAAAGCCCGTGTTGATGATCTATCCCGGGCTGTTAGCTCGCTATGAGCAAATGGACGTACTCAGTCGCATTCGTGAACGAGTCGGCCGCAAGGGACAGATGTTTACAACAGAATTAGCGGTCGTCTCCCAGCATTGACCGAACCATTTCGTCCAGAACCATTTCGCTTCGACCAACAATACTTGTCAGCACCATGAGCCTTTCAGATACGCGAAATGGTAGCGGGCTCGGAACAAACTCTCCGGCCGTCAATTCGTAGAACTTGTTGTTCTCGACACTGGCGAAGAAGTCTTTTTCCGAAGGAGATTCCCCCGCCCACAGCCTTGTATCCTCTCCTTTGTGAGGTACGTCAGCAACGCTTGGCCGTGCTTCGTTGACGCAACGTATCTGTCCAGAGGCGAAGAACTTCCAAAGAGAAACGAGATCATAAAAATAGACGCCCCAATGAAGTCCCGGCAGGGAAAATGGCATTCCGTTTAAAACAACAGGCACAACGCGTTCCCACTGAACGTCGCGATGAAGTTCTTCGCGCACGAGTTGTGGGTTTTGTTCAAGGATTGCAACCTGTCTGACCAATTGCGCCGCGGCTTCCTTCTGATTGATCCAGAACGTGTGTTTGCTTTGCACGGTTTCACTGGGCAACGCATAATTCTTGCACTCAACGATAAACAGGATATTTTCCCAAACGAAAAGACAGTCGATTTGCAAATCGTGGCCGTCAATACGCCGCTTTAGCTCAACCGCCTGGATTCCATTTTTCTCGAAGACTTCACGAACTTTCACTTCGAGACACGCACCTTTTTCGTCAAACTGGTGACCGAATCGACCGCATTGAGAAAGCACCAAGCGGACGGCATCGTGCGCGCAAGCAGAGAAAATGGATAGGCAGACATTGTCTTTCCCGATTTTCACGAGCGGGCAATCGTACAGGTCAACGCTTTCCTTCCCGAAAGTGCAATGCTCTATAAACTGACTCGCTGATCCACTATCCAATCCGCATTTCGCAAGCAAGTCTTCGATTTTTACGAGGGGTACAACGCACGGTGCCTCCATCCAATCGAAAGACTTGGTGTAGTCCAATGCTATCGCACGAAGTGCAGAGTAACCGCGAAGCCAAGCATGCCGGTATTCAGTTCATCGAATTGCCGCAGCAGTGGGACGAGATCGAGACTGCACCCGGAACTTACGCGAGTGAGTTTGCTACGATCGCAAATCAAGTCTATCCGGCGCTCGACACCGCGATCGTGCTGTCGCTCAATCCGATCGACACGAACGCGCTGCGAGTTCCAAAGCACTTGCGAGAATCAACGTGGGAATCGGACGAGCGAATCAAAGCGTTCTGCGATTGGGTCGATTGGACGCTGGCACAGCTTCCGGATGCCAGCATCCAAGCCATCGCGGTTGGTAATGAAGTCGACGGCTGGTTCGCTCAGCATCCTGATGAGCTTGCTGGCTACAAAGCATTCTTCGATGCCGTCGCCCGCCACATTCACACCAAGCATCCGAACATCCCTGTCGGAGTAAAAGTTACCTTCGGAGGACGAACCGGCAAACTCGCGTCGGAATTTGACAAGCTTGAGTCTTCCGCAGACGCTTGCATGTTGACGTACTACCCATTGGACGAAACTTTCCAAGTACGACCGCCATCGAGCATCGAAGCCGACTTCGTCAAGATGATTGAGGTTGCGTCGGGAAAGCCCATTCATCTGCTCGAAGCCGGCTATCCGAGCGGCGCCGCTTGCGGTAGTTCGCTGGATCAGCAAGCAGAGTTTATCGACGTGATATTCGTTGCCTGGGACAAACACGTCGAAGCGTTTCCCGTAATCAATTTCGTCTGGATATGCGACATGTCTAAGGCCAAGGTGAGCGCGATGACGAGATACTATGGCGTCGAATTACCGGCATTCGCCGAGTACCTCGGCACGCTTGGTCTGCAAACGCACGACGGCAAGCCCAAGCCAGCATGGAATCGCGTGCGGGAGAACGTCGCAAAACGAGCTCGGTGAGCCGCTACTCGATGTTGATCGAGTCAACCAATATCTCGAACGGCCCTGGCTTCTTGTCACCGAGCAAGATGCCGACGGAATGAACTTGGCTGGGCGTCAGCTTCATGTTGGGCATGGGTCGGCCGTAGGAATGAGCGACGAACTTATCGACGGGGAGTTTGACTTCGGTCCACTGACCTGCTTTCGTGTCGAAATCCAGTTGGTACGAGAACGCGGTGCGGCGATCGGGTGTGTAGAGATTGAATGTGTAGCGTCGTCCGTCACCTTTGACTCGCAAGACGATTGTCTCGCCGGGATCGAGGCCGAGTGAGCCGTTGGGTCGGGACCGCACCGAAGCAAACCCGCCGTTGTTCTCAAGCGACAGATTGCCGGTGAACCGCATCACACTGGTTTCACCTTTCGATTCGCCGCCAGCGTCCACGCTCACGATCGAGGCTTGGCTACTCGATCGACCGCCCATGACACCGTCGTTGACGATCTGCCATTTATCCGTGTCACTGGACTGACTGAAATCGAACAGGCTAGTCATGGTTTGGGCATGAACGGAGGTGGATAGCGCTGCGACGATCGCGCCAAAGCAACAGAGGCGGAGGAATGGGGGCATGGTTTTGGCTCGGTTTGCGGGGACGAAGGTTTGTCGAACTGTAGTCGGATAACAAGCGCCGCCTCCCGTTATCCGCGAATCGCCAGCTCAATCACTGCTGCGATTGCTGTTTCCGTTTCCACTCGTCAGTCAGCATTCCGGCATATCCCCAATTTTCGTCGTCCACTTCCTGGATGACGATATGAATGTGTTCAGGTTTCTTGCCGAGTTCTTCGACCAAAGCGTCGGTCATGCGGCGAACCAATCGCGATTTCTGGTCGCGAGTCGCACCTTTGGTGATTTGAACGTTGATGTATGGCATGGGAGAAATTGGCCCGGCTAGAGTTTGATAGCGGCTTTACAGAAACGCTTGACGACCTTCGCATCGACATCGTTCAAACGCCTGCCATGGCGTCACGCCGGTTTGCATTCCCAGTTCGGCTAAACACAAAGCAATCACTTCTTCCGCACGACGCTCACGAGTCTCCACCCTCTTCGCCGACGAGACGCGATGGCATTGAGCACGGCGTTTGCCAGCGGTCCACTTCTCCCAGGCCGACATCGCAGCATCGTTCGCTTCGAGAGCAAACTGCAGTTCCTTCGGCACGACAACCGCTTCGGAATCAGCGATGTCAAAGCTGACACGTGCCGTATCGCCGGGCGAGATACCACACAGCTTTTGCAGTTTCTTCGACACCATGAAGCAACACTTGCCCTTGTCGGGCATCAAGCCGCATTCGATGCGAATGCCGTTGATTTCGCCGTCGATCCGCAGACGCTTCGATTTGCCGAAGTCCAACTGCGAAACAATGTGCTTCGGCAAGTAGACCAACGTCTCAGTGATCTTGACGTCGAAGTTGTAGGGATAGTCACTCATGGTGCATAAAAACCGCAGGCAATAAACTGTTTAACGGTGATTCTAGTCAACGCACACAGTTTGAATAATCCCCACAGTGAACCAGCAAGCGATCAACTCAGTCACATGTAGTTTGAAGCACACGCCGAATGCTTCATCGCCAATTACGTCAAAACCGAAATCCGAATCGAGACTTGAATGAACTCTTCCGACGGCATCCCCATCTGGCAAGTCGACGCGTTTGCCGATCGGCCCTTCACCGGCAACCCGGCTGCCGTTTGCATTTTGGAACGCTATCCGAGCGATGAGTGGATGCAAAACGTCGCCATGGAAATGAACTTATCGGAAACCGCGTTCGTGGTGCCGACCGATGACGCAGGCAGTTTCCACCTTCGCTGGTTCACGCCCGCTACCGAAGTCGACTTGTGCGGTCACGCGACCCTCGCCGCGGCACACACGCTAATCGAACAAGCATGTGTCGAAGCTGGTCAGCAGATTCGTTTTCAAACGCGAAGCGGCGAACTGGTCTGCACACCGTCCGATTCGCGGATCACACTCAACTTTCCAGCGACTCCGCCCAGCGACAATGTCGATCCGACAGTTGCCGAGCAACTGCGCAACGCGTTGGGAATACGCAAAGCGACCGTTTTGCAAAGCAAGTACGACCTGCTGGTGATTGTCGAAGATGCGAGCATCGTCGAATCGCTTCGGCCGAATTTCAACGCGATTGCAGACATCGAAACACGCGGGGTGATGGTGTCGACCGCTGGCGGAGCGAGTGGCATCGACTTCGTTTCGCGTTTCTTCTCGCCTCAATGCGGGATCAATGAAGACCCCGTCACCGGTTCGGCCCACTGCTGCTTGGCACCGTACTGGGCGGCTCGACTTGGGAAGACGTCGTTGGTTGGCTACCAAGCCTCATCTCGCGGCGGCACGGTGAACTGCGAGGTCGCCGGCGATCGCGTGCACCTAACGGGCACGGCAGTGACGGTTCTCGAAGGTCGACTGCTGAGCGAACCGGCTGAAGGATGAGGGCTGAATGAATGATTCGCCGGGTCAATACAATGCAGAATCGAATTCATCCTTCAGCCCACGTCCTTCATTCTTTCGATGACCGATTCCCAAGACAACGAACTTACGCGAGCCGAGATCGACCGGATCATCATGATGGCTTGGGAGGACCGTACGAGCTTCGACGCGATCCGTACCCAGTTCGGCCTTTCACCCGGAGACGTCATCAAGCTGATGCGATCTGAGATGACCGCGAACTCTTTCAAAATGTGGCGAAAGCGAACGCAAGGTCGCACAACCAAGCACGAAGCCAGATTCGCCGAAACCGACGCACGCGACGAGCCACGTCGTTTCCGCGCCAGATCGCAGCGTGGCTAGCACGATGGCGAAGATCAAACGCGTCCGCACCAAGCCGTGCACCCGCTGCGAAGAAACCTGCGACGTTCTCTACCGCGTTCGCATCGACGAAGACGGCCGGTGGATATTCGTCTGCCCTGCGTGCCTCGAAAAAGTCAAACCGGGCAACTCGCACTACCAATACGGCGGCACGTGGAAGAGCAAGAAGCGTCACTGACGCGGTGTCAGGATGCCTCTCCGCACTCAAGCAGAAACTGATTCAAAAAAGTTCGCATGAATGCTTCTCGATCTTCAGCCATCCGTCGTCCCGCGTCGGTGTTCATCAACGACTTCAGTTTGAACAGCTTTTCGTGGAAATGCCCAACGCCCGTTTTCGCGTCACCGGCGTCGGGCAAATGGAACGGCTGGTCAAACGCAGCACCGTACTCGATCGTCCGCACGATCCCGATCGCTCCCAGTGCGTCCAGGCGATCCGCGTCTTGCACGATCTTGCCTTCGAGTGATAGCGGTTTGGCCGATTCCCCTTTGCGAAATGAAATGTTGTCGACGATGTGAGCGACATGCTCGATCAAATCTTCGTCCGCACCCAGGCCGTTCAGAATCTCACGAGCAAACTCGGCGCTCCGCTCCACGCCGTCGTGGAACTTTGCATCGCCGACGTCGTGCAGCAAAGCCGCCAATTCAATGATCTGCAAATCGCCGCCGACTTCTGATTGAATCGCACGCGCAGACACCAGCACCCGAACCACATGATCCATGCCATGCCCCGCAGCCTGCCCCTCCATGCGTTCGCGCACGATGGCTTCGACTTTCTCAACAAGCTCCTGGATCACTGGTTCATCCATTTCGTTCGGTCTTCCCTGGACAATTTTTCAATTGAGTAACGAAGCATCGTTCGCGGCATCGTCTTGGCATGCTTCTTCAAGAACTTTTCCAATCGAGACTGATCGCGTTTGCCCATTTCGCGAAGCATCCATCCGATTGCCTTGTTCATCAAGTCGTGTCCGTCGTCCATCAGGCGCTCGGAAAGCTCGATGATTTCCTCGAACTCGTCATTCTTGATGAGCGAGAGAGTAGCCAATACAGCGACGCGCCGCTCCCACAACACCTCGCTCGCCGCTAGCCGATCGAGAACGCTTCGTTCATCGTAGTTTTCAACCAACCAAGCCCCGAGAATCTTTGGGGAGGTAGTGTCAACGATGTCCCAATTGTTCACCGCATCGAGGTTCGCCAAGTAGAAGTCCACAATCTCGCGGCATTCAAATTCACGATGAGGATTTTTCGGCTTCGCCGCCTGCTCATACTGATCTACCAGAATCAGCATTCCCGTCAGCCGACACTCATGCCACGGCGAAGCAAACAGTTTTACAAGCTCATCCCGCGACAAATCACGAAACTGCCGAGCCACCTTCCGCTGGTCCGGCACCACGCAACCGAGAAACCGATCGCCCTCGCCGTACCCACCCGGCACCGCCTGAAAGAACCCAGGCAGAAACGCAGCCTTATCCTCGCGAGCCACCTCACGAAGCGCCGAAAGAACCTGCTTCGCCGTCATCTTAGCGACGCCGAGTACCTGCACGCTTCAGACCTTTGGCAACGAAGTCGAACGCGTCGGCCGGTTTGTAGTCTTCGAGAACGTCGAAAAAGCAAGCCAGCACTCGCTTGGTCTCAGCGACATTGATTTTCACGCCGTCTGTATCTGCTTTCCGAGCGACTTCATTGTAGATGTCGTTGAGCGTTGACGCCTTCTTCTTGGCAGGCGTTTTCTTCACGGCTGCTTTGGTTGCTTTCTTCTTGGCCACTTCGTGTCTCCATGTTGAAATGAAACATTTTGTTACGAAGTGCTAGTTGTACATTCCCTCCGACAAATCGAATACCGGCGGTGCCAAACGACACAAGCCAGCATGATGCTGGCTTGTGTGTAAGAAGGTTTGTCGTGACTACGAATTTCAATCGTCGAGGATGCCGGGATAGCTGGGCCAGTCATCTCCCCAATCGCCGGGATGAACGACGGGATAGTCGGGCATACCCGGATAGGCTTCGCCGGGGTGACCTGGTGGTAAATTGTCGGGAGCCGAGTAGCCGGGCGGGACGTGATAGGGATGGTCCGGCGGTAGTCGCGGCCAGACGTGAATCGGTGGCGGTGACTCGATCACGACCGGTTCTTCAGGTGGCGGCGGCCAAGGGTAGTCGTCCGGCCACCATGGCGGGCGTGGGCCGGGATCGGGCGTGCCTGGCGGATAGTCGTCGGGCCACACTGGCGGAGGCGGTAACGGCGGCGGTGTGAGAATGATCGGGCCGTCGTCGTCTTCCTCTGGATCGTATGGCGACTCGCTGCCGGGCGGATCAAACGGTGGGACGAATGGATAGGGCGGCATTTCGGGATAGTCGGAAGGATACGTCATTGCAGGGCACTCCGTTGCAGAGGATTGGGATGGGAGAACGCGGTGCGTTTGCTGGGGCACAAGCCGCACTGCGGGATAGATTCGGTCTCAATAAAGGTTCGCAGTTCTTCATCCGTCGCGCTTTCTGAACACGCTTGGTAGTCGCGGAAGAGTTGCCACTGTGGCAAATCTTGCAGTCGCAGTTTGAATTCGAGCTTGGCGAAATAGGCCAATGCGGGGCATTTCCAAAGTTTGCCTTCATAGAGCTGCGTGCAAATTTTCTGCATGCAGACTTTGAACGCGGCGTTGGGCCTGGAGTTGAACGGCATCGGTTTGCCATTGGCCACCTTGTATTGCCGCATCCAGCCGCGGTGCGACTGTCGAATTTTGATGCGGACGCCGGGGAACTGCTCTCGCCAACGCCAAACGAGGTGTTTAATTTCGCGAAAGCGTTTGACATAATCGTCGTGCGTGCCGTGCTGACTGACTTCGAGACGGCAGTTCGTTTCAACGAGTACTTTCGGCAGCTCGGGAAACCGATGCAGGAAGAATCCGTTGGTGACGAGCATCAAGTCGCTGTCCCAATGCTGCCTAGCCATCTTGATGTGTTGCAAAATCGTGGGATTCAACAGCGGCTCGCCGCCGAGCAACGCGAACCGAGCCGGCCTTAGACGATGCGACCATTTCTGGTAGTCGGCATCGGCTTGCTCGATCGTGGGCATAGCACCGGGCAAATGATGGTCGCTGTAGTGGCTGCATTGCTGGCACGACAGATTGCAACCGTGGGCCAAGTGATACTCAAGTGCAGGTAGGCACGCACAACGCGTTCGCCACCGTCTTTGCCAATGGCGTGAGCAATCGTACGTTTGCGGTTGAAGCCGCCGTCCTCGCTCTGCGTTCGCATCTTACGCGTCGCGAACAGCACGGCGTCGCACCATTCCTTCACGAGGGCAGCGGCGTGCTTGTGAAGTCGCGGCGAGTAGCGGTCGTAAGGTGAGGATTCAGGATCCTCGAACCGTTCGACCTTGGAATGGGCAATCAGAACGATCACCATGCCGCGAGAACGCAGCACGTTGAGCAGGTCGAGCACTTCACGCCACAGGGAGAGGGCGTGCATGTAACCACGAGCGTACCCGCCATCGACCTTCTCGATCGACTCGACGGCGTACTGCTGACAGAGTTTGTCCCAGACGAGACGTTCCAGCCAATCGAGCGAGTCGATCACGACAGATTCGTAATCGTGCTTCTCATTGACGAGTGTTTTCAGGGCTGCGACGACGTCATCGAACTTCGTCGCCAGCGGAAAGCGATCGCATTCGATTTCGTCGAGACCGTCTTCGGTTTGAATGAAGATCGGCTTGGGGGCTTCGCTGCCGAATGTCGACTTTCCGATGCCTTCGACACCGTAGAGCAAGACACGAGGCGGCTTCGATTGCCGGCCCGATTGGATGGTTTCGAGTAGGTTGGTCACTGGATTGGTAACTCCTTGGTGGATGGTTGAAACGGTTGGTTGTTAAAGGGTCTGGATTTGCTCGACATCGAAGTTTCCGTGGCGATCGCTGGTCACCAGAAAATGCTTGAAGTCGCTCTGCACGACGAAACGCTGATCGGTGCCGAGTTGATTGCGGAGCGATTTGCAGGCTCCGGTGAATTCGCGTGAGGCATCGTTGAAGCGTTCGGCGGATCGCAAGTAACGGCCGACGGCGAGCGAGAGTGCGACGCGGCGTTCGATATCGAGTTGTTTCATGAGTTCTCGTTTGGTGGTGTTGATTGGTGTTTGAAAGACACGTCCCCTCCTGGGTTACTTAGGCGAACGAGGCGGGGGTATGACCAGAAAATGCAGAGCGACTTTCAGAACGCCGTTATTTCCAGCGTTTGTCGCGCGGCGGTGTGATGCCAGCGTCGATGAACCGCTGCTGGATGTCCTGCAACATCGAGTGGAAGGCGCGTCGCGTCATGCCGGACTGCTTTTGCGTTGCAATGCGTCCGTGTTCCATCACTTGCTGACAGAGCTCCCGCTGATGTTCGGGCAACTCAGCGAAGACAACGCGAAACGCTTCGACTTCCTCGAAGACCGCTTCTTCACTGCGAGTCTCTCTGCCGATGGCGCGGTCGCGATCTTCCAGCGAAAGTGCCGAAGCCAATTCAACCGGCGGGCCACCGTCGGGATCGTCGACCATCGTTGTGAGTGAAACGACAGGTCCGCCGGGCGGAGTGCGAAACGCGGTTTTGCGAGAATCAAGGATCCTGGCGAGTGCCCGCGAGACGATCATGTCGATGTACGTTTTGAACGTCGCACGCTCGGGCGTAAAATCTTCGAGATACCGCTCGACCATCGTCCACAACGATTGTTCGATGTCGCGGAGTTCTTGCCGAGCGTACGCACCGGCCTTGTAGCCACGCCATGCTTGACAGCGGATATTGGCCTGGATGTACTTCCAGTCGATGTCGCTGACTTTTGAGACTTCCTGAGTTTTCAAACGAATATCCTCCGGCTGGAGGTTCGTTCGACGACTCCGGCCAGCGAATACCGTGCTGCAAACGGACGATCGTTCACAGAGAAACACGGGCCAGCGGGATCAGCTCGAAGGCGAATCTCTCAGCTGGAGTCACGGCGACTCATGACGTGAGTCTTTGGCACATGGCGTGAGTCGTTCGGAATTTTGTTGTTTTTTGAAAAGGCGCAGTGGCAGAGCCGAAACGGGCTCTCGAAGAAGTATGGAAATTTCCAAACTGGCATCGCGAGTTCCGATCTTCCCGCTTTTCAGCGCGGTGAGCTTGCTCGTCGGCTGGTTTCTTCCAGGGTTCTATGCCTGGACCGACTCCGACCAAAGCCGCCCGTCGCCGCTGCTGTGGAAGGTTCCGCTGTGGTCGGCGATTGCTTCCGCAGTCTTTTGCGTTGCTCTGCCTTGGTTGCCCATCGGGACCAAAACGCCAATAGACGCCCCACCAAAGACAATGCGATTCTCCGTTCGCTCATTGCTGATGATCACCGCCGGTGTTGCAGTGGCGATTCCGCTGTTTGCAAAGTTCCCACTCGTGTTGAGTGGGATAGCGTGCGTCGGAGCGTACGCATACTTAATTTGGTTCTGCGTAAGAAACCCACCGCATTGCATGGCCGCATCGGCACTGATCGCGTGTTTGATCCTGCCATACGCCTGGGTCGTCGGGTACGACGAACTCGACCGCCTACTGCCAACACTGGCAGTTATGATCGCCGGAATGCCAGCCTTTCTTCCGGCGGCGTTCCTAAGTCAACTGTTCGGCCAACACTTCCAAGAATCACAATGGCTGGCGTTTCTACTGACCGCAGTCGAGCTTCTGATCGGCATCTGGATGATTCGCCTGGGTCCGAAACGAACGATCGCGTACCTACTGCTTGTCATGCTGAACTCTGCCGTAGGCTCGCTGGGTTTCTATATGATGTGCATCGCCTAAAATGCAAATGAAGAAATCGTCCCTATCAATCATTATCTTGCTCGGAGACGAAGCCCTTCAGGAATTCGTGATCTGAGATAAGTTGCGTACGGATCATGAATACTTGACCAGTGCCGGAGTCGCTGTTGGTATCGTCCTCATCAGACTCACTCGAATACGGTTTGGGCGAGAACACTAGCAACGCTTCCGACTTTTTCAGCATGCTTTCCACGGCGATTGAATCCGACTTAACCGTTGGCACTTGGATAGTCACTCGTTGGTTCGGATCATTACTACGCGAATTCGGTAGGCTCGCGAGCTTGACTCCTTCAACACTCGCTTGAGTTAAAACCATCTGCAACTTCACTTCCTCATCCGGCGAAACGGTCGTTTTCAACAAAAATTTCCAACCGTCCTCAAAGACAGAAATCTTTGGCTGCATCGCCGTCGCTTTGTCACCAGCAATCTCCCACACATCGGTGACGAATGGTCGTTGGGACACATCGCTGATGACGGCACATTGGCCGTTGAACATCGTGACCTTGGGAGCTTGCATGAGGTTCGACCGACTGTCGAGTTGCAGTTGACGAATGAATCGTTCGCTTTGCAGCCGGCTGATCTTGGCGGCGCGTATCGGCATCGAAGCTGATTGTTCAATCTGGTAGTCTTCGTTTGTACTTGGCTGCAAACCCAACGCATCGAGTGAGAGCGTCGCTTCCGCCCAGCCTTCTGGATCGTCTAAGACCGGTGAATGATCAAGCCGGGCGAAGCGTGCTGTCGCTTCCGAAGTTGTCCAGTCGAATTGATCAAGCAGCTCTATGTTTGTGTCGATTACCCGGAGCTCAGTGATAATCTGCCAAAGCCCCGACTGCTCGAATGCCGAAAGCATTTGCCTCATCAGCGTTTCTTGCTGTTTCGTTACTTCGACTGTCATCACGCCGTCAGTGATTCTTGCTTCGGCACGCTGATCTGCAGTCACCGGGTACATCGCGAAGTAATGCAGCACAAATCGCTCGGCATCAATCCCCGGCTCAAGCTCCTTCGCTTTACGTATCGCATTTTCGACATTGATGGAAACGACTCGGGTGTCTTGGGGAGTAGGGGACTGATTTGAGCCGTCAGTACGTTTCCATTCGACTCCAGACAACGCAACCTCGAAATTCGGAACGGGTCGTGGCTTTATAGCGGGCGTTTCGATCGGTTTGGCGTCGGTCAATCCACAGATGGCAACCATGCCGATCGCAGGAATTGCCACCAATCCTCGAAGCCAACTTCTTCTATGAACTGGCGTTCCCAACGATTCGATTCGCCGCCCGAGACCTTTCGGTGCCGCCATCGCGAGAAGACCAATTGTCGGCTGTCCGGATGTCAAATAACCGCGCGGCGATGGCCCGCCAGTTGCAAATTGAAGCAGAAGTTCGCCGTACTCGCGAATCTGTGTCTCATTCAAATGCAGCGTCGCGAGTTCATCAGCGGATCGTTCCATACTCTGTTGCAGCTTGGAGACGGCGATCCAAGACAACGGGTTGAACCATTGAATCGCCTTTGCCACGGTTGCCAGTGAAAGCCACAGTCCATCGCGACCCTTGACGTGAGCGACTTCGTGACGAAACACCCATTCGATTTGTTCGGTTGTCAGCTCCTCTCGCCATTTTCGAGGAAGGCACACGGTAGGCCGAAACAATCCAAACATCGCAGGGGCATGCAGCGTCGGAACCTCTTTCAGTTTCGGACGTCGTCCGACACCAAGCTCATCGCAAACCCGCAACATGCAATCGACAGTCGACCGATCCGTGACGAGCGGGTGCGACCGCAGTGCCCAAGCGAAGCGAGCATGTGACACGAAGTGGCGAAGAAGCAGCACGATGCCGATGACTGGCAAACCTAAGATGATTGTGTAGCCCATCAGATTGAATACTGTCGCCAGCACTCCATAGTAGGACTCACCTTCATCCACCTGATTGAACTCCTGCCCGGCTACGGCCGACTCACGCAGGGCGACTTCTTCCGCGGTGATCTGCGCAACGACAGCATCGGCTGCTGCCTGTTCCTCTGCCGTGGCACCGGGTGGAAGAAGAGCAACCGTGACCGATTTCCCGTCGTCGTCTTCGTAGGTGAAAGTATCGAATCCACTCGATTCCGATTGGACTTCTTGCTCACCTGATACCAGCGTTTGCATTGGTTTGTCAGCAATGGCACTGATCGCCACCCGTGATTCCACCGAGACGGGAAGCAATAACCTTGCGACCACAATCAGCCAGAGCCAGCACGAGTAGCGTGCGGGCACTTGTTTGCGGAGAACCATCGCCAAAACAGCGACGATCGCAAAAACAGGTAACGCACGCCAACTGGCAAGAAACGCGAAGTAAATCACTTCAGAACACGGTTCAGCAATTCGTTCGATCATTCCTTTGATCCCTTGTTTTTGAAGTTCTTTGTTTTGGAGTCCAACATTTCACGCAGTTGAGTCAATTCGTCTTCGCTCAACTTGGACGTTTTCACGAGGTGCAGAAGAGCCGGCGTGGCATCGCCACCGAAGACAACGTCTAAGAACGAGCGACTTGCTTTACGAACACAGGCGCTGCGACGCACCGCGACGGTGTAGCGGTATTTCTTGCCGATTTGTTCGGTCGTCAATGCACCCTTCTTCACCAGTCGGTGAAGCATGGTTTTGACCGTCGCGTCGGACCAACCGTTGTCAGATCCGAGCGCCGCGATGACGTCGCTTGCTTCTGTTGGACCTGAATCCCAAATGAGATTCATGACGATCCATTCCGCGTCTGATAGCTGCATGAGTTTTCCTTTTTCGATGACAGATGTAAACAGTTTACGACCGTAATCGGAAATAGCACAAGATCAGTTACCGAGATCTTACTATTGGATGCTTAGCCTTCCCAAGCGGGGACATCATCGGGAGAGTAACACATCGCGTTTCCTTTGAACGCGCGTGTCAAGTGCTCAGCCAGATCAACATGGTGCTCGGCGATGCGTTTGATGTCACGGTTAACGGCTTGCCTTACATTCTTGCGTGACTTGGATTCGTCGGTGAAGACTCGGGCTTTGCCGTTCCTACCAGTGTCCTTTTGAAGTTGCGAGAGAATCTCGTATTGCTCAGTTTGCAGCGTTTCTAGCGTACCTGCATCGTTGTTGCGTTCTGCTTCCGCGATGCGGGCACTGATATCGGCCAACGTCCGCTTGTACTCACGGCGAGCGTCTTCGTCGAATGCCTCGCCCATACCGCTGGTGGAAGACCGAGCCGCGATCCCAGTGCGAGCGTTCTCGAGTTCGACGGGATTCAGTGCTTTCCCTGGGCGAGACAAAAACTCTGCGAGATACCACATGCCAATCGCATCGGAGAGCACGAACCGATTCTTCTCGAAACAGATCTCCCAGTGGTCGCCGGTCATGCGGAACGAGTTTAGAGGAGAATCTTCGCCCAGTCCGAGTCGGTAGCGAAGCTCGTCCAACGCCGCGGTACTCACAATGATCGCCCCCTCTTGGATGAAGAACAGATCATCGGCGGCGATGACCGTGACCTCGAACGTTCGCTCGATTGAGTCAAGGTCGATGCAAGTCCCAGCGAGCGACGGGACCAGCAGTACCGTCCTCGCACCAACACTCATTGCCGTTTCGATAAGCGACGTCTGATCTGTACGAGCGCAAAAATGAACGGTCGTCGACGCGAAGCGAGGCGGTAGCCGGCCCAGTTTCTGAACAGATCCATTCGGAATAGCTGACAAACTCTCGGCGCGCCCACCAAGCAACGGCATCAACGTTTTGCCGAGTTTTGGAACGCTGAACGTACAAATCGTCAACGCATTCCGATCAACGTCGAACACCTCGCCTTGAAGACGATTGATGCCGACGAAGGTTCCGTCATCGTGCTCGATGACGTCGCATGCGGTGACAACATCACTGGCCAGCGTCCATGCAGCCAGGTCTGGCGTCGCGGAAAGGAACTGGTGGCACAGTTCCCAATGTTCACCCAGCTCGACCTGCCACGCTCGCCGTGGTGCTCGCAGGCTTGGAATCCGAGAGAGCGTTTGCCAAAGTCGTAGGTGTTGCAGGGTCACGAGGTAGTCCGGTAGTCTTGATTCCGTGGTGAGTCATCCAGGCTTCGATCAGTTCGACGCCGACTTGTCGCGAGTACGAAATAGTGTTGCCCGAGTGAATCGTCGCCGTGACTTCGGGGTAGTCCCGCAAAGTGAATCGAAATTTCGCTTTCGTGATCCGGGTACCGAGAGTGAGTTGCTGCTGGTGTTCACGCAGTTGGACGAAGATGCGTCGCCCACGAAAGGTCTTGGTTAGGTTCTGACTCCCCATGAACACTTCAGTGACTTCATCGAGCTGAACGGATTCGATTCCGTCGATGAAAGCTGGCGATTCAATGTCTTCACCGAGTTCATGAATCGGCGATAGGTCAAACAACTCCGACGTTGGAAAAAAGTCCTCGTCACCGAACAGTTGTTCGCCGATCAAACGGCAGTATTCACGGTGCTCACTGATCAACGAAGCGTGAACGTGCAACTCGCCAAGCTGCTTTTGAACGAGGATGGTGTCGTAGCCGGCCGGTCGTTGGACTTGATAGCGACTCTTTTCGCCCTCGATGTATTCGCCGCGTTTCAGGTTTTCGCCACGACGGACAACGAATGCCAGAACGTCGCCCACGTCATGCATCCACAACGCTGTCCCACCACCACGGTGCCGATCGCGGTTAAATGTCGACAAGCGTTTCTCCATCGCATTGATGACGACCGTGGTCGGCAACTGAAACGGCATCGGTTTCTCGTGCCGATTCATGTAGTGCCGAAAGGAACGCTGGCCGGTCGCGATACGCTCGTAGTTCGATCGTCGCAGCAATTCGGGATGAATCATCCAGGTTCGCATCGCCAGGTCCGCCGGCGTTAGTTCGTCGTTCGTTGGCAGCGGAATGCCGGCTTTGGAATAGGCCAAGATCAAGGACTCCATTCCTCGATCGTTGGCGACTTCGTCGATGTGAAATTGAGCTTCGATCAGTTCGCTGGGAGCGGACCGCGTCGGTGTCCTCAGCAGACGTGCGAGCTTTTTGAATTGGTCTTCGTCGAAACTGGTGTCGGCTGAGATCGTGAAGTTCCGCGCGACGAAGTAGTCGGAGAACGGCAGCAGAAAGTCGCGAAGTAGATCGAGGTCGACAGATCCGAAGTCATTGTTGAGGAAACTCGGTGATCGGAAAGCAGGCATTTGGGACTCATGAAAAATCAGCTTTGGCGATGAACATCCTTGGGGAATGGCGAGGCGGCTAGCGCTTGCTAGCAAACTCCGTGCTCCTGTTTATCAGACACATGTCCCGTGACACGTTTGGTCCATCGTCGCCAGAAAATTCTTCGCAGCCCTTACGACCGGTCCGGTTTTGACGGTGGGCCAGACCGCAATTCAGCCCACAAAACACCTTGCTTTTTCCAGTCCATTTCCATCGTCAGCGGGCGCAGAAGTTTTTCCGAGATCTGCGGCTTGCCCTTCTTCATCCGAGGCAGGAACAGCAGCTCTTCCTGAATGTCGGGAGCCAGCAACGTCAGACTGAGGATCTGCGAAACGCGAGGCTGCGACACATGACCGATCTCCGCAATGTGCTGCAGTCCCGTCGCCCGACCGGACCGGAGCAGCTCGTCAAACCGAATCGCCAATGCCATCAGCCGCGTGATTCGCGGCAGCGTGCCCGGAACAGCTTCCTTCTCGTCGACGATTTTGTGGCGACGCGATGTCGTCACCGCGATCGTCTTGCGAACCGTGATCATGCGACCGACTCCTCGCACTCTTCGACAAGCGCGGTGATCGCCGTCGGGTGGTACGAGATCGCCATCGAACCAGCGTCAGGATCGTAGACGACTCTCGCAACGAGCAGCTCGACGAGATGCACACGTTCTTTCGCCGTCAGCGAAGCCCAAACCACTTTGAAGTCCGACATCGCAATGTCGATGTCGAGCCGCGAGAGTTGGCGGGCCGCGACTTGTTTCAATTTTTCCGTCGCGACAACAACATCGGCTTCCGCCTTCGCAATCCGGGCTTTCAAGTCCTCGACTCGGATATCGTTCAGGTTCTCGAACACTTCGTGCTTCAGTATTCGTTGAACCTCCGGGTGTGGTCTCTTCAGGGCGCAGTTTGACGGTTGATTGAGGTGCGTCGGTTTCGCGGCATTGCGTAACCTCGGATTGGTGTTTCAGAACAAGGGCGTCCCGCGTCACACTGATGTTGCAAAACAAAAAAACGTGGGAGTCAACCTATGGCGCGGTCTTGAAGGCTAATGAGGCGTCGATACGACCTTACGCACCCAAAGCTACCACGAACCATCAATTGGCCGCGTAAACTCGCGCCCTGGCGAGACGACACCCGAACCTCCTCGGTGTCCCGGTTGACTTGAGCTTTTAACTGAGCCAATAGCGTTTCAACTTCGGCTTGCTCTTTATCAAGCAATGCCTTCGATCCTTGGAACACCGCGTCACGCAAGCCTTGGTCATCAACAACCACTCGGAGTTCATCGACGACCGCGGCTTCGATCATTGCGGCTGAGACCGACCCCATCTCACAAGCATCGGCCCCACTCTTCACCGTCGTTTGGCAAGCGTAATACCGATACACGCTCGACTTCTTCCTGGTCGTTCGGTGAACCATTCGGCAGTCGCAGTACGGACAAACAAGGATGCCCTTCAACAGTGCCGAGTACTTGTTGACCAGCCGCTGTGCCCTCCCTTTCTGGTGGGCTTTCAGCATCTTGCCGACCGCGTCGAACGTTTCTTGGTCGATGATTGCGTCGTGCTCACCCTCGTAAACATGTTCCTTGTAGGCGATCTTACCCACATAGAGCGGACTCGTAAGCAGTGAGTGAACTGCTGGCTTGTCGAACACTCTGCCGCCGCGCGTCCGCCCAGTACGGGTCCGCCAGATCTTGTTCGGCCAGCCGAATTCTTGAAGGCGTTTCACCACCGGCAACAGCGAACGGTACTCCAGGTACATCTCGAAGATTTTGCGAACCTGCTTCGCTTCGTTTGCGTTTACGACGAGCTTGGGACTCGTCCCACTGCGGTCAACGTCGAATCCGAGCACCGGCATCCCGCCCGACCATTTGCCCTTGGCTCGCATCGCGGCGATCTTGTCGCGAATCCGATCGCCAATGATTTCACGCTCGAATTGGGCAAACGACAGCAGAATATTCAACGTCAGCCGGCCCATCGAATGCGTCGTGTTGAACTGCTGCGTCACCGAAACAAACGAAACTCCGAATTTGTCGAACGTCTCCATCACTCGGGAAAAGTCCATCAGCGATCGACTCAGTCGGTCAACCTTGTAGACCACCACGCAGTCGACTTTGCCGGCCTCGATGTCCTCCATCAGCCGTTTCATTGCTGGCCGTTCGAGGTTGCCGCCCGAGAAACCTCCGTCGTCATACATCTCCGGCAAGCAACGCCAGCCCTCGGCTTTCTGACTGGCGATGAACGCTTCGCCCGCTTCACGCTGTGCGTCCAGCGAGTTGAATTCCTGTTGCAAACCTTCTTCAGTCGACTTGCGAGTGTAAATCGCACATCGGATCGTTTTCACTTGCTGCGTTTCTGGTTTCTTGCTCATGCGTGTTCTCCCAACTTGAAAAATCGGAAGCCGCTCAAGTGGTTTCCTGTGATGGATTTGGCGACCGCCGACAGAGAGTCGAAACGTTCGTCCTCGTATTCAAAACCGTCGGTCAGAATCAGCACGCGCCGAATCTTGCCCTTGTATCGCCGCTCGACAAAGCTGCCCGGTGGCGGAATCCGAGGATCCCAATTCGGTGGCATCTTGGTTCGCACCACGTCGCCACCGACTTTCGGCTTCGGCGGAGTCACTCGGATCACCGATTCGTCGGCGATCGGTCCGGCTCGAAGCAATGCTCGTTCGCTGAGTCCGCCTTCTTCGTTCGCCTGGATCCGCCAAGCGATGCGGCGGACGATGAAGTTGCGATTTCGGGAACGACATTTCTCTTGATGAACGACCTCGAACTTCGCCACCAGTTGGTCAATCGTCAGATCGGACAACTCGGCGATTTCAAATGCTGCACTAGGACTCATCAGCTACCTCCGGTTGGCTCGGGGGTTGAGATTTGTCTTGCGTGCTTTTGGCTGCCGCCTTGTCCAGGGTTCGTCGGATCGCCCGCGCCAAAATGGTCGCGATCTCTTCGCGTTGTTGTTCGCTCAATTGGAGCACCGTTACTGTTCGAGAGTTCATCGCGGACCGTCTTGCCCGTTGCAAAACAGTCACCGCGAGACACAGTGATCACTGACGGCGGAGAGATCTCAAGTCCCGTTTCCTCAATCTCGCGAGAACTTTCCAAAGTCTCTGGAATCTCGCCGCGTTTGACCCGAATCGTCACCAACTCCAGCAATTTCGCCACTTTCCGCACCTGAACAACAGGCTGGATATAGTCCAACGCCATATAACCCTTCCTCCTAAAACCAATCCCTAGCGAACCGAACGAAACGGTCCCGCCCTCAGGGTTATGTAGGAGAGAACTCGGTAGGGTTAACCAGAAACTGCGAAGCAACCCGCCATCGGCGGGCTCTTTTGAAGGATGATAAAGAGCACAATGAAAACAGCAGTTCAAATCGCATCGGGGACAATGTTGGCGACAACCATTGGATTGTTGGCCATGCTATTGGTCGGGCTGATGTCATGGCCACTGGCTAGAGGCGTGAGCGGAATCGCGATCGGCTTGATCACATCGACCATGTTTGCATTGCTGTTGCGTAAGAAGCTTGGCCAGCCAATTTCGATCGTCGCCAGCGGAATCGGAGCGATCGTCGCGTGCTTCTTCGCGATTTCGACCGCAGAGATCCTTCCGCCAGGAAGCTTGCAGTCGTTTTTCCAAGGCGGCCTCTACGGCGCTGCCTTCGGTGTCCCCGTTGCCGCGATACTGTCGCCGCTGGCATTGATGGAACATCGCCGCGTCAATGACGATTCAGTTTCAAACTGAAGTGTGAACGTTCACTGGAGAAGGCGTCTGCATACCAACGGTCGCTTCTTCGCTCGTTCGAGTGTCTGACTGTGCGATGGCGAAGCTGGCGGCTTGCGGATCCGGTGGCTGAACCCAGTTAAGCACTACGAACGTTTCCAATGGCGATTGATCTCGGCGAAGATGGAGTCGGCACTTTGATCGACGCAGTTAAGTTCGACGACAAGAAGCTTCGACCAGTGGTAGCGTCCGCCTGGTCGCGAGTGGCGATTCCATTCTCGGAGCAGCTTGGACGTCGCTCGCTTATGGATCAAAAGACGATTTCCTGACTGGCGTACGTGCGAAACATCACACCACTTGAATGAGCGACGAAGCCATGCGTGATAGCCTTGAACGCCTTCATCAGTGATCACGATTGCGGTGGGGTCGACGGCCAGCCTGACTGCGCTGAGTAATGCCTCAGCCAGAGACATTCCGAACAACGCGAGCAAAATGTAGCTCATTACACTTCGTTCCCATGGTCCTGGAATGGTACCTCCCTTTCCGAGTGGAAAGTTGAACCACACGGCAAAGATCTGTATTATCAGTGCGGAGGATACGGAAGTCGCGCCAAACCAACGCCCAATCGTTCGATCGCCACTCGCTTTGGAATCATCGTCCTGTGGCGAACGGGATTCCGAAGTTGGCAGCGAGAC
>NZ_SJPW01000005.1:0-181650 GCF_007860125.1 Rubripirellula tenax
GCTCGCAAAACATGTAGAGAAGCCGGAAATCACTTCGCCCGCTACTCGGAATCCGAATCTTCGCGACTGAAACTCGTAAGCTCACCCCGAGGAAATCGCACTCGGAGTGATTTCCGGACAGACACTAGCTAGTCCCGCCAGGGTTCAGTTGAATGCAGATCGAAATGGACTGAACCCTGGCGGGATCAGCTACGACCGTTGTTTGCAAATACGGAATCTGTTTCGGGACAGTTCCTTATTGCGTTCGTTGAGCGTTCGCTTCACACTACTAGCGGGACGGTGTGATCACCGGAGGAGTGTCACACCAGGTTTCCAAGTTCTGTGAAAATTCTGTTGATCGTGCGATCAATGGGTGTTCTTGCAAAAACTCTCTCTCAGTGACGGATGACTCGATGGCCGCGAAGCCGGACTTGAAGGACTCGTCAACCTCGCATTCAATGCTGGACGGTATGAAGGCGGGCGACTCCGGGCAGTGGGATCGCTTCGCGCTCCTGTTCACACCGTTGATCTACCAGTGGTGCCGCAGAGCCGGGGTTGAACATCAAGATGCGGCGGATGTGACGCAGGAGGTTTTCCGGGCCGTGGCGAAGAACCTGGGCGATTTCCGTCGCAGCCGTGAAGAGGATTCTTTTCACGGTTGGCTGTGGGGCATTACTCGATTCAAAATCCTGGATCACTTTCGGGCTGCGGCCAAACGGCCGATCGCAACAGGAGGATCGTCAGCCCTAGTCGAATGGAATCGGCTCGCCGAGAACGTGCCGGAAGTTCTCGAGTCGAAACAGGCCAAACACGACATTCGAACGATTTACCGACAAGCGGTTGAGCTCTTGAACACGGAGTTTGAACCATCCACGTGGCAAGCTTTCATTAAGGTTGCCGTCGACGGGCGACTTCCAAAAGACGTGGCCGACGAATTGGACATGACCATTGGGGCGATCTACAATGCGAAGTACAAAATCTTGCGCCGCCTGCGATCCGAGTTCCAAGAGTTCTTTTGAACGACGGACTGTCGTAGCTGGGCCGGCCACGGTTCAGACGATCATGACCAATATCCAACTGAACCCTGGCGGGATCAGCTACGGGACTTATGCCCGATCGCTCTCAACTGCGATCAATACGCAGCGTCAGCCGAAGACAGACGTTGCGGGCGACCGGCATAGATAGCCAAAGCGATGAGTAACGCGATCACGCACAACGAGATTCCGGTCGTTTCGATGTACCAAGATGAAATGTCATTCGCCATCGGCCATTTCCGCATCAAACGAACAAAGTGCATCGTGACGGCTGCTAGCAGACCCACTCGTAGGTACAGATAGGCCATGACACTCATTTCAATCGCCGTGACGACGAATGCCAACCAAGCCGGCTCGTACTGCGCGGCGACCATTGTTGACAAAACCGCGACGAAAATGGGCGCCGCCACAGCAGTGCGGCCAGTCAGAACTCGCAGCGCAATGAGAAAAAAGAGTTGGAAGAAGATACTGTAGACAATTGCCTGGGATGCGGCGGTGGTAACCTCTCCGACGGCGATGCGAAGCCCATGTAACGGCGTCAGGTTGGTGACGTTGGGAAGTCCGAACGTCGCATCGCCCCACAGTGATGGCAGATCGAAAATCAAGTGCTTGCTAATCGCGGCCAGTGCGCCGACCGTGCATCCGATCAACACATCGCGACCGACCAGGGAATCATTCCAGTTTCCGTGCAATAGACGACTCCAACTGACCAGTGAAGTGGGCCAGTGACGTCGTACCACGGGTTCAAAGGCGATATACGCGAGCCACATGACAACGTAAACCAAACAGGCGCCGGCCAGCGCGGTGACCAGTGTATCCATTTCCAGCGCATCGACCGCATGGGTGCCACCAAGCAACCAAATCATGATCACGGTAAACGCACCGAAGCCAGCCAATCGAATCGCACCAAGGCGGTCAGCTCGTTTTGCGTACAAGTTTTTTCTGACCTGCCAAACGATTAGCCCCAACAGCACCGGAATCCAGGTAATAATCAGAATCGCTAGCACCCGATTGCGACTTGCGAACCCATTCCATGGGATCACGGGCGAGGCATCGTCCCAGGGCATGACGATTCGAAAGTAAGTCACGGTATCGTCCGCTCGTGCTGCATCGATGCGAACCATCTGCTCGATCCGAGCCGCGATCGGTGTGTCAGTGTTTGCGTTGTCGATGCTTGCTGCAGAATTCACGCGAGAAGATAGTTCGTCGTCGGTCTTCGGCAAGATCCAACTGCGGCGCTCGTTCGCAAATCCCAATGGAGTGAATTCAGGCGGGATCGGCTGCAGGCGGGAAATCTGCGACGGCGACAACCCAGCCAACTCCAATGGCTGATGCCACCAGGGGTTACCTTCAGCGTCTTCAAATTCCGTGTCTTCAACATCCGGTGCAGAAGAGTCTTGACTCGAAAAGAATTCCGTGGATGGAATCGCAGAATAGTATTTGAGATTTCCCTGTGCATCTAACCGCATGTGCATGCCATCGGGTGCAAGGATCGAAGGACGAACTTCGTCGACGACCAAGAAACCATCGCCTTTCCAATAGGGCAGCAGCGCGATCAAGGGCGTTGGACTTTCCCGATACCAGAAATAAGAACTTTCGTAAGCACTGTAAGATCGATTTCCTGACTCGTGCTGGTCTGGTGCAGCCGCGTTGTTGCTGAACCATCGCATCGCTGGTCGATTGGCGACGTATCGGTACACGTTGCTGGTCCCCGCGGGCCAACCAAGCAATTCTCGGTACTCGGAAGCATCATCGGCTAGTGAAGTCAATGAGCGATCAATGCCGAATTGCTGAAACGTCGTGCTGAAATATGCCACTGCGATCAAGACGCTGATGCAGGCCGCCATGATCCAACCGATGCGATGTC
Source organism: Rubripirellula tenax (assembly GCF_007860125.1). NCBI lineage: Bacteria > Pseudomonadati > Planctomycetota > Planctomycetia > Pirellulales > Pirellulaceae > Rubripirellula > Rubripirellula tenax. The sequence goes on from NZ_SJPW01000005.1 coordinate 2,881, forward strand.
GGTCGATCGTGCTGTTTCGTGATCGCACTTCGGCGATCATATTGGGCGAGGCCATCTCACCAGATCGAAAGGCGTCAGACAACGATAAGCGTCCCGGCAGCGTTTCCGCGAAAGCGGCAACACTGGACGGTCGGTCTTCGGGTTTGCGGCGTAGACAAGTCGCGATTGCGGTAACGATCGCGGGCGAGATGTCATTGCGTTTTAGGATTGCCTGTTCGGCTTCGTCTCGCTGGTGCATCCTCCCAATTTCGTCTCGTGAGGTGCCGTTATGCGCGGGCTTGCCCGTCAGCACTTCGAACAGAATCAGTCCTAGCGAGAACAGGTCCGACTGGACGCTCGTTTCGTTGCGTGCCATTTGCTCCGGTGCCATATAGTTAGGCGAACCCGTCAAGCCTTCATTTGGGTCGATCAGGTTTTTCTCGCGAGCAAGTCCAAAGTCGGCGATACGCGCTCGTCCACGCTCATCAATCATGACGTTCGCGGATTTCAAGTCACGATGTAAAACTCCGACTTGGTGAGCGGCATGGAGTCCGTCGCAAATCTGATGAGCCAGTTCCAATGCTTTCGGCTCCGGAAGCGGTCCGACTCTGCGAAGCAACGATTTCAGATCTTCGCCCTCGATGTATTCCATCGACAAACAATGCTGGCCGTCAACTTCCACTAGGTCGTGTACACGACAAATGTGTGGATTGGTCAGACGCTGGGACAGACGCACCTCTTTGTACAGGTACTCCAAATGTCGTTGGTTGCCCGCTCGTTCGACGGGCAAAAACTTTAAGGCGACCGTGTGCCCCAGGCGTATGTCTTCAGCCCGATAGACTTCACCCATGCCGCCGCGGCCGAGCATAGAAACAATCCGATAACGATCAGCGAGCAATTGACCTGGCATGAACCTCGCACCGGCTCCAGATCGATTGCCGCTACCACTTAGCGGCTTTACAGGCCGCGAATCGGCCGTGACGGTCGGTGCATTTCCCGCGGGTTTGTGCCGATTGTCGTCATCAAGATCGCTGGTTACATCCAATTGGGATCGAGTGAACTCCTCTCCTCCCACAGAGAAACTGGCGTTGAGGTCGTCTTGGATGGTTTCCAGCCGAGTTCGTAGAAACACCGACTCATCGCCCGTCCATCCCTCTAAAAATGACTCGATTGGCGGTCTTTCACCATTTCGCAATTGCCGCTGAAAGTCGTCGCAGAGCTTTTGGATTTTGCGCTGAACCTGTGAAGGAAAATCTGATTGCATGGCCGAGGTCAGGGTGTAAGCGAAACGTCGAAACGAAGTAGCGACATCGGGCGACGCTTCAACTGGAGAGCCAACCTATCCAAAGCTAGCTTTGAAAACAATCGTCAAGAAGGGGCCGACAAGCACTGGATTCCGCTATCGTTTTGTCCCTTTTCGCGTGAGTTCGCGAAAAATGCTGTGAGACTCACGCGATGAAGGGAGATAGAAAGAAGTGCGTGCAGCTTGACTGTGGTCGCCGAGTCCCTTCCATGTCGTCTCTAGCCCCTTGTGATCTAAACTCATGTCCGAGCACATCTGTCACCCTACAAAGGCCGATTTGCAAGGTTTATGGGATGGCCGTATCAATCGCGAACAAGCGGACCTCATTTCCCGGCACCTGGACGAATGCGAAGCATGTCTCGCCTGTATTGAACTGATTTCACTCACATCAGACCCTCTGATCGCCAAATTGATCGGATCTAATAATCGCTTTCGGTTTTCAAATGAACTGTCACTCGCTCAGGCTCGCACCACACTCCGTCGTCGCGCCCACGATATGTCCAGCGGCGAAACTAGAAATGACCACTAGATATTTGCAGCGTTTAAGTAGAAAATCTATCTTGGCGAGCGCTAACGGCTTTATTGCGGGGGTGAGTCAAGGGAGGCTTTGGATCGCTAAGAGCATCTAACATTTCAGTTTCAATTTCCGCTGCTTCGATGAGCCCATCTGTGACAAACAAGTCAGATCAGCCCCTGCGCCGTGTCAACCGAGGGTTCACTCTTATAGAGCTATTGGTTGTGATCGCCATCATTGGCGTGCTGGTTGGATTGTTGTTGCCAGCCGTTCAAGCTGCTCGTGAAGCGGCACGCCGAATGAGTTGCCAGAACAATATAAAACAGTGTGGGCTGGCTCTCCACAACTTCCACGGTGCATTTTCTGAGTTCCCAGGTTACTGGGAATACGGTTTCTCGGGTGCCCCGGGGCCGACAACGAAGTTGAAGCTACAAAGCTGGGTGATTTCCACCGCACCGTATCTGGAGCAAACCGGATTGTTTGAGGCATACGACAAAACAACTTTCTTTGCTGACACGGTCAATCAACCCGTGGTCAGTTCGCCGATTCCTTCTATGGTTTGCCCGTCGGCAGCGCGAAGCAACCCGACCATCACCAAGGCTTTTGATCCGGCTAATGGTTACAACGTGGATCAACTTGCCCTGGCTGGATTACCAATCAATCCAGCAGCGTTTGTCCGCACCAATACCGTGCTCGGAGTCTCAGACTATTCGATCTGCAACGCAGTGGCAGGCAATTTGCTTATCAGCGCGGGATTGGATCGCAACGGCAATGGCACGATCGAGACGACGGATGATCCTCGAATCAAACCCGATTTTGAAGGCAGGCCCGTGGTGATGGGAATGTGGCCCAATCCCACTGTCGACTTTGCGACTCTGACAAGATGGGCAACCGGCCAGATCTCCGATACCGGGCTTCTGTCAAATCGTTCGAGAATGCGAGATCTGCTGGACGGATTGAGCAACACGATCATGTTGGTAGAGTGCGGTGGTCGTCCTGACAAGTTTTTGTTGGGCCGGCTTGATCCCAGCGGCACGGACGTCGAATCGGCGGGTTGGTCAGATCCGACCAACCAATTTTACGCGGATAACGAACGAGCGATCAACTACACCAATGATGATGAGATCTATTCGTTCCACGGTGGTGGTGCCAATTTCTTGTTGGCCGATGGATCAGTCCGATTTCTCACCGAGAGTATTTCTGCGAAGGTGTTGGTTGACTTGATCTCACATCAGGGCCGCGAAGTGATTGAAGAGTTTTAGGGAATTCTCATTTTTCTCGTTTGGCCGCAGGAGCTGATGCATGAGAAAATCGACCACTCGGCGTTCACCGTGTGGGATCGGAAGGCAGGCACGCCGCTACGGCAAATTGATGCTGCGCAGACCGGGAGCATCACCGCCCTAGCACCTAGCCCCGACGCACCGGCCATTCCGTATCCGACAGTCGCCAAGATGTAGCCGTTCGTGAAGGACGCCGCTGTGCGAAGACCTGCCCGGAGTCGTCGAAGGCGAACAGGTGAAGGATGCCGAGCCGCATACATTGGAAGTGACCGTGCGCCTCGACGGCGAAAACGCGACCATCACCACCAATCTCGTCGGCCAGCCGCTTTACGAATGGACAGGCTCCATCGCCGCGCTCAGCCAGAGTAAAGTCTGGTACAAGGCGCAGCCCGGTGTCCTGGCCATACGCACCAAGCTCGGCGGCTGGGTGGTGTCGGAAGTTAAGGTGAAAAAGTTAGACGCGGCGCTCGAAGCAGGCGAGAAGCCTGACGCATTGGGTGAATATTGGGCTTCGACAAACCATGTACTCCGGGGGATGATGCAGCCTCACACGGTTACCAACGGTTCGAGCAAAATCCAAAACGCTCTTCCGTTTTTTTAAGAAAAAAAACGACTCCCGGTCGTTTGACTCTGGGGGCTTTCTGGGATAATCGGGCCGTTTCGGAACTGCACGTGAAGCGAATCGACTCGTTCAAAAGTACGCAATGAACCATAATTCACCGGACGCGAGTCGTGACGACACAAACCACGTTCGCTCAAACTCATTACCGGACAGTGAAGTTCTGATCGATCAGATCGCTGAGGAGTTTCTATTAGCGACGCGTGAGGGGAAGATCACGGGAATTGATGCATTTGTCGGTTCGCATCCCCAAGTGATCAAGACCCCAGCCATTGACGGGCCGCTTCGGCGGATGCTGGAAACCCTGTGTGTGCTGCATAGTCTCGGTGCTGAATCGTTCGTTGATGAAAAGCGGTTCGAGCCGCCGTCACTGCCCGAAGCCGGTTGGCCCGAGATCGAAGACTACGAATTGATTCGCGTCGCCGGACGTGGCGGGATGGGGGTCGTGTATGAAGCGGTTCAAGTGCCACTGTCGCGAAAAGTGGCGCTCAAAGTCTTGCCAAGTCACGCGGCAACCAATCCCGGCGCGGTAGCACGGTTCCAGCAGGAAGCTCGTTCAGCGGCCGGGCTTCACCACACCAACATCGTTCCGGTGTTCGAGGTCGGCGATGACGGCAAGCATTGTTACTATGCGATGCAATTCATCGGAGGCTATTCGCTTGACGCGGTGATCCGCCAATTGCGCGAGATCCGCGACAAAGATAGGGCCCAATCACGTCTCGGTTTACCGAATGAAGTCCGTCAAGGTGAGCCGAAGGCGCTGGCAGCAGACAAAGAACGATCCGCGGTCACGGTAGCCGCGACGAACACCAAAAATGCTGCCGCCGATTCGCGACTCATGACATCGTGCATTGCCTCGGTGTTGGAACTGCCGCAAACGCAACCGATCCTTGGCAGCGACGACACGGTCCCGATTGCCAAAGGAAGTTCGACATTGACGGTGTCGGGGCAGTCCAAACCGTTCTTTCGCAACGTCGCGCGAATCGGACAGCAAGTTGCCGATGGACTCCAGCATGCTCACGAACGTGGCATTGTGCATCGCGATGTCAAACCGTCCAACATCCTCTTGGATCCGCAAGGAGTCGCGTGGATCACGGACTTTGGACTTGCGAAAACAGATGACATCGACTTCACCCGTGATGGTGACGTCGTTGGGACGCTGCGGTACATGTCACCGGAACGTTTTACGGGATCCTGTGATGCCAGCAGCGATGTCTACTCGTTGGGCGTGACGCTGTACGAGATGCTGGCGTTACAAACGCCATTTGCCGCGTACGATCGTGTCAGTTTGATCGCCGCGATCCGCGACAAGCAACCGGCTCCGCTGCGATCGTTGAATCATCGCGTACCGCATGACCTGCAAACCATTGTCGACAAAGCGATGGAAAAGGATCCTCGCCGGCGCTATCGCACGGCCGCGGCAATGGCCGACGACTTGGAACGGTTCTTGGACGGTCGCCCTATCCGCGCTCGCCGCGTCGGATCGGTCGAGCGGTTGTGGCTGTGGTCAAGGAGTAACGTCGGGCTGGCATCGTCGATCGCCACGATCGCGGCTGTCCTGGTCGTGGCCAGCGTGGTCAGCACGTAGCAGGCAGTTCGTTAGAATGAATCAGAGAAGGAAGCCACCCGACATGCCGCTCGGGCTGGTTGTCGTGATACGGCGACAACGAGCTGATCATTCTGAGCGCTAGTTCTGGAAAGAAAACACGATCATTGCACTTCATGGGCGATGAGGTGCGACGGCTCAGTCCCAGCGGAGCTGTCGTTGCAACCAACAATGCGAACCGCATCCGTCTGGCGGTGACGCGAGCGGAATGGTTCGGATTCATAGTGCAACCGATGGCGACGAGATGCTGGCCCTTTACGGTCTGTCGCAGATGTGGACTTCTGTCCCAATGGGACACTCATCGCCGCAATTGGCAGGGATGGGCTTGTCAAAATTTGGGATCGCAAGATTTCGAACCGCGCGGCAATGTCATTCCCGCCATCGAATTTGAATCATCCGTCGCCCGCACCGAAATCCGAGGCCAAGAAGCCGCGATAATCCAGCTGCCGCCGCATAATTTCCACTACAGCCGCTAAATGCTTCGAGGGGGGGCATGGGGAAGTGAAAAGCCTGGCGAGATTTGCTCCCTCGTAATGGAAACAAACTCGCATCCCCGGATGAGTGCCGGCCAGCATTGATCACCACAAATCGTCCACTCGGAAGATGACGATGCGGCCGAGAGGACTCGAACCTCCACGGGATTAACTCCCACAAGGCCCTCAACCTTGCGCGTCTGCCAGTTTCGCCACGGCCGCTTGATTCGTGTCTTTGGTGTCTGCAGATGGGCAAAGTGTCTCAGATTGCACTTTCACGTCAACGCCCTGACGCCCCGGTTTGACCATGATTTTCAACTTTCAGCCTCGATTGCGCCGACTTTGCGGGCCAGCGGCATCGTCGGCGCGGGGGATCGACGTTGACCTTGGGGCCGTCTTTGTCGAGAATCGTAGTGCAGCGCCGCACCCAAAACGTGGGATAGGCTTCCAGCCTGTCGTCTAGCCTGTCATTGAAAACTAGGCGAAAATGACAGGCTGGAAGCCTATCCCACGTTGAATTCCACTAGGTATCTAGGTTCCCTTTCAAACATGTCTTCGCTCGTCACCGAACCTGAACTCGGTACTTATTGTCGCCAAACTGCCGAAGCTGCACGTGCGGCGTCGTACGAGTTGGCATCGCTTGATACGGAAGTTAAGAACCGCTGGCTGCACCAATCTGCGGACGCCCTGGTCGCCCATTCGGACAAGATCATCGCTGCGAACCAACTCGATTTGGCTGCGGCGCCGGAATACGGATTGACAGACGCTGCGATCGATCGACTTCGACTGGACGACCAACGAATTGCCGCGATCGCCGCGGGGCTGCGAGAGATCGCGGCGCTGCCCGATCCGATTGGTGAAGTGATTGACGGATTCACGCGTCCGGGCGGACTGCAAATCTTGAAGCGACGTGTTCCGTTGGGCGTCGTGTTCTTCATCTACGAAAGCCGCCCCAACGTGACTGCTGACGCGGCCGGCATCTGCGTCAAGAGCGGCAATGCGGTGATCCTTCGCGGCGGCAAGGAAGCCATCCACAGCAGTCGCGCCATCGTCGACCAATTGTCGGCCGTCGCGGTCCAAAGCGGAATCCCAAAAGCTGCGGTGCAATTGGTCGCTACCACGGATCGCGCCGCCGTCGGCGAATTCTTGACGATGAGCGACTTGATCGACGTGACGATCCCCCGCGGTGGCGAAGGGCTGATCCGTCGGGTTGCAACAGAAGCGACGATGCCGGTCATCAAACACTTCGACGGCAATTGCCACGTCTATGTGGATACCTCGGCCGACATCGACATGGCCGCGTCCATCATTGAAAACGCGAAGTGCCAGCGTATGGGTGTATGCAACGCGTGCGAGTCGCTGTTGATTCACGAATCGGTCGCGTCGACGGCATTGCCCGCGATTGCCGATCGTTTACGAAAATACAACATCGAAATGCGTGCCGATGCTCGAGCCAAAGAGTGGTTGCCCGATGCGGTCGCAGCGACTGAGGAAGACTGGGGCACCGAATACTTGGGGCCAACGATCAGCATTGCGGTCGTGGACTCGATCAGCCAGGCAATCGAGCACATCAACCGTTACGGATCGCACCATACCGACGCGATCGTCACCAACGACCTGCAGGCTGCGGACACGTTCACGACGCGTGTCGACAGCGCTGCGGTGATGGTCAACGCCAGCACTAGGTTTAACGACGGTGGCGTTTTCGGCTTGGGCGCCGAGATCGGAATATCAACCGATAAATTTCATGCTCGCGGGCCCTGTGGGTTGCGCGAACTTACCAGCTACAAATACATCGTTCGTGGAAACGGACAGATCAGGGAATAGGTGTCTGGAATCATGCGTTTATTGTTCTTACCAGATTGACCTATCAAGGCGCGTGGGTGCGATGTCATCGTTTCGTCCACTTTGGATTGCGTTTGAAATTGGCAACGGGCGGCGATGACCTGCGAATGTTCGTTCTGCAAGAGTGTGTTTTACTTCCATCCTGATCGCCACGACCTGATCTTTCAACCGAAGGGGACACGGACATGTCCGATGAATCACTGAGCCAAAACCAAGTCGAAAGCCTGTTGAAGGCGATGGAAACGGTCGACGGTGCACCACCGAAACCGCAGACTCCTAAATTCAGCGACGAAAAAAGTCCGACGGCGGGTGCGCGAACGACTCCGGCTGCCCCGGCTGCGGCTCCTCGTGTGACTGCGTATGACTTCAAGCGACCCGAACGGGTCGGCAAGGATCAAATGCGAGCCATGCATTCCTTGCACGAATCGCTCGCTCGTAACTTCGGTGCGTCGGTTTCCGGCATGCTGCGAACGATGATCGAAGTCAAGCTGTTGAGCGTGGATCAATTGACGTACAGCGAGTTTGTTTTCAGCTTGGACAACCCTAGCTGCTTCAACGTTCTGGCGCCGTCCCCTTTGAACGGCAATTGGATCTTAGACATCGCGCCGACGCTGTCGTATGCGATCATCGACCGGATGCTTGGTGGTGACCCTGATCCGAACGAGACGATACGTCGGCCGCTGACCGAAATCGAGAATCGACTGATCGGTCGTGTCGTCGAACTGTTCCTGAAACGGCTGCGCGAATCTTGGGAGAACATCGTCGATCTCGAATTGACGATCGAGAAAGTCGAAAGCAACCCGCAGCTGGTTCAAATCGTTCCGCCCAACGAAGTCGTGATCCTGGTCGGATTCGAAGTCTTGTTGGGCAAGAACCGCGGAATGATGAATCTGTGCATCCCTTTCAACACGATCGAGAATTTCAATTCTCGGCTGTCACGCAACGGATGGGTCGGCTACGGAAAAGGGACGCCCACCGAAGAAACGCGTGGAAAAATCTCGACCAGCATGAGCGAGGCGCCGGTGGATATTGTGGTCACGTTGGCGAGATCGAAGATTCGGACCGGAGACCTGCTGGAGCTGGCGGTCGGCGACATCATCACGACAGAAAAAGAAATCAATTCGCCGCTGGAGCTTGCGGTTCAAGATGTCCCGAAATTCAATGCCCGCGTGGGTGCATTCAAGGGCAAGAAAGCGGTTCGCATCGAATCGGTGATGGAGCGTCCAAAGAGAGACGCTCCGCCACCAGAATCGAAGTGATTGGCGACCGCTTAACGTCGCCTATCGCCAATCACGATTGTTCTCAGTCAAACTGATAACGGCTTTACGCCATTTCCTTCAGACCCTTCAAAGGGCGGATCGACAACTTCTTGCTGGCGGGCTTGGGCTTCAACCAGATTTCTTGTCCGTCGGCCGGGTTACGTCCCTTACGCTTTGGCTTTGCTGGAACGTCCTTCAGGACGATCTTGCAGAGGCCAGGGATCGCGAATTGGCCAGGGCCGCCCTTGCCAAGCGACTTGGCGATTTCGGCGGTCAACGCGTCGAAGACGGCCGCTACGTCCTTTTTGGACAGTTCGGTCTCTTCAGCGATGTTAGCAAGGATTTGCGTCTTGGTGGGTGCTTTGGGAGCAACGGCGGCTTTTGCCATGGGGTCGAACCTTGTTTGTAGACGTGAATTGGAATCGATCGGGGCATCCAATAATTCAGCCCGCGATTACTATCGGCAAAGTGTTATGCCGCATTCGGTCTTGTTGCAACCCGGCTTCGACCAAAAAAGCCCACGATTTGCGGGTTTTTCGATCGGACTTGACACGCCGAGAGCCATTTGACCTAGATCTGACATCCTCCAAGAACCCCGTTTTTACGGTTTTCTATGCGTTTTTCGCTTTTAAAAGCGACGTCGTCAGGCCGTAAAACAAGCCCTCGAACGACTTTCGGCACCCCACGAAAAGCTGCATTTGCGATGTGAATCCTCCGTCGTTCGGAGGAGTTTTCGCACGCCATCGGTGACGCGGCGGATGTCAAATGTCGGTGCTCAGAACCTGATCAATGGCTTCGCTAGAGATCGATTCTTCGTCCGCTATTTGCTCGCCAGCAACCGAGATTCGCGTCAGCTCCGGTGCAACGGATTGCATCGCGGAATCGATCGACGAAACGTCCGTGACGTTCGCGTTCTGGGCGATATCCGCTCGATTCGCGTCGGCGGACTCGTCCGCATTGTCGTCCAGCGTCGTTGCCAATGGGGATGTATTCGGAGCGTCGAGCAACGAAGGCACAAAGACATCTGCGACCGTTACGCCGGCGGTTGCAACGGACTCACCTTCGGCTTGCTGTTCACCGAACGTCAACGAGCTTGATGACAGTCCGCTTGAGGACTCCGATGCAAGCGGTTGTGTGCTGGAAATCGTCGACACACTGCCGGTCGATCCGGTTGTCGTTGTGGTGGTCGTGGTTGTCGGAGTGGTCGGCGTGAACGCAACACCGCTCGATTGGACGTTGATTCGGTAGAGCCGCAACCCGTCGACTTCGCCGCGAAATTCGACGTTCCGATTGTTGACGGTTGAAACAGTGGCTTGAACTTCCTCGGTGGTTGCGGCTGTTCCCGTGCCGGTCGGCGCGGTGCCGCGAATCGTCACGTTCGTACCCGCTTCGTCCAACGTCACGACCGGCGATGTGATCGTGTCGGTATTTTGCGAAGGAATGACCAAGGTATGTGATTGTCCCGGGGCAACGGCAACAAGCAAGGACTTGCGAGGCGAAGTGCCCATCCAATCGCGGATCGAAATGTACTGGGCCTTCAACTGGCCGACATCGATTTGAACCGTCGAATCGCCGTCTTCGGCCGCACTGACGACGTCAATCGTACGAGCTTCCGAAGCACCTTGTAGGAACCCGAGTGCCGGGATGTCGATTTGGTAATTTCCAGGTAGCACGTTCTGGAAGGAATACGAATCGCCGCTTACGGTCAGGGCCGCATTGACGTCGTTGCCCAAGGCATCGGTGCCTTTAAGAGCCAACGACGCTGGTACGAATGCCGAATTCGCGTTGTAGTCCAGGAAAATATTTCGCAATGCGAAGTCGTTCACTTCGACGGTCAACGTACCGTTGCTGGTGAGCGTACCGTCACTGACCGTATACGTGATCGAATCGGTTCCCGCATAAGTCGCGGATGGCAGCGTGTAAAGAATTCGTCCGGTCGCCGCATCAATGCGAACGGTGCCGCCGCCGGTGGTCGTGTTGGTTGCGGCGGTGATGGTCAACGTTTCACCAGAGTCCGGATTCGTCGGCAATTCCGAAAGGGCGAAAATTGGAAAGTCAGCTGCCGTTCCACGGTTGATCGGGATTGTCTTGTTCAGAATCGTTGGCGCGTCGTTGACGGGCGTCACGGTGAACGTGACGGTGCCCGTTGCGCTACCGCCACCGGAATCGCGAATGGTGTACGTCACCGTTTCGGTACCGGCAAAATTGGCTGCCGGTTTGTAGAAGAACTGCGTACCATCGGTGCTGACCCGCGCCGCGCCGCCGGATGCTGCGTTTGCAGCAGTCAAGAGAAACGCTTGATTGGATGCATCGCGGGTGTCGTTGGCGGTCACGTCGAACACCGCTTCCGCCGCATCCTCGATCACGGTGAAAGCATCGGCGACAGCGGTTGGAGGCGCATCGGCCGATTTCACCGTAACTGCGACCGTGGCTTGGTCAGTCAGGGTGCCGTCGCTAATCGTGTAGGTGAACGAATCGGGGCCGACGTACCCGGCCGCCGGCGTGTAGAGCACCGCGGTACCACCGGTTGCGATCGTTACCGTTCCACCGTTGGTCGTCGTACCAACCGCGGTAACCGTCAGCGTTTCACCCGTGTCGGGCGCAAAGGTGTCATTGGCCAGAACGGCCAGGGACGTGTTGGTCGAGTCTTGGTCGACCGTGAACGTATCGTTGACCGCGTTGGGGGCGTCATTGACGGGGGTCACCGTCACCGTGACTGAACCATCTTGCTGGACACCCGTCGAATTCGCGACTCGATAGGTAAAGACCGATGTGCCGTTGAAGTCGGCGGTCGGCGTGAAGCGAACCTGGCCGCCGGAAAGGGTTGCCGTCCCGCCGCTTGTCGGCTGTGTCACGGAAACGACCGACAACGTTCCGCCACCCGATACGACGGCATCGTTTGCGAGAACATCGATTGTGGTCACCGCGGCGTCTTCGGCGATCGTGGCGGTGTCATTGCCGACGGTGAACGATTGCCCAACGGCCAGCGAGACGCTGCCGTATGCGACCGTGCCCGCGGGGACACGTTCGTCCTGGCCAAACAACAATACGTCGCTGTCGCTATCGTCGGCCGGCTCGCTGCGAATGTTGACGTTGCCGCTGGCAAGTGCCCGCATGCGTACGGTCGCGATCAAGCTTTCGGCTTCGTTGCTGGCAACGATACGGTTGTTGACGGCGCCCAATTCGTCGATCAATCCGTCACTGAACGTTCCCTTCGGAACCACGGTGAAGTCGTCGTCGTAGTCGATCGGCGTGCCAGTCACGGGCGTTACCAATGTTCCGTCGAACAATATGTCGGCATAGGCGGCATAAACACCTGGTTTGGTGAACGCGCGAGCATCGACGCCAATCATTTCAAGAAAGAACTCTTGGCCGACGGCGATGGACGTGATCGCGTTTCCGTTCAGATCCGTGGCGCGCAGCTTGATCTCGGCTTGCGGAGTCCCTGATACAGTGACAGTAAACGATTCGGTGCGAACGTTTCCGGCTGCGTCGGTCAAACTCAAGCTGAACGTGTTCGCGCCGCTTTGCGCGGTCGTTGGCGTCCAATTGATCACGCCCGTGGTCGCGTTGATCGTTGCGGTCGCCGGCGCGGTGGTCAATGTATAGACCAAACCGTTGCCTTCTTCGGTGCTGATCAAATCGCTGACATAGGCGCGGCCCACGTTCGCGGTGGTCAAGGCCGAACTCGTGACCGAGGCGGGTGATGTCGTGTCGTAGACCAGCGAAAGAGTCGGCGACGCGGTGCTGGTAACGCTGCCGACACGTTGTCGTGCGGCGAGCGTATAAGTCCCATCGCCGAGCGCCGCGATGTTGTTGGTCGTGATGTTGACCGTTGTTCCGGTCGCCACTGCGGTGCCGACAACGCTGCCGCTGGCGGTGTTGACCAATTCGACCGTCGCGCCGCTGGTCACACCAGAAACCGAAAACGTCAACGAGCCCGCGTTGGTGATATTGTCTGTGCTGCTGGACCCTGAGTCGCTGGCGGCTTGCAGGTCGACACCGGTCGGTGTGGCGACGGCGTTCTCGGCCTCGAAATTGAAAGTAACACGTTGGTTGTCATCCGCCGTTTGGCCGGACGCGGTCGCGGTGTCGCTGACGCCGACGTTCAATACGATGGGCCCGGTAAAACCAGTGGTCGGGGTGACCGTCACCAATCCTGTTGATGCATCGACGTTGACCGTACCGTTGGTCGCACCGGAGACGATCGATGCGGAATAGAATACCGGATCGCCTTCGACGTCGACGCTGGAAAGCTGCAGCGTTGCCGCGTTGTCCTGCGTGCCGCTGACGGTCGGAGCGATCGTGTTCAAGAACGGCTGGCTGTTGTCGGTATCGCCCGTCACGGTCACCGAAACGGTTTCCGAGAAGGCGTTTCCGTCCGCATCAGTGACCGTGAACGTGACGTTCGTAGTACCGGTCGCGTTGCCGATCGCCTTCAACATCACAATGCCGTTTTCGGTGTCGTCGAATACGTCGATGGTGTTGATCGTGACGTCGTTGACGGGCTTGTTCTGGGTCGTGTTGTTGACCGCCGTTTCACTGATCGCCTCGCGAACATCAAAACCTTCGACCAACTGACCGAAGATCGAGTGATTGAAGTCCAGGAATCGCGTCGGCGTTTCGGTGACAAAGAACTGTGAATTGTTGGTGTCGTCGCTGCTCTTGGCAAACGACAAGACGCCCTCGCGGTTGTGTTGAAGATCAGGGTGGAAATCGTCATCGAAATCGCCCAGCGTTGAACCGCTGGTGCCGGTACCGGTGGGGTCGCCGGCTTGGATCACGAAGTTGTCGACGACTCGGTGGAAAATGATTCCGTCGTAGAACCCGGAATCGGCTAACTCGATGACACGCCCGGATGCTACGGGTGCGCGATCCTCGAACAACTCGAACACCATGTCCCCATAGCCGTTCAAATCGACTCGAATCGATCGGTTGCCGGTCAAGACCGATGCCTGCAAGAGTGCCGGATTGGCCACCGAAACTGTGACGGTCAGTGGCCCATCGCCTGGATCGTAGGCATCGATCGGCACATGAAGCGGGCTGCCGGTGCGAACGGTCAAGTTGCCGATCGGTTCAAAGGTGGGCTGGTCGCTTTGCGGAATGGCGACGTTCGCTGTGGCACTGAGCGTGGCCAAAGTTTGGACGCCAACCAATCGAGTCCCGTTGGGGAAATCCCACGTCGGATACTCGGAAATGCCCTCTGCGATACCCACCGAGTTGAGCGAACGGTCCGGATTGGTGACCTCGACGAAAGGAAGATTGTCTTTTCCGTCCGAAAACAACTCCTTTTGCGCCGTGCAGGCGGGGCACCAGTGGGCGCCATAAAACACGACGCCCGCGTCGGCTAGATCTTTTGCGAACTGGACCAAATCGGGAGCCGATTCGCCTTCGGCTTGGGTGGTCGTCCGCAATCCGCTGGTCGACTGGTCCGAAACGGACGCACGAGTATCAACGGCAGTCTCGACCCCATCGGTGAACAAAAGGTCCATGTCGCCCGCCATCAACTCTCGCTTTTCGAGCGATTCGAGCAGCAATCGGCCCTTTCGCGGTTGGACGCGGTCCGTACCGCCCAGGATGAATCTTTCGAGCAATCGACGAACTCCTCGCGAGGGATCAGGCAGTGAAGACTTGGCATTGGAAGAACGCATCAGAATTCTCAGGAAACGCGAGCGACGAAGTTAAAAGATTCGCTTTGAACGGATATCTCGTCGCCAGGGCGCGAAGAGACGGTCATCCATCGGTGTTGCTTCGGCATCGGATAGTCGGAAACGCAAACAAATTCGGCACGACCGCTACCGTTTAACACACAGCGGGCGCCGCGGATCATTGAAAAGTCGGCGGCACCACGTTTGAGACGCCGTGGCCGATGGATCCGTTCCACGATTATAATGGCGACCGCGAAAACGACGAGCAGATTCTTAGAAACCCGGCGTCAGAGCAAATGCACGCACTGGCCCTGCAGGGGGGCTGCGGCAGGGTCTTTCGCGGAACGAAGATCATTCCGTTGCAGAGAAGAAGCAGAAAACTCGCGACGAAAGCGGAACGCCTTCAGATGCCTGACGTGTGAATCTGGGGGGCTCGCAACCGCCAACAAACACCAAATTCGGAGCACGTCGGGTGAATTGAAAAACCAACCTTGGTATCTACAGCCTGGTTTTCGGGCTGGAGATGTTATCCGGACTTACACCGTTCGGTTTTCCGCGACGCCCTGAAGTCTGGTGACTCCAGTCGCGGAAAACCCTACCCAAATACCGTGGTGCGTTGGAACGCTACAGTTTTTCGATCAGCGATTTACGCTGAGCAGCAATTGCGGTGAGCAACCTTGTAACGCGGCTTTCGATTTCGTCCGCGAAGTAGCTGGTCATTTCAAACACCGAAGTGTCCGCTTTCAAAGCGTCGAAGGGCTTCAGCAAATCGGCATCGAATTTGATATCCGAGTTCTTTTCGGCGGCGGCAAGGTACGCCTGTGCGACCATCACATGACGATACGATTGTTCGGTGTCATGACGGTACTGTGTTTTCGCCTTCAACAGGGCTTCTTGGGCGATTTCCTTTTTCAGCTCGGGATCCTTCTTTGTTTCAGCAGCTTTGACGTCAGTGCTTCCAATCCAACGTTTCGACCGGGCATCGTCATCAAACGTATCGGCACGAAGCACATGCGACTTCGCGGTTACCAGTAGTGCCAAGGTCATCAAGTTCTTAAGTTTCTCGTCGGAGGGGACGTTTTCCTGGCTGGCGATGGACTCAACAGCGTCATCGATTCGCCCGGCCGCGCCGATGATGCCTTCTTCGCCATCCGTATTTGCGGCCGAGGCAGCGAGCAACAGCCATGCGGATACCTTTTCAAGAGCGGCCGTCAGCTCTTTCGGCTTGCCCTTGCCAATCAAAGCTGCCGCTTCCTCGGTTCGATCAAGGGACTCGTAGCAAAGCGGCCAATAAGCCTGGCGCGAAACGACGACCCAGGAGCGTGACCAGTCGGGGCGTTCCTCCGTGAAAACGACACGATTCTTTGCGTCGACGGCGACACCGGCCTCGTCAGCTTGTGCGACTCGGACAAGCGAAGACTGCGTCATGGGTAGGGCGACCAAGCCGAACATGAAAATGCGGACAAGACTCATCAACAGGACTCCAAAATTCAGGAAGTGAAAAGACAGGCGGAATCTTGCCACCCAACACGCTTTCGTGCGACTCGGTAACAAGCTCGAAGCGATCGGGAATGCAGGGGAAGCACTCACTTCGCTTGCTCAGAGCTTGTCGATGAACCGAATTTGCAATGCAAATGGCATGAATCATCAAACATCATGCAACCACACCTCAGAATGTGAGATTCCGATGAAACCGCTGTTGGTTGAGCGAGATTGACTAGAAAACCCCCATTGGGGCGGTAGTTCCGAATTTCTTTTCCGAAAGGTCAAAATAAATATCGCGGTTGCCCGTGATCAAGACGGGTGACCCGGTGCGATTTCCATCGACTCAAGGGATCGAATCTGAGGTAGAGTTCTCGTTCGTTTGGAACAGTGACTCGTCGTGGCAACTCGCGGGCGCGTTCCAGCTGATCAACGCCGATCCAATCCGCTAAGATACCTTGCATGAATCAAACCATTTTTTACCAACGCCGCGCTGTTGCGTTTTCTGTATCGCTGGTCGTTCTTCTGGTCGCCGGCGGATGCGGTGCTGCAGTCGAATCGAACGCTTCGCGTGACGCGTCGACGGAAGTCCCGTCCACCGACACGGCAAGTGAGTCCGAACCGTTTGAGGATTCGGAAGTATCCACGAGTGTTGCCCAGAGCACCGTCGGTTCTGCGTCGGTCCGCTACAGCGACGAGGCTTTTCGAGTCGCTGCACACGACGGAAATATCGACATCGTTCGCGATGCGTTGGCGGCCGGAACCAAAGTCGACGCGCCCGATCCGGATCGCAAGTACACGGCACTGTTGATGGCCGCCTATAACGGTCACAGCCATGTGGTGAAAGTGTTGCTGGAAAACGGCGCCGAGGTGGACGCCCGCGACTTCGAAGGCAAGACGCCGCTGATTCATGCCGCATCGGGCCCGTTTCCCGACGCGGTAGCGATGCTGATCGATGCCGGTGCCAACATCAACGCGACCGAGACCACCGAAGGGTTCACGGCCTTGATGACGGCTGCCGCGATGGGAGAAGCGGATGTCGTTAAGCTGTTGCTCGTACGAGGCGCTGACCCAACCGTCGTTGACGCTGACAACGACACCGCGAAAAACCACGCAATCAATGCGGGAAAATCTGACGTCGCGGAACTGCTGCCCTGATGATCGGGTGCTCAGGCGATTCGGTTCCTATACAGCCTGTTGAAAAAGGGGGCTGACCCTCTCCGACGTTTCGAATTCACAATGTTTCAGCAACGTCTCCAAAGGGTCAGACCCCTTTTTCAACAGGCTCGTTCGTGCATCTCTCTTTTCACTCGCTTTGTCCCACGCACAACAAGTCGACACGATGATTCGTTTTGCCCTTGCCGCGTTGATCGCCGTTTCGGCTTTGTCCGTCACACACGGACAAACGAGCGGACGTGATCCGATCCGTTTGACCCACGGTCCCATGTTGGGCATGCCGACCGACCGTTCGGTTCGGGTCTGGGCACGAACATCCGATCCCGGTTCCTTTGAAGTTCACTACGGAACGAACCCCGATCAACTCAATCGGACCAGCCCCGCCGCCCAAACTTCGATCGATCACGACAACACCGGGTCCGTCACGATCGACCGTTTGCAAGCCGATACGCGGTTCCACTATCAAATTTGGGTCAACGGTCGACCGCACGGATTGCCGGGCAGCTTCATGACCTTGCCAAGCACCCCATTGTCGCGGAACGCCGAACACAACCCCGATGGATTGTTTAACTTTCGCTTTCAAATCGGATCGTGTGCAAACCAAAATCCGCTCCACGGACCCGGCCATCGTTTGCGAACGTACGAGCATTTAAACGCCGATTGGGCCGACAAAGTCAATTTCCACATCATGAATGGGGACTGGCTGTACGAGGAACTCCGCACTTATCCGGCCGAAGCTTGGCGACTCGTTCAAGGCGTCGACGAAGTCCCCAAGGTTGTCGAGGTCGCGCCGACCATTGTCGGAGTATGGGAAAACTACAAGCTGTACCTCGATCGTGGCGTGGAATTGGCGAAGTGGCACCGTCACGTGCCCAGCATGTTTACCTTCGACGATCACGAGCTGGTCAATGACATTTGGGGCTCGGGGGAAGCAGGCAAGCGTCATCGACGAACTGTTTTTCGCGACATCGGCACGCAGGCTTGGTTTGACTATTTGGGTTGGGCGAACCCGATGGCACACGACCACCCGGTCCACTTTGGTACTGGTTCGATGAAGGCTGGCAGCGAAGTGCTGTTCGATGCGTCAGCCGATTTCCAAGCCATGCCGATCGACCAAATGTCGAACCTCCATGTCCACTGGGGCACGCCCGAAGCCGGTGTCAATGAAATGGTCTTTGATGACGACAGCGGCGAAGCAAACTCGTACGTCTACGACATTGTCGAAGTGATTGACAAACACAATCTGCGTTTGCACATGCCGGCGAAAGTCGACAGCGGTTCGCTGAGCTACTCGATCGGCCGACGAAGCTATGGCAGTTACCGCGTCGCGAATTGCGAGTTTTATATCCTGGATACTCGCGGCGATCGTGACATGCACGACATAAGCCAACGTGACAAGCCGGGTGTTTCGATGCTTGGCAAAGCCCAGCATGATTGGCTGCTTGAATCGATGAAGGAAAGTGACGCTGATTTCTTTTTCGTCATCTCGTCGGTACCGTTCATGATCCCGCACAGCGGCGCGGGTGGGTTCGAGGCTGACAACGAAAACAAGGAAGAGGCGTGGACGGGATTCATCGCCGAACGTGAATCGCTAATTGACGCCTGGGACGCGATTGGGAAAAAGGTTTTTGTGATGACGGGCGATCTGCACAACAGTTTTGCGATCAAAGTCACCGACAACGTCTGGGAATTCTGCTGCGGCCCGCACAACAGCGTCAACCACGTCCCCGCGCTCGACGAAAGCGATCGCCCGGCAACCGGGACATGGAAATTTGGTCCGCGGGAAATGGATATTCGATGGAGCAGTTATTTGCTGCCCGACCTTCCTCGCGAAGAGCGAATGTATCCGTATTTCTGCGTCGTCCAAGTCAACAACGTCTTCAATATGCCCAAGAAGTTGGGCGGCAAACGGCTGGTCGCTTACCCCCATCCGCAAATCATCTTTCAGTACTACGACGGGCGTTCAGGCGAACTCGCCTATGCCGAATCGGTCACGATGGATCATTGATCCGTTGCCGCCGCCGTGATTTCCACAGTCACCGATCGATGGTCCGACCCCGTGGGCCCGCCGACTCGGTGCCCGACACATTGCAAACGGTCGCTGATCAGTACATGGTCGATGACCAAGCCGAACGGGAACCAACTTGGGCCGCTGTAGTGGGTCGGCGTGAAGTCGATGCCCGTGATCGCGCGATCCAGGCCGGATCCGTCGCTCAGATCCGCCAGCGCAGGCGACCAAGGTGTCGCGTTGAGGTCGCCGATCAAAAGAAAATGACAGTCGGGATGCGAGGCCCGATCTTCCCGCAATTTTTCGGCAAGTAAACGCAAGTGCTCGTTGCGTTGGTCGAAGTTATGGTGGCTGACCGGCGGCAACGGATGGGTCACGTAGATCCGATACGTTTCTTGCCCCTTTGAAAACGTTGCTGCAATCGATTCAATCCCCTCGTCAAACGAGAACACGTCGACGTCGTCCAGCGGGTGCTTTGAAAACAGTCCGATTCCGAAGTCGTAGCTGCTGATTGGACGGACAACGCGATAGGGATATCGATGAGACGAGTGCTCGATCATTTTTTCCGACAACTCGTGACTCAATTCCACCACGCCGAACACGTCCGGCGAAGCTCTCAGGATGTCGGCAATCACTTCGCCATGACGTTGATTCTTGGTCAACGCATTGGACACCGTGACAGTAAGGTCTGGTGCCGGATCGCCAAATTTCGTCGATGGATTGGGATCGAATCGCCCAGCCGATCCACCGCCAGTCAACCATGGTGCATGCAGCGCGAGTGCGATCAGCATCATCATCGCAACGAATCCTTGTTGGCGGAACATCGCGACGGCCAACATCACGACGATCACCGTGCATTGCTGAATTCGTAGCTCGGCAAGCAAGTTCATGCACCAATGCAGGGGCGCCGTCCACGTCAGCACGCTGACGAAGCAAAGGACGCCTGCCGAGGCAACCCAAAAGACCTTTTCGAGATTTCGTTCGCGCGTCGGCGGACGTTTCTGCAACTCGTTAGATACGTCGGCATCCATCGGTAACTATTCAAACGTACTTTGGATCAACACGTAAATCTTTCCATCGTTATCCGACGGATCGATGTCGAACATCCGCAAAAACAACCGCCCCGATTTTTCCGCGATGAAGTCCTTACCATCACTCAGCAACATTGGTTTTCCGTCTTCTAGTTCCTTCGGCGACGAAGCAATGACGGCGATCAGCGAACCCAACTTGATTCGACCGTCTTTGGGACGCATTTCTTCCGGGATCTCGATTCCACCTGGGCCGGTTTCGTAAACGACTTTCCAAGTCCCCTTGATGCCGATTCGCACGGGCATGCCTTCGACCAGCGAGGCGCCCGAGTCTTGCCATCCTTGGTTTGCTTGAACATCGACTAGCTTTTTGTCCTGCATCGCTTGGTTGCCCAGGATGCGCTGCAACGCCTGCTCGGCCGCCGTATTGCTGGGCACCAGCCGCACCAGCGACTCATAGACCTCACGAGCCTTTTCGAATTGCTTTTTACGTTCGAACTCCGTCGCAAGCTTCTCGGCTTTCGCAACGAATTCTTTGTGGAGAGTCAGAAGTTGCGGGTCAGTCGGCAATTCGGCTTGGCTTTCCGCGATCTCTCGCATCCGTTGCTGCATTTGCTGTTGAGCTTGCTGTTGTTGCTTCATCGCTCGGCGCGCTTCGGGCGATTGGGCAGCGACCCGCAGCGTGGGCTGCGAAAGAAAGCCCAGTGCTATGGCGAACGTGATCGAAAGGTATCGGGTTTGCATTGAACGACATCCAGAGTGAGTAAAGCAGTCTTCTACGCGACCGGCAGGAAAGATCACTTACGATCGCGGTGAGACATTTACCGCGATCCTACTTTTAAACCGTACCCGTAAAACCGATTCAGACTTCGATTTGGTAGCCTTCTCGCTGCTCGCGAGCAATCATCGAATTGGCTTCGTCATCGCCAATGAAGACCTCCTTGCTGGGGTCCCATTTGACTTTGCGGTCCAAACGCATTGCAATGTTCGCCAAGTGGCAAAGACTGACACTTCGGTGGTGCGAGTTCACGTCGCTGATCGGAGTACCTCCTTCACGAATGCATTCGAAGAAGTTCGCCATGTGGTTGCCTGGTTTCTTGCCGTGGCAAAGTTTGTCCACGGCTTCTTGCAACCAATCGGGCCCGCGTCCGCCAATCGGGCTTCCATCGGCCGCTTCGCCCGAGCCCCATTCATCGACGCCAATCTTGTGCGCGACGCCCAGTTCTTCGGCGGGTTTTCCAGACAAGCCACCGCGATTGACTCGGATACGTCCCTTGTCGCCGCTGATGATCAGTTCGTTTTTCCCCGAATACAATCGCGCGGTGTGACCGCCTTCAAATTCGAACTGACAATCGAAGTCGACGGCAACGTTGAACCCATTTTCAATTTTTGGATAAGTACCTTTTCCTTGGATCGAAGTGGGGCCCGAATCGCTCATGCCCATCGCCCACATCGCAATGTCGCCGTGGTGAACGCCCCAATCCGTGACCTGGCCGCCGCTGTATTCGAGCCACCATCGGAAATCAAAATCGCAACGCTCGGGACAATACGGGACCTTCGGCGTTTGACCAAGCCACTTGTCCCAGTCCAAATGCTCAGGCACCGGCGCAGCCTTGTACGGGCCACCTTTCTCGCCGTTACCGACGCTGATCAGACAATCGAGTGTTTCGCCCAGCATACCGCTTTGAGCAATCGCGACCGCGTGCAGAAAGACTTGGTCGAATTCGCTCCTTTGTTGCGTCCCGACTTGGAAAATCTTTCCGGTTTCCTTGGCGACCTGACAAACCTGCTGGCCTTCGCGAATGGTCAGGCTGAGCGGTTTCTCGCAATAGACGTGCTTACCAGCACGCATCGCGTCGATCGCGATTTTGGCGTGCCAGTGATCGGGTGTGCCGATGGTCACCGCGTCGATGTCGTCGCGCGCGATCAAATCTTCGTAGTCTTTGTACATTTGGCAATTGCCTTTGTACCGATCGGCGAAGAACGCCGCCGCCTTGCTGTTCACATCGGCAACCGCCACCATATCGCCCAGGACGCCGGCCTGGTGCCCGATGACCGCACCGCGGCCGGGGTGATCCCCGTCGCCTGTGTAACGGTTCGAATAGATACTGGTCCCGATCGAACCAATGTGCAGCTTGTCGTTCGCCGACTCTGCCTTTGCGGACGCGGAAGTCCAAAAGTACGGTGTTGCAGCTACGGTTGCGATACTGGCGGTCTTCAGAAAATTGCGACGTGTTGCTGGTGAATGCACAGAGTCTGTCATGGGTGTGGAGTGACTGCGAAAATGGAGATCGGATACGTGCGAAATCACGAGTTCGAAGAAGTCATCTTAGCGAGTCCCGATCGCGAAACAATGCGATCCGACGTTTGGGTTCTTCAATGTTGCGTCGGTTTTCGCCGACCAGACACGGTCGGGGTTCTACGAAATTCGTCGTCTTTACCTATGCAAGGCGATTAGCATGGGATCGTCGCTCGAATTCGCCGAAGCCACCGACACGTTGAAGCCACCGACCCATTCGACTCGGATACCTTTTTCTACTTTAAAGTCCCCTATGAAACCCCGTTTGAAAATCGTGGTCGCCGTCGTGGTGGTCCTGCTAACGCTCGCCGCGATTATTGTTCCGCAATTGATTCCCAAGCCGTATGTGGCGACGGCGTCGCAACAACGTCAGTTCACATTGAATTGTGACTTTGCGAAGTTCCGACAAATCATGGTGCGAACCAACGCGACGAAAGCGATTGTCAATCGTGATGGTATGGAACTGATCAACGAGAGTATCGAGGAACTGAATCTCGATTCGTCGAAGGACGAACGACCGCTTCTGAACGCGATCCTTGGCAAGTCAAAATCGGAACTCGACGCGATTCGCACGATCACCGTCAGCGTGAACGACCCATACGCCAAAGTGGACCAATTGAAACTGCGCCAAGTTGCCGACATCGACACGGATCAAATGAACGTCAACACGGCAGCGATCGGTCGCCAAGGGAACATTCACGACTATGCGACCACGTTGACGGCAAGTCGCGATGGCAATGAAACCAAAGTCGAATTGACTCTCGACATGAAAATTGAGCTATCTTTGCCGTCGATGTTTCGCGGCCGCGCCGATACCCAAGTGGCTGATACAGCGACAAACGCATTGGCTGATCAAGAAGCCGCGATCACCGAGTTAGTGATCGAGAACGCGGACAAGGCGTTGATCCTTCCGAAGCTGAAATAGGGCGCTAGCAACATTTCATTTTCTGTCGAATTGGAATCAGCAGAAATTCCGGCGATTCAGGAAAACCGAAGACTGGCGAGCCCCGATAGGGTGCGAACCCAAACAAACTTTGCCGACTAGAACGCCGGCACTACTGAGTAAGCGTCGCGTCTTGCGACTGTTTGGTCAATTCACTTTCGCGCGCTAGCGTGCAAGTGGTCGTGATGGTTTTGCCTGCGAAGAATTTGCTGTAGGCGTACAGATTGCTGTCCATGGGCGTGGTGACGACAACTGTTATTTCAGAAGTCCTTGGTGTGATCGTTGTTGGAGTCACGGTGATTACCGCGTCTACGATTCCGAGCGTATCAATGTTTGCTTGAACGACTTGTTGAATACCCGATGCTGTTCGTCCCGGCAGTATACCCTCGCGAGCCCCTTCGTACGCAGCCAATGCCGCGGTGTTGCGGACATTCTGTGCGCGTGAAAAATCAATTGCCGCGAACAGCAACCCGAAGATGATCGGAATGACCAACGCCATCTCCACCGCGGTGGTCCCTCGACGTGAATGCTTCTTACGACTCACAGTTGATTGATCAATCCGTCAGGGTCACGGGAAGGTTGAATGCAAGGTCTTCGAACGCAGCAATCAGACTCGGCCCATCGCTGGCGTGATAGTGTTCTCCGCTGCCAAATTTGGCCACCTTGACCATGTCCGACTGATCCGCGGTATCCAGAAAAGTGATTGTGTGAACGATGATCCCTTCTTGATTGGCGGCTTTCGCCAGAGTGGCAGGGTTGATACCCGTGTTCCACTTTCCGTCGGTCATCACAACCATTGTTTTCGTTGCGTGCGATTGCGATGTCGGACCGACAAGCATGTCGATGCCCATCTGCATTCCGGAAGACAGATTGGTGCCGCCCAGCATGACGTCGTTGGTGCGATTTTGAATTGCTGTTAAAACCGCCGCGAAGTCCGATCCCAGTGGAACGTCGAGAGCGGTTGCGGGAAACGTTCGACCGGTCAAGTTACCTTCATAGGTCGAAAGAGTAATGTTGGATCCGAAGGTAACCAATCCGATTCGCTGAGCCGCATTGCGTTGTTCGACGATTTCAACGAACGCGTCGACCGCTTCTGCCAAATAACCCCATCGACTCGCCGACGGGTCGGGAGGAAAAATGATCGGGTCATCAGGTCCTGTTGGAATCGCTGGCGGATAGGAAAAATCGGTTCCGGTCAAATCGAAACACATCGAGTGCGAACGATCGACGACAAGACAAATTTCGTTTTCCGTTGCGCAAGCGGTCGAATGCATGTTCGTGCTAAAGTTTTCTTTGCCAGTGATTGCGCCAAAAAATAAGGAAACGGGTTGGGTCGCATGGACTCGAACACCACTGTACGGCATCGCACCTTGTGTGAACGCCCAGCTTCCATCGCTTTGGCGGGCCGAACGGCCGAAAAAAATATCGCTGTCTTGTAACGTCAGTGGGGCACCACCGACCAGATTCATCGATGCCAACTGTTTCGCGGCTGTTCTTGCGTCGTCAACGGAGCCTTCGCGGGAAAGAGCTTCGGCACCTGCTTTTGCAGCAGCATCGGCGCTTGTCCGTAGTTCCAATCGCGACAATTGCATGTAGGCAACGTCGATTGAAAACGCGGCCATGATCAAAAAGACTGAAAAAGTCACGACCACCAATACCGCAGCGGTTCCGTTTCGTTGTGGACTGTTCTTAAAGTTGAATGGAGTCATCGTCGGGGCTGACTATTGTTTGACCATGGAAACGGTTGAAGTGATTTGTCGATTCGGCATCACGAAATTCAGGCCGCCCGAATTTAGCTCAGACGGAATCGCCACACTGAGCGTCACCACCGTTCCGCGAGCGAGTGAATCGTCGATGGCTGGCGTAATCGTGACGGTCGCCCCAGTGATGTTTAGTCCCTGAAGAACTTCGTCCACACGAGCGCGAGCGACTGATTCTGATCCGCCGGCGGCCGTCGCAACGCGTGCTGCTTCATAGGCCGCCGCAGTCGCGGCTTGTTTTGTGTAAACGCCGTTGCTTAGCTCGATTGAACCGAAAACCAAGAACGTAAGCACTGGCAAGCAGACAGCAAACTCGACCGCAGCAACGCCGCGCCGAGTCGACGTCATTCTTCGACTAATCTTACGCAGTTCCATATCGGACCGATTACCAGTGTGAGACTCTGTTCAATGGAACCTTAGGTCAGAAAACGATCGATTGCGGAAAAGATTCGCATTTTCTTGCCCGACTATCGCGGTTTTCAGCCCCTATAAGTCCTCATCGATCGATTCACCACCAACCGCACTGCCAATCGCCCCCCACAATCCGTAGGGGCTGGCCAACGGAACCTCGCTTTTTTCCGTGGCGATCGTTGGTGATTGGGCATCACCGGCGTCGATGCTGTCCGTCACAAACTTGACGGCGCCGTCCATCATCAGGACGTGGCATCCACCCTGGTGCATGCTGCTGGCCGAATAGATGCCATCGACTTCTTGCGTCCCCATCACCGCGCAGCTGGGGCTGTTCGGCGGCAAGATCATGTTGGCCAAAGAAAAGCCCGCCGCACCATCAGCCCATCTCATCCCTCGGCCTTGCACGCCCAACTTCACATCGGCGCCGAAGTAGTTGGGACGATCGGGATCGGCCAATTCACGACACTGCGACGGAGATTCTAAGATCGAGGCCGGCTGCTTAACGGCGAACTGAGTTTTCGACATCCGGTCATGCAAGACGGCGATTTCGGCCATCGCGATCGTGTTAGAAAGACCGTCGTTGATGCTGCGAAAGGTCGTTGTCTTACGACAAGCGAAACCGCCGCGCTGGGCATCGGGGCGATGGATTTCACGCGCCGAATCACCGATCGAAAACGTAAAACTGGTCGCACCGAAGCCGGCCGGTTCGTTCGGCGAGCTGGGGCACATCAGATTTTCGATGTTGTATCGCCAAGGATCGTACTGCATGACCCAGGGCGCCGGCCCCATCGCAGGGTAATCGACATCGCCGAAGCGGTTGGGTTTCGAAATGCTCTCCCACGCCGCTTGTTGCTCGATGAACGGCAACAACGCAACCAAGCCACTCAAGCGACTCGCGTTTGCGTGGTTGGGCGTCGGTCCCAAATCGGTGCCGCCCATCGCCATCGGAAGCTGTTTGTGATTCGAGTGATAGTTGTGAAGCGCTAAGCCGAGTTGCTTCAGGTTGTTGGAACAAGACATCCGCCGCGCCGCTTCATGCGAGAAACGCGTTGCCGGCAACAGCAATCCGACCAAAACGCCGATGATCGCAATCACGACCAACAACTCAACCAGGGTGAAGGCGAGCGGGGACAACGCTTGTTTGCGAATTCGAAACCTGTTCATGGCGAGACCCTTTCGGTAACGGACGAAGAGAAGGAGACCGAATGTAGAGAACCAGTTCGTAAATCAACCAAGGCGCCAGCCAACTGACCCACGCATTGATACGGTAGAACGTTTCTGACTCGGCATCCAAAACGCTTGCCAAGCCCGACACCAATCGCAACAGAAGCGGAGACAGCAAGAGCAGAAAACAACGCGTCGCCCACTTGCGATGCGAAACCCAGCTTCTTTGCTTCGCGGTTTGCATCGCCCTCACCGCGGTCATGGCCGTTGCGATCGCAAGCGAAGCAAAACCGACGCCCGCGATCGGGCCGGCATGAGCTCGTATGGCCATCAAAAAACCAGTTGGCGCAACGACCGTCACCACGATCGCGATGTGAAGTTTCGCAACCCGACGATGCATCGACGCCAGGGGCCCGCGGCCGCCGGTAAACATCAAGAACGCGGCGAGCAGAAGTACGATCGGTCCGGCAACGATATGCGCATAGAACGCGATGCTGTACCAACCGAAAAACGTGTCACGCATGCCGCACAGAAAAGCGGAATCAAAATTCGGCGGAATGTAGTTGCGATATTCCCAAATGGTCAACGCCCAAACCCGCGTCAAAAGCAACGTTGCCGCGAAGAGGATTGCCCGATGTAACCAAGACCGACGCGCGGTCGTGTGGGTGGCACTCATGCCGCTACTCACTGAAAAGATGAGAAGAAGTAGCTGTCAGAGACATCTATGGTAAACCAGAGCGCCGATCAAAACCGTGGGAATACAAGATCCACGCCAAAAAATGTGACGTGATCAAATACGAAATGCGTCGATCACTTTCCGCACGTACCCGGGACCGGTCGAATAGGCGATTCGTGCGGTTGGCGAGATCGAATACGGCAGCACCTGATCCGGTCCATCAGAGGCAAGCTGTTTTCGGCTATTCTAGTGAACGTCGCCAGTCGATACGCATTCGCATCGTCACCAGAGCGGGGGGAGGGTGTGTCATGTTTCGAAGTCCGCGTGCGTGCCGAATCGGAAGCCCACGGAAGTTTTCATGAGTATCAAAGGAAAATCCGTACGCGTCGCTCTGGCACCGTTCCTTGCCTGCTTGGCTGGGGCGACGGGATGCCGCGACAATGCCGATGCGCCACCGAATACGCCCACCGCAAATAGCGACTTTGATCAATCGCATCGCAGCGAAACGCGGATTGAGTTGACCCAATCTGCACAGGAAAAAGTACGCGTCCTGATCGCCGAGCAACATTTTGCGGAGGCGGAGAATCGCATCCCGTCTAAGCTTCTGGGCGATCCTGAATCCGCCGTCTGGCTTACTTTGTCGGGTGAACTTGCGTTGGTTCGCGGCGACACGAAACAGGCGATCGAGTGCATTGAATTTTTAGACGACTCGGCGTGGAATCTTTGGGATACCCAACGATTGGTCTCAGAAATCGTTCGTATCGATTCGCAGCCCGTCGAACGTTGGGGGATGGAACGAGTCTGGCGCGCTATGGAAACGGTTCTTGCCAAAGAAGCGGGTAGCCACCCCCTGCGTTTTGCCCTCATCGACCTGATCGCTTCGCACGGTTTTCGGCACCGTGCTTGTCAGCACATCGATTACTTGATTGCCACGGGAAACGCGCGTCGTCGAGACTTGGAAATTGCTTGCAATCGGCGCGGTTACTTGAAGGTGGACTTCACGTCGACCGAACTTAGCAGCAGCCATCCGATGGCGATCGCTCGGTTGGCGTTGGCCCGGCTTGACTATCGCCACGGACTATCGGCGCTAGAAGAACTGCAACGCGACAACCGCAGTCCGATTGACCGGCTAGTTCGCGCTCAGCTTCGCTCGCATCGTGGACTTTGCTTCCGCCAACGCCTCGGGCAGTTTGCTGGGGTCGCTGCCGCCGGCTTGGGCCATGTCGGGACGCCCGCCGCCGCCGCCGCCGACCATTTTGGCGGCTTGGCCGACCCATTCGCCGGCCTTCAAGCCGCGGTCAACCAAATCGTGACTCAACCCACCGACCAACAAAACTTTATCGCCTTGAACGGCAGCCAGCAGGATTGCTGTTGGAACGCCCGCTTTCTTGCGAATCTGGTCGATCCATCCTCGCATCACGTTCGGATTTGCTCCTGGCGTGTCGGATACGATCAACAACGTGTCGCCGATCTTTTCGGCCCCTGCGATCAGGTCGTCCGCAGACAATTCGCCTCCCGCGGTCACTTGCTTCAGTTCTTCGACCAACTTAGATCGATCGGCCAACAGGGCTTCGACACGATCGGTTACATCCGAAATGGCCACGTTCAATCGGCGCGTGATCGCGCGAACGGCCGAACGGACCGCGTTATAGTCCGACGTGTCCGTTTTCGGGCCGCCGGCTTGGTACTTGAACGTCGGTGAGTGTTCGGCGGGTTTGCCGGCCGACAGTTCTTTCTTTAGCGAGCGGACTTCTTCCATCAATGCTTCGGTGGCGGCCATCGCGTCGGATTCTTTGCAACCGACGGCGGATGCAACTTGCGACAGCAATTGCCGAGTCTGTTCACGGTGTTCCTTCGCTCGTTCACCCGTCAACGCTTCGATTCGTCGTGTTCCCGTCGAAACGCTTTCCTCGACGACGACTTCGAACGCTTCGACTTCGGCGGTATTGGTCAGGTGCGTGCCGCCGCACAATTCGCGACTGAATTGGCCCATCGCAACCATCCGGCACGGATCGGGATATTTCTCACCAAACAGCATCATGGCGCCGGCTTCACGCGCGTCGGCAAGCGAAACGGTGTCCCATCGAATCGGTTCCCCGGCGGCGACCAACTTCAAAACGTCCTGCTCGATCAAAACCAAGGTCTCGTCGGGGATCGCTTTGGGGTTGGTAAAGTCGAAACGCAAACGGTCCGCTTCGACCTTGCTGCCCTGTTGTTCGGCGTGTCGGCCGACGTGATTGTGCAGAGCGTGGTGCAAAATGTGCGTTGCCGAGTGGGCGCGGGCCAGCGCCGTTCGGCGATCGGTGTCAACGACGGCTTGGCACTCCACGCCTTCGTGGATGGATCCGCGAACCAAATTCCCGTGATGGACGATCAAGGCAGCGTGTTTTTGGGTGTCGGTGACTTCGAAGGTGAAGTCCTTGCCTTCGATGGTGCCGACGTCGCCCACCTGGCCGCCCGATTCACCGTAGAAAGGCGAATGATCCAGCACGACGCGAAGCGGTGTTGAATCGGGGCGATCGACGTGGCTTAACAGTTGCCCCTCATCACCCTTGCCGCCCACGCCGGTGATGATGCCTTTGACGATCGCTTTTGCGGAAGTTTGTTCGTAGCCGATGAACGGCGTTTCACGCAGCGCTTCCTTCAAGGTTTCCAGGGGACCGGTTTGGAACAGCACGACTTGGCCGGCGCCGCTGGCTTCGGCATGATCGTCCATCGCTTCGCGGTAACCGGGCCAATCGAACGTAAAGTTCTGTTCGGCGGCAAGCGTTTGCACCAATTCGGGCGGCACGCCATAGGTCGTTTGCAAGTCCGCGGCAACGGCGCCGGGGACCATCACTTGCGAATCGGATCGCATCTGGGTGAACAGTTTTTCGATGCGAGACATGCCGCCGTCGATGGTCGCAAAGAATGTCCGCTCTTCAGCCTCGATCGCCTCGGCGACGCGCGCCGTCGTCTGGCCAAGTTCGGGATACGGATTCTTGTGAGTCTCGGCGACGGCTTCGACCAATTTGTACAAGAATGGCTCGCGCAAGTTCATTTGATAGCCGTCTAGAACGGCGCGGCGAATCAGCCGGCGGATCACGTAGCGAGCATCTTTGGCGCCGGGATAGACATTTTCATGAATCGAAAACACGCTGGCCCGCGCGTGGTCGGTGATGCGCCGCAATCGGCGACTGTTGTCGTTGTTGTATTCGTATTTGACGCCGCACACTTCTGCAGCGGCCTGGACGATCGGAAACAGGCTGTCGATGTGGTAGTTCGTGGGAACGCCCTGCAAAACGCTGGCCGTTCGTTCCAGCCCCATTCCGGTGTCAATGTTCTGACTGGGCAAGGGATGCAGGTTGTTAGGCGGAGCTCCGATGCGGTTGAACTGCGTGAAGACCAAGTTCCAAATCTCGACATCGCTGCCGTCGTCGAGTTGGTAGTAAATTTCGCTGCACGGACCGCAAACGCCGTCGGGGCCTTCGCTGGGCGCCGACGCTGGCCAGAAGTTCTCGTCTTCGTCCATTCGCGAAATTCGCGTCTCCGGCAAACCGATCTTGTTGTGCCAAATGCCGTGCGCATCGTCGTCGTCTTTGTAGACGGTGACTTTCAGTCGTTCGCCGGGGATTCCCAACCACTTTTTGTCTGTCAAAAACTCCCAAGCCCAGTGGATCGCTTCCTCTTTGAAGTAGTCGCCGAACGAAAAGTTGCCCAGCATCTCAAAAAACGTATGGTGGAACGCCGTTCGACCGACATTGTCGATGTCACCCGTTCGCAGACACTTTTGGCACGTCGTCGCCTTCGTGAAGTCCAGCTTGACCTTGCCCAGGAAGTGATCCTTGAACTGGTTCATCCCGGCCGGCGTGAACAAGACCGACGGATCCCAGGCGGGGACCAGCACGTCACTGGGACAGACCGTGCAGCCCTTGGATTGGAAGAAGTCGAGATACTTTTCGCGAAGTTCGTCAGTTTTCATCGTCGGTGACAGATTCAATTCGTCGTTAGATTGGCGTGTGAAGACCCGATCATATCGAACGAGACCGGATTCTTGGAATGCGTCTGATATTTGTTGCTAATAATGCGTGTCAGAATTGGACACTGAGCTGGTAGAATTGGTACCGGCGTTCGACTGCCGTCGATGTTGATCCTTTGACCCGCGCCCGAGATGCCCCCATGAAGAACGTGAACTGCATCGCCGTTGCTGCATGGCTGCTATGCGTTGCCATCGCAGCGGATTTCATCGTTGTGAACCCGGTCAACGCCCAGGTTTCGAGTGCCGCGGGTCCGAGTGCAGTGAAGGCGGATGAAACTCCGACTCCGCTGCCGATCGAAACCTACGTTGCCGAAATTGCCAATGGTGCTCGCGTAACGACGATGATCAAGTCGGGCACGTGGATGCGCGTGGTCGAGCACCGAAACGGAATCGAAACGCAAACCAAAAATGACGCTGGTGAGGTCAATCGTCTGTTTTTCAAGACTCTCGACGAGGCCGCGGCGGTGAACCCTGAAAGCATCGCTGCGTTCCAATGGGTGCAAAGCGAAGGACTAAACCGATTCGGACCGTCGGGCTTCGGTTCCTTGACGCGAAATTCGGGATCTGGGTCGAGTCGTTTCGGACCGAGTAACTTTGGCGATTGGGGCCCAGATTCGCGTGGATTCGGGTCGAGTGGATTCGGACCGCGCCGTTTCGGGCCACAAGGTTTCGGTGCAAGCAATTTCGGCGGAAACGGATTCGGGCCGCAAGCCTTTGGGCCGGGGCAAGTTCCAGATATTCGTTCGCCCGATGTGATGGATATTCCGAATCCGATCCGTGGCGGTCGTGACATGACGCTGGAACCCATCGACGCGCAATCGATTCTCGGGGGAATGCAAGATTCGATGATGAAGGGAATCGGTGAAATGGATGCAAAGCGAAAGAAGTCGGAAGACGATATGGACGCGAGAAGCGAAGCAATGAAGCGGCAGATGGACTCGCTGAAGAATCGAGTACGCCGATCATTCTAGCTGCACAATCTCGCGAACTTGAGGAGCGAATCTGGACCCGGAAGGCTACAATGAACTTTCGAACCGTTGGAACGTCACCCTGCATTCCCGGAAAATCTCTTGTCGTCTGAGTCCCCTTCACCCGATCACTCGGCCGATCACCAGCAAGCGCCGTCGCCCCAGGCAAATGGAGCCCGGGCGAATGGTGCCGATCCCGCGGTTGCGCGATCAAGGTTCGCGCGAACAACGCCGTTGGTCACACGGCTTGTGGGGCTGGAAACCGAATACGCGACGCTGGTCGCGGACCGGCAAAACATAGACGTCGAAGATCTGCCGCCGTCCCAATTGGTGTACTCGCAAATCTGTGAAGCGATTCGCCGCGACCAACCCACCGTGACTGGGTTGTTCGATAGCGAACAGATGTTTCTTGCCAGCGGCGGCGCCGTCACGTTCGAGTCGCACCCGTCGATGCACGCGTTGCCCGGCGGATTGGTCGAGATTGCGACTCCGGAAGTCCAGAGTCCCGCCGACCTATTGGCCTGTCAACGATCGATCGACCAACTGGCAAGCGATGCCACCGCGGACTCGGAAACAAGCTTCGATCTTCGCATCTTAAAGAACAGCAGCGATGCGCTGGGGCACGTGTACGGTTGCCACGAAAATTATGAGGCACAGGTCGCGACCGGGCTTGGGCTGTTGGTCTATCGCTTGTTCGTTCTTCTGCTTTGGGTCATGCAAGCGATCAGTTTGGTGGTTGCCATGCCGTTGATGGCGATCACGTTGGCGACGGTCAACGTGTCGAGAATCAGAAAACGCCACGAGCTTCCGACGACTGAGATTGAACCGCAAGACATCTTCGAGCTCGTTCCGACTTGGATGTCGAGCTTGTTGATTGCATCCCTTCGCTTGGTGCACTTGCCGACGGTTTTGATGCTTCGCTTCGTCGCCCGCCATGTCGCGTTTCGGGTCCAGCGACGGTACTTAGCGGCTCTGTTGGTTTCGCGAGTTTCACTTTGCGGAACCGGCAACTTGGATCCCGAAAATCGATTTCAATTGAGTGCCAAAGCGATGGCGATCGATTCCGTTGCCGACATGGGCGGTTTCCGTGGCGAACGCCCCATTTTTGTCTACGGCCACTGGCTGGGGCAGTTCTGTGCGAAATCGTTTCTGTCGCTGGGTTCAACACGGCAAATGTTGCGTCAGCGCCAACGGCTGCAGATCGGGCTGTCGGATTCGAATATGTCGGACTTGGCCGAGTACGTCAAAGTCGGATCCGTCTCGTTGGTTTTGGACATGTTGGAATCGGGTCACACCGAAGGCTTGCCGATTCTTAAGAAGCCGATCGATTCGCTGCACCGGATCGCCAACGATTGGAATCTGGTTTCACGCGTTCCGACCCATCGCGGCGATATGTCGGCGCTTGAAATTCAAAAAGAGTTTTTGCTGGCGGCAGAGTCTTTCGTCGAATCGACTCCCGCCAACATGCGCGGCGAGGCACCGTTGGTGGTTTACCGTTGGCGCGAGTTGTTGGATTCGGTGTTGGCCTTTCGTCGCGAGTTTTCGGACGTCGACATGGCGCTCGGTCGGGTCGATTGGATGACCAAGCGATGGTTGATCGCTCAACTGGGTGATGAAATCGAATGGACGGCACGCAAAAAGATCGACCTCCGCTACCACGAACTGTCCGAAGACGGCTACTACATCCAATTCTTGAAGTCACGGCCTGATCTGCGTTTGGTGGACGACGAAAGTATCGCCCGCCGGCGACGATCACCGCCGGCAAGTTCGCCGGCGGCAAGACGCGGGTGGCTGATCCGCGAATTCGCCAACAGCGACGAACTGCTGCAAAGCGAATGGACCTACGCGATGATCGGCCGAGGTCGACGACGACGAAGGATCGAGTTCGTCGATACGCCACGGTAATCGCCATGTCGATCACTTAGCAGCCTGTTGAAAAAGGAGTCTGAACCTTTGGAGACGTTGCTGAAACATTGTGAATTCGAAACGTCGGAGAGGGTCAGACTCCTTTTTCAACAGGCAGCTAGCCCCCGTGAAACCCGGCTGTTTCACGGGCGTTGATGGCGAACTGATCTTGCTGGTGGGTGGCGGATCGAACTATCTCCTAGGTTGCTACCAGTTATCAACAGGAAGTTGTCCCACCTAAATCAGTTCCTGGATGCATCGCCCACCACGTCCTTTCCCACCTGTCGCGATCCAGCTTTGGAAAATCGCCGCGTTTTCGATAGCGTTGGTGGGTCTGGTGCTATGCGCGACCGGGTGTGGAACGACACGCGAGTACAACGCCACTCAGCAGTTGGTGATGAGCGACGCGGTCGACCGCAGCATCGCGTCGATCGATTTTCGCCCGCTCAGCGGACAACGTGTGTATCTGGACACCAGCTATATGCGACAAATCAAAGGTGAGAGTTTCGTAAACGCCGACTACGTCACCAGTTCGCTAAGACAACAGATCGTCGGTGCAGGTTGTTTTATCCAAGACGCTAGCACCGACGCGGACATTATCATCGAAGCACGAATCGGAACGCTCGGTTCCGACGACCACCGCGTCACCTTCGGAATTCCGGAAAACAATGCCTTGGCCACTGCGGCGTCGTTGGTGCCCGGCGCGCCCCAAGTTTCTTCGGTCCCCGAAATTGCATTCGCCCGTCGTGAAGCTCGCGAGGCTGCTGCGAAAGTTGCCGCGTTCGCGTACGACCGCGAAACACGAGCACCGATATGGCAATCCGGCGTGAAGCCGGCAATGGCAACCGCGCGAGACACGTGGGTCATGGGTGTCGGCCCCTTCCAAGCCGGATCGATTCGCCGGCGAACAAAATTGGCCGGCAGCGGGCTGAAGTTCGGTGCCACACCGACCACCGGATCCCCTGCCCGCTTCTTTGATCGGCCGCCTGTCGACTACACTGCCGTGACGCGATTCCAAGAAGGTTGGCCGGTGCTAGACCAAGGCGGACCCGGCGCCGACTTGATGGGCCATGGTGAATGGATCGATGTCGCGCTCGAAGAACCGGTGCAAATTGCCGATCGAGCACCCGACGTCGCACCGTCGCCGTCAGAAGCGCCTCCGGATGGTCAATCCTATTCAGCGTCGGCTGACGGTTCGACCATTCGATAGCGGCTGGTCGATAGCCGCTGGTCGATGGCGCCAGGTCCATGTCGACTGGCACGGATCGGTTGGAATCGCGATCCCGAGTTTCGTCCGTGATTTCGTTGAGCTTGTATTTTTGTGATGGACGACCAGTATCGATTGTTGGACTTTGGCGACGGTCGAAAGCTGGAATCGGTTGGCGGCTATCTGATCGATCGCCCCTGTCCCGCCGCCGCCTGGTCAAAGCCCGCCGACAAGTCGAAGTGGCAAAACGTGGACGCGAGATACGACGCAGACACGAAACGCTGGACCTATCACTCGCCGTGGCCCAAAGATCATTCGATTCAGTGCGAGGGATTCAAAATGCCATCCGGGGCGACGCCTTTCGGACACATCGGATTTTTCCCCGAGCAGGCCGATAACTGGCGTTGGCTCGCGGAATCGGAATTCACCGATTCGGTACCGACGGCGACTCCCAACACGGACCGCCCGAAAGGATTGAACTTGTTCGGTTACACCGGCGCCAGCACACTGGCCATGATTCGAGGTGGGTTTCAAGTCGCCCACGTTGACGCCGCCAAGCCGAACGTCCATGCGGTTCGCATCGCGGCAAAGGCGAACGGTTGGGACGATCCACCCATTCGATACTTGGTCGATGACGCTGCGAAATTTGCCGCGCGTGAAGTCCGCCGTGACAAGCGTTATCATACGATCGTGTTGGATCCACCCGCCTACGGGCATGGACCCAGCGGCCGCTCGTGGCGTTTGGAACGCGATCTTTGGCCGTTGCTCGAAGACTGTTTGAGACTGATCGATGCCAACCGGTTTCGGTTGCTGATCAGCGGTCACTCACCAGAAGTCGACCAGGGCGACGTCACAGACTTTTTAAGCCAATCAAAACATCTCGATCCGTCCAGTTTGCGAATCACGTCAGGTCGATCACAATTAACCGATCAAGCCGGTCGAGCCCTCGACACGGGGTTCTTCGTGAGAGTCGAACGGTAATTCGACAAATTTGATGACGTTTCGATTTGTCGAAGTACAGGGAAACCATTGCACCGATGCCTAGTGAACCGAAAGACGCAGCGGTAGCCGACAAAGCGACGCGATTGATCGATCGGCTGTCACAGTTTGCGCACGTCGCGGTTGCGTTTTCCGGCGGTGTCGATAGCAGTGTTGTCGCGGCCGCTGCACTTCGGGCACGCGCGAACGCTGCCATTGCGGTGACGGCGCGCTCACCGAGTCTTGCCAAGTCGCAAGCCGAGATTGCCGTCCGCGTCGCCGGCGAGATGGGTATCGCACATCGATTCGTCGAAACGGACGAGATCAACAACGGCGACTACCGACGTAACGATGGGCGGCGTTGTTTCTTTTGCAAACAAACGCTGTACCGAACGATGGCTGCGATCGCGGCACACCACCCGTCGTCAGTCATCGTATCGGGAACGAATGCCGACGATTTGGACGACTATCGTCCGGGCTTGAAGGCTGCGGAGGAAGCATCCGTCGTAGCGCCGCTTGCCGAACTGGGACTGAACAAACGAGACGTCCGACAACTGGCGGTTTACTTTGGGTTGTCGAATCACGATCTTGCCGCCGCGCCGTGTTTGGCCAGCCGAGTTGCCTACGGTGTCGAAGTCACTACCGAGCGGCTATCGCGAATCGAAAGGGCCGAGGCTTGGCTGGCCGACCGAAAGTTTGTCCATTTTCGCGTACGTTTGCACGAAGGCGAATTGGCGCGGATCGAAGTCACCAAAGATCGGATCGCCGATTTGGTGGCACTCGACATGGACGGAGCACTGACGGACGCTTTTGTATCTTTCGGTTTCAAGTACGTGACGATCGACACTCGCGGATTTCGATCGGGTAGCCTCAACGAGGTTTTGACGCCGCAATCGATCTCTCTTTATTCCATCGGTGAGACAGCTTCGTGAACGACGATACGATTTCGAGCGAAAATTCCAACGGCGCAGGTGCGTCCAACTCGGCGGTCAGCCTGGTCGGTACCCGCATCGGTGACTACCAAGTGCTGCGAAAACTCGGTCGCGGCGGGATGGCGGATGTCTACGCGGCGCGGCATCTTTCACTCGGCCGCGATGTGGCACTGAAGGTCCTACGCAGCGAATTCGCGCGAGATAAAGAGTACGTCGAACGTTTCCGACGCGAAGCACGGGCGGCCGCGAAGCTGAACCATCCCAACATTGTTCAAGTGTTTGATGTCGGCAGTGCCAACAATGCCCAATTCATCGCACAAGAGCTCATCGATGGCGAAAACCTGCGCGAAGGTCTCGACCGGCGAGGCGTCTTGTCACCTGAAGAAGCAGTTCGCGTCTTGATAGACGTCGCGTCCGCGTTGGAGGTTGCTTCGGAAGCCGGCATCACCCACCGCGACATCAAGCCCGAAAACATCATGCGTTCGTCACGCGGTTCGATCAAAGTCGCTGACTTTGGACTGGCGCGCGTGGGCGGCGGGAATGCAGACGTTAGCGGCGCGAACTTGACGCGGGCCGGCTTGACGATGGGAACGCCTCGCTACATGAGCCCTGAACAGGTCCAAGGTGTGACGGCCGATGCACGCAGCGATCTCTATTCGCTGGGTGTATCGATGTACCACTTGCTAGCCGGGCGACCGCCGTTCGAAGCCGATGATCCGTTGGCGCTAGCGGTGATGCACTTGCACGAAACGCCCATGCCGCTTGATCGCGCTCGGAACCGTCGCGACGCCGATGGTGACCCGGACCTTCCCGAATGGTTGATCGCCGTCATTGCCCGCATGATGAACAAGGCGCCTCAGGATCGTTTCCAATCGCCGGGCGAATTGCTCGACGCGGTGCGCAACGAAGCGTCGACTTCAACGCTTGACGGTTTTGGGATCGGCACCGCCGCCGCGACGACCCGCTTGCAACGCGCCGCCGATGACGCGCGGCGGCAACGACGTCGAAAAGGAACTCGTATTTTGGTCGCGACAATGTTGCCATTGGCTTGTGGTGCCGCCGCAGTGTTGTTCGCCTATCAGCAAACCGAAAAAGATTTGTCCGAACTGCTTCGTCCAGGGCAAGTCAGCAAGGCAGACTCGATCCAAGAACAATATTTCGTCGCCGTCAATCGCAACGACGAAGCGGGCTGGCGCGCGGTCAGCCAACACTATCTGCCGAGTGAAAATTCGACGAACGCCCACTTTCACGCCAAGGCGATGCTGCAGCTCTCGCGATTTTTCGTCGACCAAAATCAATTCAAAAAGGCGGATGTGGTGTTGAAGTCTGTCCTCAGCGATCCGGCCGTCGACCGCGTCGTCCAGGTGGTGGCGTTGGTCGAACGATGCAAATTGCTACGAGCCAGCAACGAGACGGCCGAACTGCAAGTCGCGAAAGATCAACTTCAAGGCTTGTACGCGGAAATAAAGAACAGCAACCCGGCGTCGCTACGGACGCTGCAACGCGTGGTCCCCGAATCGGATCGGTCACAGTGGGACATCGGCGTCTCGGGGGGGTAAGATAAAGACGATA
Organism: Rubripirellula tenax; assembly: GCF_007860125.1. NCBI lineage: Bacteria > Pseudomonadati > Planctomycetota > Planctomycetia > Pirellulales > Pirellulaceae > Rubripirellula > Rubripirellula tenax. The sequence goes on from NZ_SJPW01000005.1 coordinate 41,934, forward strand.
TCTTTGCGTTTTGCGTTGCCGCGAACTATGGTTTGATCGGATCCAGCGTTCAAATTTCCCGCGAGAAACCGTTTCAGATGTTGTACTTCATCCCTTGGGTCATGCTACTGTTGGCCGTCATTTTGGCCGTTCCGGTTACGTCTTTTCTCGAAAAACGCAAGTATGCGCCGGCGAAACCGCGACCGGACGAGATCACGGATGAATCGGGATACGAAGACGAACACGAGGTCGCCGAGGCTTCGGATGAGGTCGTGATGGATGAAGAACAAGTCGAAGAAGTCGCGTTTGAAACGCCCGGTGGTGATGATTTTTCGGCTTTTGACGAAGACTTCAAATAGTTTCTTTTGAATCGGTGGACGAATGGATGTCGTGACTGTGAAGCGTTTGGCCACCCTTTTCCTCTCGTTCGGTTTGGCGATTGCTCTCGCCGGCCAGACACTTGCCGGCATCGGCCCCGAAAACGTTGTCGTCGTTGTCAACGCGAAATCGTTGATCTCGCGGACGGTTGCCAACCACTATGTGCATCTTCGCGATATTCCGATCGCGAATGTCATTTTGTTGGACGACGTACCGACGGGTTTGGCGATGACCCTGGAGGACTTCAAGGCAAAAATTTTGAAGCCCGTGTTAGCCGAAGTCGACGCCCGAAAGATCGCCAACCATGTTCGTGTGATCGCCTACTCGGCGGACTTCCCCACGGCTGTCGACGTGCGATCCGACATCGACAAGTTGCCCGCCGATGGGTTGAAGAAAATTCAGTTGCCGACGGCGTCAATTACGGGAGTCACGTCGCTTTATCAATTCGTTTTGAGCGACAACCCGAGCTACATCGACCTGGGCAGCAATCTGTACGCGCGCGGGAATATGGATCGGCACTTCCTGAATCCGTTCATGGACACCGAGCGGCGTGACAAGTTCAATCAAGCGAAGCAAGACTTGGTGGATGAGAAATTCGCCGAGGCGGGGAAGCAGTTTTCCGAAATCTTTGAACAGTCTCCGACGCAGGCGCCGATTGCGATCATGGCGGCTGAGGCTTACGCATCGGCCGAAGACAGTGAAAACGCGGAAGCGATGTTGGTCAAAGCCTTAAAAGCAGGCTGGCAATCAGCGACTTACCTGACGCGGAGCGAAACTCTTGGCCCGATCATCGCGGACGAGAAATACAAAGCTGTTCTCGCCCAACTCTCGGATCACCCCTTGGTCGCACAGGGACCCGTTGGCTTTTCGGGCGATGTCGCGTGGATGGGAAACGGGACAGCGTCTCGCGAGTCGTCCGATGGCGTTCGGTACCTGCTGTCGTGCATGCTGGGTGTCGTCCACGCTCGCGGCAATACGTTGGAAGAGGCCGTCGAGGTACTCCAGCGTGCCTCAACTGCTGACCGAACTTATCCCGATGCAAACTTTTGGTTCTCGTTGACGGCTGACGTTCGGACAACGACGCGGAAACCGGGGATGACGGATGCGTTACTTTGGCTGGGTCATGGTAAGCACAAGGCATCGATCTTTCGCAAAACGATGCCGTCTGAAACGGATGACTGTGTCGGATTGATGCTCGGCACACCGACAATGGTATTGCTGGGAAAACCGTTTACTTTTGTGCCTGGTGCGATCTCAGAGAACTTAACCAGTTACAGTGCTGCGTTTGGTACCAGTTCACAGACAAAAATGACCGAGCTGCTGCAAGCCGGCGCGGCGATGACCAGCGGTCCGGTCGCGGAACCGTTTGCGCTCCAAGCAAAGTTTCCGGTGCCGATGATGTACGGCTACTACGCATCGGGCGTTTCTGCGATCGAAGCGTTCTATTTGTCGATTCAGTCGCCGTACCAATCGCTGATTGTTGGGGATCCCATCACGCAACCGTTTGCTCGACCACCACGTGGACGATTTAACTTTGCGGTGGTTGATAAATTGACGGGCGAAAAACTTCTGCGTTTGTCGTATGCCCCGGACAACGTTGTCGAATCGGATCGACGGACGACGCTCGGATTGGTCGAACTGTACATCGATGGCAAACTTGTTCGTGTTTTGCCGCCGATGAAGTCGATCGAAATGGGAGTCGCCGGTGCGCCGCCTGGATTCATGGAACTGCGCACGGCAGTCGTTGGTAATGACGCAACCCAGCCGCGGTTAAGCCAGTCGCATTGGATGAAACTGGTGTCGTCAGAACTGGTGCCGGTCGGATCCGTTTCATCGGACGGAAACTCGGTCACTTGCAAGGCGATTGGCGCCGAGCGTATTGAGTGGCGGTTGTTTGGTCGCGAGTTGGAATCGACGGACGGTGAAACGAGTGCGTACACACCCGACAGATCGGTTTTGGGTTCTGGTCCGCTGCTTCTGCAACCTTGGGCGATCAAGGGTGAACAGCGAATTCCGGGTCAACCGGTCGTGCTTCCGTAGCAGTTCGCGAACGCGCGAGATCCGATCGTCCCACGAAAAAAGGGTGCTCGACGTTACATCGAGCACCCTTCGTTCATTTAGCATTCAGTGTTAACTGATTTGTGTGGACTAGTAGCGATCGCCACCACGTCCGCCACCACCGCCGCCGTAGCCGCCGCGGTCACCACCGCGTCCGCCACCGCCACCGCCGCCACCACCGTAGCCACCACGGCCACCGCCGCCGCCGCCACCACCGTAGCCGCCGCGTCCACCACCACCGCCACCGCCGCCGCCACGATCTTCGCGTGGGCGAGCTTCGTTAACGGTCAGCGAACGACCATCGTGTTCCTTTTCGTGCAGACCATTGATGGCTGCCTGGGCTTCCTCATCGGTGCCCATTTCAACAAACCCGAAACCTTTACTTCGGCCTGTGTCGCGATCAGTGATGACCTGCGCACTATCAACCGTCCCGAACTGAGCAAACAACTCTTCGAGGTCGGAACTCGAGACATTAAAGCTCAAGTTTCCGCAATACAATTTCCTTCCCAACGCTAACTCCTAGGCAAGGATTCACGACCCGTCGTTTACTTTCCGGGCCAAAAAGAAAGAGGCCAGCTTGGAGACCTACCAAGTGGGACGAACGAAAACTGAACGGGTGTCACTCCCAAAGCCTACAAAGCTCCTGGGCGACGGTTTCACGATCGACGAACCTACCGTCCGAAATTTTACTCATTTTCCCGCCGACGAACAGCCCAAAGACGACTCGTGGTCGCCACTCGGACGAAACTTCACGATTCCCCGCCTTCGTGCCGGCCCGAATCCATGGCAAAATCTCCTTTCGCCGCACCGAATCCTCGTCCCCTTGGGAAAACTCACTTGTCTGCTGACGTCATTTCGGTCCGCGGATGCCGCGTTCACAACCTGAAAAACATCGACATTGATGTTCCTCGCGGTAAGTTGGTTGCCGTTTGCGGTCTTTCCGGCAGCGGCAAGACTTCGTTGGCGCTCGACACGCTGTATGCCGAAGGTCAGCGTTGCTACATCGAAAGTTTTTCCGCGTACACGCGGCAGTTTCTCGAGCGACTCGACAAACCCGACTGCGACGCCATCGTTGGAATTCCACCGGCGATCGCAGTCACACGCGCCGGTGGGGCGAAAACCAATCGCAGCACCGTCGGCACATCCACGGAAGTCGCCGATCACCTGAGGCTGCTGTTCGCGAAAATCGCCGACTTGTTCTGTTTTCAATGCGGCAACCCCGTACAGAGCGATGACCCGGCCGGTGTCGCCCAACAACTGTTAAGCTTGCCCACCGAAGCTCGCGCCATGATCGGATTTCCGATTTGGCTGGCCGATCGCAAATCGTCAAGCGAGGTGCTGCTGGGTCTTCAACAAGAAGGCTATCTGCGTCTGATCATCGGGGAAGAAACCTTCCACCTGTCGGACGAAGACCGAAGCCGGATGGCGAAATCGATCCGTCGTGGCGGAGTCGAAGCGGTCGTCGTGGTCGACCGCGTGACCGGTTCCGACGATATCGGGCGACTGACGGAGTCGATGGAAACTGCGATGTCCGAAGGCAACGGACGTGCGGTCGTGTTGACGGAAGGATCCGAAACGGAATCGGCGAAGGTCGCCGTCATCGATGGTCGGACGTGGACTCGACGCGTCGTCAGCCGCGAGAACCGATGCGATCGATGCGACATTGACTACCCCGATCCAGTACCGCGATTGTTCAACTTCAACAATCCGCTGGGTGCGTGTCCCGTCTGTGAAGGTTTCGGTGACGTCGTTGATGTCGACATGGACTTGGTCGTTCCCGACAAAACGCTATCGCTTGCCGAAGGCGCTATCGCGCCCTGGAACACTCCGTCGTACGAACACGAAAAACACGAACTGCTCGCACTTGCCGACGACTATTCGATCCCCGTCGACAAGCCCTTTCAAAAACTGACAAAGAAGCACTTGAAGTTGATCGTTGGCGGCGTTCCCGAACGAAATTTTGGCGGACTCGACGGTTTTTTTGCTTGGCTGGATCGGAAAAAATACAAGATGCATGTGCGCATCTTTGCATCCCGTTTTCGATCCTATCGTCCCTGTGACGCGTGTGGCGGAAAACGGCTCAAACCCGCAGCGTTGGCGTATCGCATCGACGGCAAGAACGTCGCCGATTTGTTGGCGATGCAGGCGGGCGAACTGGCGACATTCTTTTCATCTTTGGCGCTGCAAAAACGTGAAGCCGCGATCGCGAAAGAAGCCATCAACCAGATTGTCGATCGGCTGGGCTACTTGCGTGACGTCGGGTTGCATTACTTGCAACTCGATCGCACGCTGCGAACGCTTTCGGGTGGTGAGACCCAGCGAGTGGCGTTGACGTCAGCCTTGGGCAGCAGCCTTGTCAACATGCTTTATGTGTTGGACGAGCCCACCGCTGGTCTGCATCCCGCAGATGTCGATCGGTTGTCGCATGCGATCGTGGGTCTGCGTGACCGAGGAAATTCGGTGATCGTGGTCGAACATGACCAGACGATGATCCAGCTTGCCGATCAGGTCATCGAGATCGGTCCCGAGGCGGGCGTGGGTGGCGGGAACGTCATGTTCCAGGGAACGCCTGCGGAAATGTTGGCCGATGCAGATTCGTTGACGGGACAATTTTTGACCGGTCGCCGTGGCGGGACGCTGCGAAACCATACGCCGCGCCAGCCACACAGCAGAATCTCGATCACTGGCGCGACGGGGCGCAACTTACAAAGCATCGACGTCGACTTTCCGCTGAACGTTTTGACGCTGGTGACGGGCATTTCCGGCAGCGGGAAAAGCTCGCTGGTTCAAGACACGTTGTATGCCGCCATTCGCGCTGAAAAAATGGGGGAAGCTGCCAAGCCGCTGCCGTATAGGTCGTTGCGTGGGCTAAGCCAGATCGACGACTGCGTGATGGTGGACCAGTCGCCGATCAGCCGCAGTGCTCGCAGCGCACCGGTGACCTATGTCAAGGCGTTCGATCCGATTCGTAAAGCGTTTGCTGAGACCGTCGAAGCTCGCGTGCGAAACTTCACACCCGGACACTTCAGCTTCAATAGCGAGAAGGGCCAGTGCGCGAATTGCGAAGGTGCGGGTGTTTTAGAAATCGACATGCAGTTTCTGGCCGATGTTTCGATGCGTTGTCCGGTATGCCGCGGGTCTCGGTATCGCGACGAGATCTTGAAGGTCCGCTATCGCGATCGGTCCATCGATGATGTGTTGCAGATGTCGGTTCGCGAAGCGTTTGCATTTTTTCGAGGCGACGAAAAAGTGCGCGACCGATTGCAGCGGATGATGGATGTCGGTTTGGACTACATCAAACTGGGCCAGCCTGCGACGACGCTTTCGAGCGGCGAAGGCCAACGGTTGAAATTGGCGGCGTTCTTGGCATCGGCGAAACGTCGCCGCACTCTGTTCGTGATGGACGAGCCGACAACGGGATTGCATTTCGCAGACATCGTCCGCTTGGTGGACTGTTTTGATGCGTTGATCGAAGACGGTCACAGCCTGCTGGTTGTCGAGCACAACGCGCTGCTGATGCAAGCAGCCGACCATATCATCGATCTAGGCCCCGGCGCGTCGAGCGAAGGTGGCCGAGTCGTCGCCGAGGGAACACCATCAGAAGTCGCGAAAGTGAAAGACAGTGCAACGGGACGACTGCTGGCTGACCTCAACACCTGAGACCCAACGTGTACCTGCGACGGCGTCACAGGGCCACATCGGGTGCTTGGTCTAACGGTCTTCGTTTTGGTTTCGGATCATTGTTGCCACCAGCGCCGTCCATCCCGTTTGGTGGCTTGCTCCCAAGCCCTTGCCCGTATCCGCGTGGAAGTACTCGTAGAACAGCACCAAATCCTTCCATGCCGGATCGTGCTGATACACTTCGTCGCTGCCGTGCGACGGACGGAAACCGGATTCGTCTTGCTCGAACAATGAAATCAATCGTCGTTCCAGTTCGTGTGACACTTCCATCAACGTCATCAAATTTCCGCTGCCGGTCGGACACTCAACTTTCAACTCGTCACCGTAGTAATCGTAGTACCGTTTCATCGCTTGGATCAGCAAGAAGTTCATCGGAAACCAAATCGGCCCCCGCCAATTGCTGTTTCCACCAAACATGCCACTGTCACTCTCGCCCGGTACATAGCGGACTTCATGGTGTTCGCCGCCGAAGTCGAACACGAACGGTTCATCGCGGTGGATGGCTGACATGCTGCGGATACCGAACGGCGACAGAAACTCATCTTCGTCCAACATCACCGCGATCAATCGGCGAAAACGATCCTCCGATGGAATCGCCAGCAAACGCTTCGAAGCCTTGCGTCCGTCAGGACATTTCAGCTCCATGTACGTCATGTGTTCGCTCAGGTCATCCCGGTTATCCAAGAACCATTTCATCCGCTTTTTGAAACCGGGCAGCTTGTCGACGATCTTCTCTTCCAGCACGACTCCCGTCGTCAACGGAAACAAGCCCACCAACGAGCGAACTCTGATCGGTATCGATTGGCCATCGACATAGAGGTGGTCATAGTAAAAACCGTCCGCCTCGTCCCACAGCCCCGTGCCGTCCATCGAATTCATCGCCTCGGCGATCGCGACGTAGTGCTCGAAAAATTTGCTGGCCATGTCCCCATATGCCAGGTGATCTTCCGCCAACTCCATCGCAATCCGCAGCATCGAACCGCAATAGAACGCCATCCACGACGTTCCGTCGGCTTGCTCCAAGTGACCGTGCGGCAGCGGCTTGCTGCGATCGAAGACTCCGATGTTATCCAAACCCAAGAAGCCGCCGGCGAATATATTTTTTCCGCGCGGATCCTTCTGGTTCACCCACCAAGTGAAATTGAGCAACAGCTTTTGAAACGCCCGTGCCAAGAAGACTCTGTCGCGTTGCAACGGTTTGCCAGTCGCTTTGTAAATCTCCCAAACGCCCCAGGCGTGAACCGGCGGGTTCACGTCACTGAGTTGCCATTCGTAGGCCGGGATTTGCCCGTTGGGGTGCATGTACCATTCTCGCAAGAAAAGCAGCATTTGCTCTTTCGCGAACTGACCATCCAGCTTTGCAAACGGAACCATGTGGAAGGCCAAATCCCAAGCCGCGTACCACGGATACTCCCACTTATCCGGCATTGAGATCACGTCGCGGTTGAACAGGTGACGCCAATCGGCGTTGCGACCTTGTTTTCGCGTTTCCGAGGTGGGGACGCCGTTGTGGTCGCCGTCCAACCAAGTCGCGATGCTGTAGTGATAAAACTGTTTCGTCCACAGCAAGCCGGCATACGCCTGACGCATGATGGCTTTTCGCTGGGCCGACAAATCGTCGGCGATCAACGTTTCATAAAAAGCATCCGCGTCCTTGATTCGTTCGGCAAACGTTTGGTCGAAAGATTCGTCGAATGCGAGCGAAGCAAACTGTTTCGCATCGCCGCCGGACCGCTTTGCAATGACGGGCTCGTCGATGTGCGCGATGCGCATCCGAATCGTCGCTGACGCGCCCGGTTCAAGAGAAAGCATTCCTGCCGCGCCACATTTCGTGCCACGCTCGGCCGGGTTGACGGCGTCGGTCTTACCGTGAACGACATACTCGTTGAACGCATCTTTGAAGAACTCCGACTCGCTGGGCAAACCCGGGTGCCGCCGGATATTCGTTTCATTGTCGGTGAAGATCCAAGCGAATGCATCGGGGCTGCTATCGACAGCACCGTCAAGTGTCTGTTCACACACGCACCACATTTGCCCGAGCGATTCGTGATTCGTTTTGACAACGCCGTCTTGCAATCGCATCGACGGAGGCAGCGTGCATCCCTCGTCGGTGCATTGCCAAGTCCACGTGTTGCGAAAGAACAGCTGAGGGATCGCATGAACCACCGCCACGTCGGGGCCCCGGTTGACGATTGTGATCCGCACTAGAACATCATCCGCGCTCGCCTTGGCATACTCGGCAGTAACGTCGAAATACCTTGAATCATCGAAACAAGGTGAATCCAATAATTCGTACTCGTCATCGGTGCGACTGCGACTGCGGCTGATCGACACCAATTCTTCGTACGGATATCGCGACTGCGGATACTTGTACAGTGCCTTCATGTAACTGTGCGTCGGCGTGCTATCGAGATAGTAATAGCACTCTTTGACGTCTTCGCCGTGATTGCCTTCCGGTCCCGTTACGCCGAATAAGCGTTCCTTCAAGATTGGGTCGCGTCCGTTCCACAGCGCAACCGAAAAGCACAACCTGCATTCACGATCAGAAATCCCCAACAGCCCGTCTTCGCCCCAACGATAGGCGCGGCTGCGGGCGTGATCGTGCGGAAAGTAGCTCCACGTTGCATCGCCGCCTTCGCTGTAGTCCTCGCGAACGGTGCCCCATTGCCGCTCGGACAGATAGGGCCCCCAACGCTGCCAATTGACTTGGCGGCGGTCAGATTCGAGCAATCGCAGTTCTTCAGCAGACATGGGCGGGAATAGGCTTCAGGTGTCAGGTAACAGGTTTCAGGAAGAAGTTGCCGCATTGTGGCATAACTCGGCAACCGCGTGACACGTGACTTTCCCTTCCTAGTACCTGTGACCTGTACTGTTACCTATTCCCCCGCTTCGTCCAGCAAATCGACGGCGGCGAAACGTTGGCCTTCCAGCATGGCCAGACTGGCGCCGCCACCGGTGCTGACGTGACTGACTTGGTCCGCGAAACCGAGCAATTCGACGGCCGCGGCACTGTCGCCACCGCCAATGATGCTGACCGAATCGCTGTCGGCGACGGCTTGCGCCACTGCTTTTGTGCCCGCATCCATCGGTGGCTTTTCAAAGACACCCATCGGTCCGTTCCAAACGATGGTCTTCGCATTCTTGATGATCTCGGCGTACTTCTTTGACGTTTCCGGTCCGATGTCGAATCCTTCCATGTCATCAGGGATCTCGCCCGCCGCGACGACCTTTTTGTTGCAACCGGCGATGTTTCCGAAATCGTCGCCGCAATGCGTGTCGACGGGCAGTTGCAGTTTATCGCCGCCTTTGGCCAGCAATTCTTTGGCCAGTTCTACCTTGTCCTTTTCGACCAAACTGCCGCCGACTTTGCCGCCGCGTGCCAGCGAGAACGTGTACGCCATCGCGCCGCCGATCAATACCGTGTCACAAATTCCCAGCAGATTGTTGATCACGTTGATCTTGTCGCTGACCTTTGCCCCGCCGAGGATCGCAACAAAGGGACGCCCCGGTTTGCTGATCGCGTCGGTCAGATACTGAATCTCACGCGCGACCAAGTGGCCCACTACGCGTGGTTTGCCCGCCATCGCTTCGGGGACGGCGACCATCGACGCATCGCTGCGGTGACAAGTTCCGAACGCATCGTTGCAGTAAATGTCGGCCATCGCAGCCAACTTGCCCGCGAACTCGGCGCAACCCTTCTTTTCACCCGAGTTGAAACGCAGGTTCTCCAGCACGACCACGTCGCCGTTGCCAAGTGCTATGACCTTCGCGGCCGCGTCGTCACCGACCGTATCCGATGCCATGGCAACCGGTTTGCCCAACATTCCCGCCAACGCTTCGGCGGCCGGCGCAAGGCTGTACTGCGATTCAAAGCCCTTTCCTTCAGGGCGACCCAGGTGGCTGACCAGGATCACTTGGCCACCGCGATCGACCACGCTTTTGATACTTGGCAACGCCATTCGCACGCGGCGATCGTCAGTGATCTTTTGGTTGTCGTCCAGCGGAACGTTGAAGTCGACGCGGATCAGTACCTTTTTGCCAGCAACGTCAACTTGGTCGATTGTCTTTTTAGCCATGAAAATTTTCTAAAGTGAGAGGTTTTCGGGTCACGGTCCGTGCCGACGCCATCGGCGACGAATACCAAGGCGGTTCAAAAAATCAGGTCTCGCCTTCGGTGCCGCTAGGGCACGAACGTGTCGCGATTATCGGGAATCGCGGTGTGGTGTCGAGTACGCCATTTCAGCTTGCCTGCACTCGGTCCGACGTTTTCCTCAACTCGGTCGGTCCCTGCGACCGAAAAACCCTCACATGCCTTTCGTCCGGCACTCCGTCGACGAAGGTACGCATTGCCGAACCCCGCGTGAAACTTTTTCACAACGAGCGGCCGATTGGTGGATCGGTCGAAATGGCGGTGCGAGCAGACTCGGGGGGAGACATCGGTGGCCGGAAGATCGATAAAAACGATCGGACGCTCAGGCTCGTGGTGCGCTTTGGCGCTGTTCGGCCTGGTCGCGACGATGCCGGTGACCGCTTGCGGCGAAGGCGGCTTTTTCGGCCGTGGCGACAACGACGGCGACTCCAGTCGTGCCCAGCGAAAGGCGGCGATCGAGTCGCTGCCCATGCAGCGGCTGACACCGGCCGCCCAATCGCGGATTCTTTCCGTGGTCGAATCGCCAACGATCTTTCGACGATTGCCGACGCAAGATATCGATTGTGACCGCGACATGTTTTTGTTCCTCAGCCGCAATCCCGAGGTGCTCGTCGGCATGTGGGACTTGATGGGGATCACCAATGTGCAAATTCGTCGAACCGGCCCCTATCAATTGGAAGCCATCGACGGCAGCGGGACCACGTGCCAAGTCGACCTCGTCTACGGTGACCCTCACTTGCACATTTTCGTCGCCACGGGCAGCTACGACGGCGCGCTGGTCGCAAAGCCGATCGGCGGCAACGGTGTCTTCATCTTGTCCAGCCGCTATTCCGAAAACGGCGACGGACGAACGTCGGTGACCGGAACCATTGATTGCTTCTTGCAGCTTGAAAGTCTGGGCGCCGACTTGGTCGCCCGAACACTCAGCGGCCTGATCGGGCGATCGGCGGACAACAACTTTACCGAGACCGCAAAGTTTATCTCGCAAGTTTCGATGGCGTCCGAAAACAATCCGCCCGCGATGATCGACGTCGCAACCCGACTGCCGCAAGTCGACGACGGCACACGCCGCGAGTTCGTAAACCGAATCACCGAAATCGCCCAAAGAGCATCGCTCAGGGAATCGAAGGTCGCACGTCGGCAGTAACCCAACGTCCGTCCAGCTACTTCTGGCGGCCGATTCCGCCCCGCAAAAACTTCGCCATCGCGGCCGGCAACTTCGACTCGATGGCGATCGGCTTACCACTGGTGGGGTGATCGAAGCCAAGAGTCTTCGCGTGCAGAGCGATGCGTTTGCGAATCCATCTCGGGTGCATGGATTTGTCCGTTTCGTAACGAGGGTCCCCAAGCACGGGGTGGCCGGCATCGGCGAACTGGACTCGAATTTGGTTGCGTTTTCCGGTTTCCAGGCGAATTTCGACCTCGGTCGTGTCGTCCATCCGTTTGATGACGCGATAGTGAGTGACGGCCCGTTCAGTATGCCTTGACGGCGCCGTGATATAGCGATCCAGATTGTTGCCCGTCGCCATATGAGAATCGAACGTGCCTTCGTCGGCGGCCACCAACCCGGCGCAGATTGCCGAATACAAACGCATCGGCTTGCGATGTTTGAACTGTTCGATCAGCGCATCGGCGACCTCCTGTGACTTGCCGATCACCAACAACCCGCTGACTTCTCGATCGAGTCGGTGGACGACGAACGCTTGGCGGTATCGTTTGGAGTGCGATAGGTATAACGAGACACGATCGACCAAAGTGTTTTTTTCTTCCTGGTTGGTCGGTATCGTCAGCGTCCCGGCGGCTTTGTCAACGACGATCAAGTCGTTGTCCTCGTATGCGATCGTGAACGTGCGATCGTCCCAGCGAACCTTCTTTTTTTCACGGTAACGTTGGTTTGCGTCATAGCGAAGTTCGATCGCGTCACCCACCTCGACTTCCTGCCCGCCGTCCTCGCAAGGTTCGCCGTTGATCGCGACGCAGCCATGGTCGAACATTCCTCGCACCTGGCTGTGCGACAAACCGACCAACGCCTTGACGACGCTATCAACGCGCCCGACTTGTTCTGGCATTACGGTTGTCGTGGCAGTGGTCAGCGGCATGCGAGGCGACTCGGTCGAAGATGGGAAGAAGCGAAAACGCAGCAGTCGGACGAGGCACGACTGCCGGCCAGGGCGAAAGGACCTCAGAATCAAGAATCTTCGTCTTTCAGCACGTTTTCAGCATAGACCCCCAGGGGTCAACAGCGGAATGGGTGCCCGTAGATGATCAGCAAAGGTGCCCGCGCCCGACCATTTCATTTTTGCACGATCACTAGCCCCGTACGATCCGTTATTATCCAACAACTCACCCAAAGTCGGTCTTGACCGGCAGCTCGGTGACTTCGGGGATGGGTCGCTGGAGCGGCCCCATCGTTTATCCAATCGATAATAGTTCACTCACTCATCTGCGAGGCTTCTTCGGCATCCATTCGCCAATCGGTACCGCAGTGTTCGTTCGGCCACGTTTCATCAACTTGGTGGGCGGTTCACGCGGCATTCTTTCTTAGCGGTGGTAGGGTTCAGTTGTCAGCCATTTCTGCGTGCATCGGATCGCATCAGGAAGTCGGATGACGATTGAAAATCCCAATATCGGAGAAGTCCGCAACATGCTAATGCGCCAACCGTGCCCATCACTACAATTCGCCTACGCCCCGCCGTTCGGTGCGACGATTCAAGATACCGGCGTCCAGTTTTCGGTCTTCAGTCGTTCGGCAACGGCGATGCGATTGTTGCTTTACAACAAGGTCACCGATCGCGAACCTGCCGAGATCATCGACTTTGATCGCGACGCGGATCGCTGGGGCGATGTGTGGAGTATGCATGTCCCGAACCTAGCCGAAGGACAACTTTACCACTTCCAAGCCAACGGTCCTTGGGCGCCCGAACGGGGACATCGATTCGATTCGACCGCCCGTTTGATAGATCCGTACACTCAAGCACTCGCAGGCGAATATCAAAAGGGCAAAGATGGCGTCGTCCGGCCGCCGAAGTGCGTGGTCGTCGACGGCGAATTCGATTGGGAAGGCGACCGGCACATCCGACGGGACATAAGCGAATCGGTGATCTATGAAATGCACGTCAAAGGTTTCACCAAAAGCAAGTCCTCGAAAGTCAAACATCCAGGCACCTACCTGGGCGTGATCGAAAAGATCCCGTATCTGAAAGACCTCGGCGTGACGGCCGTCGAGCTGATGCCGGTCAATGAATTTCCAATCAAGGATATCCACGGCAACAAGATGGATCGGTCGAACTATTGGGGCTATGACCCAATGGCTTTCTTCGCGCCGCACCGTGGATATGCGTCCGACAGCACACCAGGTGCTCAAGTTCGCGAGTTCAAAGAAATGGTCAAAGCGCTTCACAAAGCTGGTATCGAAGTCATCCTCGACGTTGTGTTCAATCACACTTGCGAAGGTAACGAAAAGGGACCAACGCTATCGTTTAAGGGACTCGAAAACCAAGTCTATTACATCCTGTCCGAAGGCCAGCATTACTGTAACTACAGCGGATGTGGCAACACGCTCAACGGCAACCATCCGGTCGTTCGCGAGATGATTTTTCACTGCCTTCGTCACTGGGTTCACAACTACCACATCGACGGTTTTCGATTCGATTTGGCCAGCATCCTGAGCCGCGACACGAAGGGGAACTTGATCCCCAATCCACCAATGGTCGAATTGATCGCCGAAGATCCGTTGCTGGCCGATACCAAGATCATCGCCGAAGCATGGGACGCCGCCGGTGCCTACCAAGTCGGTTCGTTCGGCGGCGCTCGCTGGGCGGAATGGAACGGACGTTACCGCGATGACACGCGTGGTTTTTGGCGAGGTGACTCTGGCACGTTGGGCGCTCTGGCTACTCGATTGGCCGGCAGCAGCGATTTGTACGAGCATGACAATCGTCCGCCGCACTGCAGCATCAACTTGATCACGACCCACGACGGCTTCACGATGAACGACCTTGTTTCGTACAAGGACAAGCACAACATCGCCAACGGTGAAGACAATCGTGATGGTGACAACCACAACATCAGCGACAACTATGGTGTCGAGGGGCCGACTCGCAAGAAAGCGATCACGGTCACTCGCGATCGCCAAATTCGCAACATGATGACGACGTTGTTGCTTAGCCAGGGCGTGCCGATGCTGGTCAGTGGTGACGAAGTCCGCCGCACTCAAAAGGGTAACAACAATGCCTATTGCCAAGACAACGACATCAGCTGGTTCGATTGGCGTTTGGCCACCAAGAATGCTGACATGCTGCGTTTCGTCAAAGCGTTGATCAAGTTCCGTCGCGAGCAACCGACGGTTCGCCGGAAAACATACCTGACCGGCCAACCGGTCGATGGCCGCGCGATTCCCGATGTGTCTTGGTACGCGCCCGACGGCACCCATTTGAATTGGAACCAATCGGAACTCGCCATGGTGGCGTACATCGCCGCACCGACGCGCATCGAGGACCCCGAGGGGCTTGGTCGTGACATGGTGATGATGTTCAACAGCACCGGCCAGGACCGCGTCTTCAAGATGCCTGAAATTGGCTGGGGTATGAACTGGAATCTGTTCATCGATACCGCCGTCGAGTCGCCTGGCGACATCTATCCCGATGTCGACGGACCCGTGCCAGCAACGGGCCATTCGCTCAGCATGGCATGCCACTCGATGAAAGTTTTTGTAGGAAACAGTTAGCGTTTCATCCCGCCACTACCTCGGGGCAATGGGAGTCGCCCGACTTCAGGGCGTCTCCGAAAACCCGAGCTCTGGCAAGTCCCGCTACGATTGTGAAACCCAACTTTCCACCTTGCCGAAGTCTTACGCTTCGGTGAACCAATCCAGAAACAGCACTCAGGTCATTGGCTCAGGGCGGGAAAAGTCTGCTTCTGTTCGTCAATGACCTGAAATCTGGCCCCGGACGGGTTCGCTTCTGCGTGGCCTTGTCAGTTTCCGGGTCAGTGGCGAACATTAAGGGGTGGTCGGTCGCCCGTGAACGCAGCCGCTCCGCGAAATGCAAAAACCTCGTCCCTTCTAAATTGCCCATTCTCACACGTTCGACAGACACCGAATGAATTTCCCAACGGCTTACGACCCCCGAGATCCCCAACTGGCCGCCAGTTCGTATCAGGGTTACCAGCGTCAGCGTCAACTGACGCTCGGCGACTTGCTGATGGAGAACCGGATTGTGTTCCTCCAAGGCGAGATCCATTACGGCAACGCGAACGAAATCGTGATGAAGTTGCTGTATCTTCAAAGCGAAAACCGTCGCAAAGACGTCCACTTCTATATCAATTCGCCTGGCGGATCGGTTACCGCGACCCTGGCCATCTATGACACCATGCAAATGATGTCATGCAGCATCGCGACGTACTGCGTCGGTGAAGCATGCAGCGGTGCGGCAGTTTTGTTGGTCGGCGGTACGAAAGGCAAACGCTATTGTTTGCCCAACAGCCGCGTGATGATGCACCAACCCATGGGTGGCGTTGGTGGCCAAGTCAGTGACATCGAGATTCAAGCGGCCGAAATGTTCCGCTATCGCGACGTGCTAAACGAAATCATCAGCAAGCACAGCGGTAAGTCGGTCGACCAAATCGCGAAAGACACCGATCGCGACTTTTTCCTTGGTGCTCAAGAAGCCAAGGAATACGGCTTGGTCGACGACATTCTGACCAAGCCACCGGGCTCGGAAGAAGACGAAGACAAGTAATCTTTGACGGTTCGTCATTGGCCGACCGAACTTGATGCCGCAACCATCGTTGCGGCATTCCGACTTCATCACTGCACACCCACATTCAACCGAAATAACACAACATGCCTGTCATTCCCTACGTCGTCGAAAAGAGCGGTCGCGAAGAACGTGTCTACGACATTTACAGCCGATTGCTCAAAGACCGCATCATTTTTCTCGGCCAACAAGTCGACGATCAGATCTCCAATGCTCTGGTCGCTCAGATGTTGTTTCTGCAGTCGGACGACCCGAAAGCCGACATTCACTTGTACATCAACAGCCCCGGTGGATCGATCACTGCGGGCATGGCGATCTACGACACGATGCAATTCGTTTCCTGCGACGTCGCAACCTATTGCATCGGCCAAGCCGCTTCGATGGGCGCCGTGTTGTTGACCGCCGGCGCGAAGGGCAAACGGTTCTCGTTGCCCAATTCGCGAATCATGATCCACCAACCGCTCGCCGGGATGCAGGGCACCGCCCGTGAAGTCGAAATTCACGTGGGCGAACTGCGTCGCATCAAACAGCGAATGAACGAGATCATGATCGAGCACACCGGACATTCGCTCGAAAAGATCGAAAGCGATACCGACCGCGACCGCTTCATGTCGGCCGTCGAAGCTCAAGAATACGGTCTGATCGACAAGGTCGTCACGAAGATCGACGAAAAGTGAAGATCGACGAGAAGTAGAGAGTAGGTAACAGGCGACAGGTATCAGGCGACCGCGGTAAGCATTGATTGCTGTCACCTGTAGCCTGTTCGCTGTTACCTCTTCCCGCCCCCTTCGTCTAGTGGCCCAGGACACCGGGCTTTCCGCTCGGAAACGCTCGTTCGAATCGGGCAGGGGGTATCGCCGGTTTCGGGCCACCCAACGTGAACCCGCGACTCCGCTTGCGGGACGTGAACTGCAAAGCAGTTGAAAGAAATCCGGGCCAACCATTCAGCTAACCAGTGCTGCCGCCACCACCACGGCCGCGGTTTCGATCCGATAGATCCGTGGCCCCAAATCCACGCACTCGAATCCCGCCCCGATCGCAAGCTCCACCTCTTCATTGGACCATCCGCCTTCCGGTCCGATCGCAACCGTGACGCGAGACTGTCCAACGAAGCGAGAAACTTTTGCGGCACCGGTTTCCGGGTGAGCAATCAGGCTGACACCTCCATCGACCGAAGCAAAAAAATCGCTCGCAGACATCGTATCGCGAATCTCCATCAAGTGATTCCGACCGCTTTGCTTGCATGCTTCGACCACGCCACGACGCAATTTGTCGACGAACGCCCCTTTCGGCGGACGCTGCGACCGCTGACCCACGATCGGCGTGACCGCTGCCACTCCAAGCTCCGTCAAACGTTCGATCAGCTCCTTCGCGCGATCCGGCTTCGGCAGCGCGACACCAAAATGAATGCAACACTCAGGCTCACGATCGATCAGTTGAACGTCACCGACTTCGCACTGACACTCGTTGCGTCCGAGCGAAACGACGCGAGCATCGCATTGAAACCCGCGTCCGTCGAAAAGGGTGACCACGTCGTCCGGCTGAATTCGCATCACCCGGATCGCATGCTGGGCCTCTTCGGGCGGCAGAGCCACCAAACTTCCAGGTTGGCTCAAGTCGGGAACAAAATATCGTCGAGTCATTGGGGCTGGGGGTTTGTCGCTTGAGGCTAAAGAACGGTCACCGCGGACGCCGATCATATCGAAGTTGACCCGATTGCTGGGGGTCTGTACCTCATTCTTTGCGGACAAATCCCAATGGATTACCTCACCTATTGGGGACTCGCACGCCGGCCCTTCGCCCGTGACGTGCATCCGTTCTTCTTTTCCGGCAACTCCCAGCGCGAAGCCATCGCGGGTCTGGGCTACTTCGTCGCCGGATCATGGAATTCCGCCCTCTTGGTCGCCCCGCCCCGCAGCGGCACCACGTTCCTGCTCGAGCAATTGACGCAAGCCCGCGGATTTGGCGACTGCGCCGCCGAAGTCGTTTTGACTTCCGGAACCCATTGCCGAAGCGACAAGAACCGAGTCACTCGCGAATTGGCCAAAGCCGTCGGTGCTGAAATCGTAGACGGGTCCGACCCCGTTCACGCCATCAACCGGGCGATCGACGCTACATCCCGAGCGGGAATCCGAACCGTTTGGCTGGTCGACAAATGTGACGCCGCGACCGCGACGCTAGCACGCGATCTGGTCATGGCGGACGGCGACCTGTCCGTCGTCATGGCTACCGAGCCAGGATTCGTGGGCAATCTGTCCAGCGCCTTCGGACGATGCTGCATGCAGATCGAGGTCGAGCCCATCGATGTCGCTGAAACGTTCGACTACATCGCATCAGCGCTCGAGCACGCTGGGCTGACCGCGAAGCCTTCGCAACCGGGCACCTTCACCGACACGTCCGTCGTCCGAATGCACGAAATCGCCGAAGGCAGAATGGCCGCCCTCGCGCACGTCGCCGAGTTAGCGTTGCAGCATGCCGCAGCGATCCGATCCCATCGCATCACGACCGGAATCGTCGAGTCCGCGATCACCGAAATGCAATCTTCGGCCGCAGCCTAGCGAGCCCGCGAAAACGCCAATCACTTTTCTTCGATGCGGTACAGCGCCGCGTCAGTACGAACGATCAACGCGCCATCGATCACCGCGGGCGAAGCCATGATCTTTCCATCAAGCTCGTTCACCGCAACGATCTCGGGTTCGTCGCCAGGCTTCACGATCGTGACCTTGCCGTCGTGGGATCCAAAATAGATCAGCCCACCGATCAGCGTCGGCGATGCCGAATAGTCGCCACCGAGTCGCTCCTTCCAAAACTCTTCACCGTCGACGGCACTCTTACTACTGGCCACGCCATTGTCCGATACCATGTAAAGTCGGTTATCGTGCAACACCATCGACGGTCGCGCGGGAATCCCCTGAGCCGTCGTCCACTCGACGTGCGAATCGGTCACGTCCCCCGATCCGTCGACACGAACCGCCCAAAGTTCAGGTTTACCGAAACCAGTCGAAAAGAAAACAACGTCGTCCTGAAACAACGGACGAGGGACGACCGAAAAACCTTTGCCGTGACGCAGTCGCCAAATCTCGTTGCCCGTTTTCGCTTCGTAAGCAACGATCCACTGAGCTCCCATGCAAATCAGTTGCTCGCGGCCGGCCGAGTCCGTGATCACGATCGGGGTACAGTAAGACTTCGAAGTATCCGGCGTCGCGTTCTCGAACGGCGGCCGGTCAGCTTCCCAGATCGTTTCGCCCGTGCGTTTATTCAATCCCGTGACGTACTGACGATCCATACCGTCTTGGATCAGCACTAAGACGTCACCATGCACAAGCGGTGAACTGCCCGGACCGACACCATGCTCCAGAGGCAACCGTCGCTGCCAAACAACTTCGCCCGACTTCCGATCAACGCGAAACGTTCCGTAAGTACCGAAGTGGCAATACAGTGAATCGCCATCGATCACCGGCGTTGGCGACGCGTAGCTGTTGAGTGAATGGATGGCATCCGGCTTTTCGATGACCGCCAAATCGGTTGACGACACAACGCTGCCGCTTTCCAAGTCGACCGAGATCAGTTTCAGCTCGATCGCCTTGGCAATCGCCAACTGTTTCATCTTCTTCTCTTCGATACCCGACGCCCGCATCATTTCCAGCCGCTCTTCGTCGGTCGCCGCTCGCTCCACCGCCGTCGTGACCCAAATGGTCCCATCGGCAATCACCGGCGACGACCAAGCTCGGCCGGGCAGCCCCGTCTTCCAAGTAACATTTTGATCTTCGCCAAACGCCGTCGGCACCGACTGGCTAGCGACAATGCCGTCGCCCGACGCGCCACGAAACTGGGGCCAAGATCCATCCGCCAGAGCACAGGAGGTCCAACAAGCGAAACAGATCGAAGCAATCGCGGAAACACGCAAGGAAAAACCGAAAGACAACATCGCGGGGTAATCCCAATGTTAGGCGGACAGAAGATCTGGGGCGGGACGCAGGCAGGCAAGTTCAAGATTCTAACCCAATTGCTGCCTGCGAACGGGCAAAACGAATGTGAATGGACAGTCAAAATTGGCGTGATCCCCAATACTCAGCAAAAAAATCAAAACCGACGACCGTGAACCCCCATCACAGCCCTGGCGTCCGAAAGAAGATATTGCTAAATTCCGATCCCGCGAGCAAAACTCGCCCGCACCCCTAGCTCAATTGGATAGAGCATCGGTCTACGGAACCGAAGGTTACTGGTTCGAATCCAGTGGGGTGTACTCTTTTCAATCTGCGAACCAAGGCGACCACGCCGGTTCGTTCAGAGTGCCCAAGCTCGTGGCGTCACTTTCGCCGCGAAAAACGCACGTCTTTTGCAGTGCTTCCGCAATCGAAAGAGTCTCGGCTATCTCGATCTCGCCGGCACGGCTGAGCCCTCGAAACCCAAAATGGGCGAATCTCCGCCGAGACTATCGCGCTCTCTCGGTTTCGCCGCGCTCGAAGGTCATTCGCCGGATGCTTCCGACCCACCAAGTAAGACGCGAAACTCGGTGCCTGGGTTAACAGCTTTTCACTAACGCAACTGGGACGACGAGTCGCTCCCTTTGGCGAGTCGCAATTGCTACCATGCGGACGGAAGAGTGGATGCAGGATTGACCACATCCAGAGATTGTGAACATTGCCGAGGAGGGATAGATGTCCGATATCGAAAAAGCTCACGGCGAAAGTGATTTTCCCAAAGACGAGGTCTTCACAGACTTTGCTGGGCGGAAACGACGGTTCCTGCTCATGCAATACCCAACTCCGTTGGGGCATGCTGTACGTGCGTCCGAAGACATAGACGGCGAAGATGGCTATGTCTTTGACGCGTTCTCGACAACGGATCCGTATCAAGCACTCGGCGATCTTCGCAGAAAGATTCGAAAACTACTTTCGGTGCGTCATCTCATCGAGGAAGCCGGAACGTTATCGCTGACTCACGATCGACTGCGAGGGCGAGTTGAGAGCGATGGCGTCGTGGTTGACGGGCGTTTTCTATGCTTCGATCAGTTAGTCGAACTCATTCCGTCCTACGAAGGATTCCAATTTAACTTAAGGTTCATCGATCCATCGGATGAGATCGAGTAGTACCCGTTTTGCGTTCACAATCGACGAGAGGTAACAAGCTCATGGAACCAAGATGGTCGCAAAAGGGAGCGACGCTGGGCGATAGGTCCGCTCGGAAAGAATGCGGATTGACTCAGCGAAAGGATCAATTGAAATGAATCTGTCACTTGACGAAGGGAAGCTGTTCTACGACCTGTCTGCAGCCATACTATCGTTCGTGAACCGAAAGCTGAACGTGGCACCGGAGCAGTTCTCAAGCTCAGCTGAATACATGTCGGTTTCGCCCGAAGAAAGGCTCGCGATTCGAGACGCACTCTTTGACAAACGTGAATTGATCGACGAGTTCGTTGCCGAGAATCCGGCACAATTGTCGGCCGAGCAATTGAGGATCGTCAGCACGTGGAAAGACGCCTTGCTCGGTAAATTCTATGTCTTTCGCTATTTGAAGAAACACGCGGTCTTCCTGACCAGTGACAATTCGCCAACGAAAGCTTACGGGGTCGTCGGTCTAGCAGAACCAATGGAGTTTGTTGTCGGCCCCTCACTGCCCCGGTTGGTGACAACCGTCCTTTTGCCGTTCCAGGGAAAAATCATCTACGACGGATTGGTTTCGGGATACAACATCACCTTTGGTGGTGGAATCAAGCGAATGCTTAACGAGGAATACAATCGAGCCAAAGAATCCTCTGGCGTCATCACTTCGCTTGGGACTCAGTCTGGGACGCTAAAGACGAGTGGACTAAAGAAACGGTCAGCGAAAAGGAAAAAAACGTCTGCTGCTGCCGCTTCGCCTGCCAACGAGGCCAAGTCAGTTGCTGCAGAAATAACTGAATTGACGGATGGCTTTTGCGAGAAATTCCTCAACGAAGAGTACGCCAAGCTTTGCCGAGAACTAGCGTCGGCACTGGCCAGAAAGCGACCTTCGCCTCTTTTACGAGGTAAGCGAGAAACTTGGGCCTGTGGGATCGTAAGAACGATCGGCTGGGTGAACTACCTCGATAATCCAGCTCAGAAACCCCACATGAAACTTCCTGTGATCGACCGGGCTTTCGGCGTCGCGGAGAGCACAGGGCAGGGCAAATCAAAATCGATCCGCACCATGCTAAAGATCGGAAGCTTCGATCCACGCTGGACACTGCCCAGCAAGAAGGAAAGTAACCCGAGAACGTGGATCGTGCAGGTCAACGGGTTCGCGATCGACGCGCGGTACGCTCCAAGAGACATCCAGGAGGCGGCGTTCAAAAAAGGGCTCATTCCTTACATTCCGACAAATCAAACCACGGAGGAGACGTGAATGGGATGGCGACGAAGATGGCCCGAGCAGACACGAACGCGTCGGCCGGCTGTACGCAAACTGACCGAATCCGAAAAGACGCAGATTGTCGAGACACTCAACAAAGGCATCGCGAAATCTCCCGTGTTGACCGCGCTGGGCATCCAGGTGCGAGTTGCTCGTGGTCGTTTCTACCTGGAACGGCAAAGTCAGGAGGAAGGTTCCGAAACGAACACATCGGTTTGGGCGAGGATCACCCCCTTGGACGGCACCAAGCCCGAATTGCTGTTGGAGGTCGGCGATCGCCGAGCTAGCTGGTCGGAAATCGCCAGAGGCCAGGCCGCGAAACTGATCAAGATCGTAGCAAGTGACAGCCGGGGAACTTTCCATGGTCTAGGCAGGTTGGACGCGAGCCTCCGGCAATTGAAGAAAGGACAAGATCGGTTGCCGATGAAGATGGATCGCAATCGCGGTTTCAAATACGAGGACGCCGCCGAGAAGGCCAGCGTTCAAGAAGCACTGTTTCACTTCTTCGGGTTGCCAATTGACGTGATTGCCGAGCCCTCGGCTTGGTACTCGTATCAGCGGACGCCAATGATCGTCGAAGTAAGCGACGATCAAACGAGGGTCTTGGTACGATTTATTGCAACGAGCCTGTCCGGTGAGAGCTTTGGCGGTACGTGTTTATACATCCACAAAGATGACGGCTGGGCGGCTTGCACCGTCAAGCCCAGCGAAAGCGAAACCATCGCCACGGCTGTGGCTTGGTTGGTCAAGAGGAAGTGGCGGGCTTGGTGACATCAACCTGCGATTGTAGCTTCGTCCACATCTCGCGCTGCTCTCTCCAGTCGTGCGTCTTGGCGATCGGGCGAACATGTTTTTCCAGAATCACGTCTCGGCCTTGGACGGTTCGCGGCAGTTCGAGAATCGCTTCTTGGATGTCAGGGGCGAGGTGATCGAGCCACATGATTTGGGTCGATGCTTCGGTTGAACGAGAAGTCAAAGTCTTCCAGTCGGCGTACATCGCGAAAGCCTGCCCGACGGACACCGCGGTCGATCTTGCGATCGTTTCTAACCAGCGATTCATCGGCCAGCACCAGTTCCAAGAACTCCAGGTGAGTTAGCTTGCTTGCGATGGCTTCTTGAAGGCGAACCTCGAGGGTTTCGGCCATGCCGCCCATTGATTTCATTTAATTCCTTGGCGAGCTCCAATGCTCGAGCACGATTCTTGGGTGAAATGGCCATCCTAGCCTGGAATGCTCCCCAAAACCTGATCCAGGGGTTATGAAAGTCTAGAGCCAATTCCGGCGAAGGATTTTCCATGAGCAAGAAACGACGACGACATTCACCCGAACAGATCATCAAGAAGCTACGTGATGCGGATGCCATGCTGGCGGCCGGCAAGAGCGTTGGCGAAGTCCTCCAAACGCTCGAGGTCAGTGAAGCCACGCTGAGCCGCTGGCGGAGCCAGTACGGCGGCATGAAGAGCGAAGAGGCCAAGCGGCTCAAGGCACTCGAAGAAGAGAACAACCGACTCAAGAAGATCGTGGTTTTTGTTTTGCAACATCAGTGTGACGCGGGACGCCCTTGTTCTGAAACACCAATCCGAGGTTACGCAATGCCGCGAAACCGACGCACCTCAATCAACCGTCAAACTGCGCCCTGAAGAGACCACACCCATCATGCTTGGCCATTTCCTCCTGGACACGTTGGCCCTCTTCGATGGTTCGGCAGAACGGTATCATCAGTTTTAACTTTCGCAGGCCCATGTCCGGTCGCACTTTTTGGACGGCTTTGCACTCCAGTCCGAACGCTTCTTGAAAGCTGGGGTGATAGAAGCGTGACGCATCGCGGAAGCCGATCATTGGGTTTGCTTCGACCGGTTCGTAGGCTTCGCCACCGATCACGTTGGCGTATTCGTTCGTCTCGAACTCGCTGAGCCGAACGATGACGTCCTTGGGGTAAAACGCGGCACAGATCATTGCGATGCCTGCGGCCAATTTGTCGACGAAGTAGCTTGGTTCGTCGTCGTAGGTTTTGGTCACTGATTCGATGGCGGCTTGGGACGCATCATCCAGTTTGCCGAAGTCCAACAGCGCCTGCGGGTGGATTTTGACGTAGTTGCGTTGCCACACTCATCATCAATACTCCGGTGAAAGGTTGGTTGTCGTAGGAATGGGTTACCAAAGGCCAACGACGCTTTGCAGCATCGTGAAGAGGAACACTACCGCGAGAATGCAAGCGATGATCCAGAAGGCGGTTTCCGAGCGGGTTCGCGGCACGCGTTGATCGGACATGATTGGGCTCCGGTTTTGATGGTGATGTCGATGATAGATCCACCAAGCGATTGACGTACCGCGTGCCATTTCAACCCGATCAAGCTGATGAACGGTCGCACCGTGACGACACGGATCACTTCAGCGTGCAAATGGTCACGGTCGAGACAATTGGCAAGGACATTTGGCGCGGCATGCAGAATGCCATCCTCCGTCGTGGAAGATATCGCCCGAACCGAAAGCGCAACAATGATGCTGGTCCGTCAATAACTTTCCGACGAACACTCGGCTGATCTGATTCGCGATCGTTTGCAGATTGAAAACAAGCTGGACTACCTCGCCGATTTTGTCTGTGTCGCGATCGACGGCACCGTGACGACGTTCGCGGTCGCGTCAGTCTTGGCGGGTGCCGATTTGTCGTCGAGTATCGTGATCATTCGTGGAGCCGCCGCGTTGTTGGCGTTTTTGGTCGGCATGGCTTGGGGAAGTGTTGTCGGGCAGTCGATCTATTCTGCTTCACGCAGCGATTGGTGGCATCGCACGCAACTGACGGTCAACTGGTGGTAGGCCAGGGTAACGCCATCAATGTTCTCTTGTTTTGCTTGGCGAATCACTTCGTCCGTCACGCGTTCAAATGCGTGCACGTGTCCTCGATACTCCGGATTGCGATTTCGCACGAAGCCTTCGATCTTGTTGAGCATTCGCATTTGATTGGCATTGGTCTCAATCAAGTCAAAATCGCTGAATGCAAGGCCTCGCAGTATTGCGGTTGAATAGTCGAGCTTCTTTTGCATCCAAAAATCGAGCGGTTGCGTGCTCGTTTCGGATGGAACCACATCTTGGGTTGCGTCGGCAATCTTGGATTGCGTGGTGGGGTCTTGGGAGATCGCAAAGGGTGAGAACGCGAGTGCCAGTGTGATCATGGAAAGTAAACGCATCTTTCAAGCTCCTGTGGAATCGACATGAATTGAAACGTAGTTCGGTGAGCGTAGGCAACCCTCGTGCCGATGCCGAATTTCGTCGAATCGGTCCGCCATGCCCGTGCATCAACGCGCGGCGTGCACATTCGCACTGTTTCGTGGGCGAACCTGCGTCCCGAACGCGAGTTTTCCCGGTGGTCCAGCGATTGCGATGGATTGGGTCGGAGGACATTGCTTCGATGAAACCAGATGACACAGACCCATTGAATTCGATTGGCATCGGTGACGGCCTTTGCGGAACCGATCGAACCAGGCTACGTCGTTTGGCGGTTACGGTGGATTGCGATGCCGCCGATACTATCTTTCGCGAAGGAGAACGGCATCCGTTTGTCTATTGGGTCGTCGAGGGTCAGGTTTCCCTCGAAATGGCTACCAGCGGAACGAACATGCAACCACTGATCACGCTCGCCACCGGTGATCTGCTGGCTTGGTCGGCGTTGCTGACGAACCGACGCATGAGCGCGACGGCCAACACGACCGAGCCGACGCGGTTGCTGCGTTTCCAAACCGATGAACTGCTGGCGTTGTGTTCCGTCAACCATGAGATCGGATACCACGTGATGCAGCACATCGCCGCTCAGTTGGCCCAGCGACTGTTGGCGACTCGATTGCAAATGCTGGATCTATTTCGGCATCCGACCACTACCAGTGCGGAGCCAATCCAGTGAACGTGTCCGCTGTCCGCTTTCTCGCTCGTGACGACTTGCAGTCGTTGATCGAATGCTTAGTCGACAGCGGGTACGACGTCATTGGCCCCACCATCGCTCAACAGGCCATCGTCTATCGCAGTGTTCGCAATGTCACCGAACTGCCGCTTGGCTGGACGGACCATCAAGAACCGGCGGTCTACCGGTTGAACGAAGACCCTTCCGAGCGAATGTTTCGATTCAATTCGAGCCCTGATTCATGGAAGCGATTTTTCTTTCCGGCATCATCGGAGATCGGCACCGCAACTTTAACCGATGACGGTTGGCAATTTGAAACCCCCACGGCATCAACGCCGCGATACGCATTGCTTGGCGTACGGGCTTGCGATCTGGCGGCGATCGCGGTGCAAGATCGCATTTTTCGTGACAATGACTATGTCGACACGGCCTACCGCCGACGGCAAGAAGCCGCCTTCATCGTTGCGGTCAATTGCGGAACGGCCGCAAGCACTTGTTTCTGCACTTCGATGGGCACCGGCCCGCAGTGCAATGCTGGATACGACCTTTTAATGACCGAGATCAACGACGGCTTTTCGATCGAATCGGGCTCTGATCGCGGGGCGGAAGTTCTTGAAGGGCTCAACACGATTGAATTGAAGACATCGCAAGCCGAAGAAGCCGCTGCTGAAATCCAGAACGCTCGCGACAGCATCACCAAACGATTCGATACCGAGGGCGTCCATGATTTGTTGCTCAACAATTTGGAACATGCGAACTGGGCGGCGGTGGCCGAGCGTTGTTTATCGTGTGCGAATTGCACGATGGTTTGTCCGACGTGTTTTTGTTCGACCGTGGATGAAGTCGCGAACCTTTCGAACACGGAAGTCACCCGCGTTCGGCAATGGGACAGTTGTTTCAACATCGACTTCAGCCGCACCGCGGGCGGCGTCGTTCGCGACGACACACGTAGTCGATATCGACAATGGCTGACGCACAAGCTGGCGACCTGGAAAGACCAATTTGACGTCTCCGGGTGCGTGGGCTGCGGTCGCTGCATCACTTGGTGCCCGGTCGGAATTGATCTGACCGCTGAAGTTGCGGCATTGCGGGAATCCAAATCATGAGTGCAATAACGGATGCCCTATCGAAACCGAAAGCGGATGATCCAGCGGCCGCGCACGCTCAAACCGTTTCGTCGACGCTTGCGAAGTGGGAGACCTCAGCCGAGACCGGTTTAAGTAGCAACGAGGTCACGCGACGCCGCGAAACGCATGGTGTTAACACGATTCAAACCAGTGAGACCGTGCGTTGGCATCAGGTGCTGATGAGGCAGTTCGCCGACGTCTTGATCATCATCTTGGTGGTCGCCGGGTTGGTTTCCGCAGCCGTGGGTGAGGCGACCGATGCGATCGCGATCTTTGCGATCGTGGTCTTGAACGGGCTGTTGGGGTTTGCCCAGGAATGGAAGGCCGAACGATCGCTCGCTGCTCTGCGCCAAATGCTTGCACCGCGATGTCGTGTGATTCGTGAGGGCGACGAACGCGAGATCGACGCTGCGGACTTAGTACCCGGTGACCTTGTTCAGATTGAAACCGGCGATCGAGTTCCGGCAGACTTGCGAATCACGCGTTGCATGAATTTGAAGATGGACGAGTCCGCGTTGACGGGCGAATCAGTCTCGGCGGAAAAATCGAACGAGCCGGTCGACGAAGCAACGGACCTCGCCGAGCGAACCTGCATGGCTTGGACGGGCACCGCCGCGACGGCTGGCCGCGGGATGGGCGTTGTTATTGCGACGGCATCGAATACGGAGTTCGGCCGCATCGCCAAGCTGACCGAAACGATTGACCGCGATACCACGCCGCTGCAACAAAAGCTGAGCGTTCTCGGCAAGCAACTTGGCACCGCCGCCGTGGTCATTTCGATTCTCGTCGCGTTGACCGGTTGGTGGATGGGCAAGCCGCTCATGGAAATGTTCTTCACGGCGGTCTCGTTGGCGGTTGCCGTGGTGCCCGAAGGCTTACCGGCCGTGGTCACCTTGACGCTGGCATTAGGCGTTCGGGAGATGGTGCGACGCAAAGCACTTCTGCGTCGATTGCGAGCGGCGGAAGGCTTGGGCTCAGCAACAGTCATCTGCACCGACAAAACCGGAACATTGACGCAGAACCAAATGACGGTCCAGCGAATCTGGTTGGTCGCCGGCGAAGTGACGGTCACGGGCGTGGGTTGCGATCCCGCAGGCCATTTTGAAGTCGCGGGCGAAAAGATTGACTACCGCAAGCGTGAAGACCTGCTGGCGTTGCTGCGTTCGGGTTTGCAGTGCAATCATGCGCGACTGAAGAAGGATGCCGATGGCTGGCAACCGATCGGCGAGCCGACCGAATCGGCGATCGTCGTCGCGGCTCACAAAGCATGGATTGATCCAAGCGAGCAACCCCAACCGGACCACGAATTTTCGTTCACGTCGAATCGAAAACGGATGACCGTGATCGCCGATCAAGATGGCGCTTCGATCGCGCATACGAAGGGTGCCCCCGAGGTTCTGCTGCTACTATGCAACGACATCTTCGATGGCGACGTGGTGCGTCCGCTGACATCCGAAGATCGACAAAACGTCGCCACGGCGATCGAAGACATGGCTGGTCGAGGATTGCGAACGCTGGCGATCGCGCGTCGTGAAGTGTGTGTCGGCGAGGCCTGTGATGAGCAAAGCGTCGAATCGAGTCTGACATTGCTGGGCATCATCGGCATGATGGACCCGCCTCGCGTCGAAGTTCCCGAAGCTATCGCGTTGGCCAAGGCGGCGGGCATTCGCGTCTTCATGATCACGGGTGATTCACCAGTGACGGCCACCGCGATCGCTCGGCAGATCGGGCTGAAGGTGGATCAAGCTATCGTTGGCGCTCAACTTGAAGCGATGGATGACAAGACGCTGGAAGACGCACTGGACGGCGATGTTGTTTTCGCACGCACGACGCCCGAGCACAAACTGAGGATTGTCAAACTACTACAGTCTCAAGGTCACATCGTTGGCATGACCGGCGACGGCGTGAACGATGCACCGGCACTGAAAAAAGCCGACATTGGCATTGCGATGGGCAAACGCGGAACCGATGTCGCCAAAGGTGCCGCCGACATTGTGCTGACGGATGATAATTTCAGCTCGATCATTGGTGCGGTCGAAGAGGGTCGCCGGCAATACGACAACATTCAAAAATTCGTTCGCTATCTTTTGTCGTCCAACACCGGCGAAGTGGTGGCGATCTTCCTGAACATTTTGATGGGCGGACCGCTGCTGTTTTTGCCGGTGCAGATCCTGTGGATGAACTTGGTCACCGACGGATTGACCGCCGTCGCCCTCGGACTAGAACCTGCTGAAAAGAACACGATGCACCGACCACCTCGACGTCCCGACGAACCGGTGTTGACCAAGTCGGGCATGGCGGTGATTGCGGCACTGGGAACTTACGTGGGACTGGCCTCGTTGTGGTTGTTTCACCACTACCTTGACGACGCTGACCCTGGATCCATCGCGATCGCTCAAACGGTGGCGTTCACGGGAATCATTGTGGTCGAAAAGATCAATGTGTTGAACTTTCGTTCGCTCGCCGCACCCATTTGGACGATCGGATTTTGGTCCAATCCGTGGGTATTGTTGGCGATCGCTTCGACAATTTCATTGCAAGTCGCCGCTGTCTATGTGCCCGCGCTGCAGTCTGTCCTGCACACCGTTCCGCTATCGCTGACAGACTGGATGTTGATCGTCGCAGTCGCGCTTCCGGTCTTTGTTTTGGTGGAGATCATCAAGGCGATCGCGTGGATTCGACCGCGTCGTGAGACAGCCTGAACCATCCAATGGATTCGATCGTGCACCGGTGCACGGTGATGTCAGCATTTTGTTGCCTTGCAGAAGTGGATCGCAAGTTGCATGGAATGCTTGCTGACAACTATCGCCACCCAGGAATACCAGTATGTCTGCCTCCATCACAGAACTGCTCGGCAATGACGCCGACTATCTACTCAATCACCAAAGTCAAACCATCCCTCAAGATCGGCTGCACGTTCCCGGTGCAAATTACTTGGAACGTGTTGTCTGTGGAAGCGACCGCAATCAACGCGTCATCAACAGCCTGTCGAGAATCTTTGGCCATGGGCGATTAGCTGGCACCGGCTATGTTTCCATCCTGCCGGTTGACCAAGGCATCGAACACTCCGCGGGTGCATCGTTCGCTCCCAACCCCGACTACTTCGATCCAGAAGGCATTGTTCGGTTGGCTATCGAAGGCGGTTGCAACGCGGTTGCATCAACGATCGGAGTGCTGGGGGCGGTCTCACGGAAGTTCGCTCATCGAATCCCGTTCTTGGTAAAGATCAATCACAACGAACTGCTTAGCTATCCCAATTCGTACGACCAAGTGATGTTCACCAGCGTCGATCGGGCGTACGACCTGGGTGCCGTTGCGATTGGAGCGACCATCTACTTCGGATCCGAGGAATCACGGCGACAGATCGTCGAAGTTGCTGCGGCGTTTGAGCGTGCTCACGAGTTGGGCATGGCGACGGTGCTGTGGTGCTACCTTCGCAATCCCGCTTTCAAAAAAGATCAAGACTATCATACGTCCGCCGACTTGACCGGCCAAGCGAATCACCTGGGCGTCACGCTGCAAGCCGACATCATCAAGCAGAAACTGCCGACGAACAACGGCGGCTACAACGCGGTCCAGTTCGGCAAGACATCAACATTGGTTTACGACAGACTCACGACGGATCATCCGATCGACCTGTGTCGCTACCAAGTGGCGAACTGCTACATGGGTCGCGCGGGACTGATCAATTCCGGCGGCGCGTCGTCAGGTGCGTCGGATCTGGCCGAGGCCGTCAAGACAGCGGTCATCAACAAACGCGCCGGCGGCACCGGCTTGATCTCCGGTCGCAAGGCATTCCAACGTCCGGTGGCCGAGGGCATCGAACTGCTCAATCGAATCCAGGATGTTTATCTGGATGAGACGATCACGGTGGCCTAGCATCTGTGATCGAAATCCATGCTCGTCCTGGCTCCCCTCTCCCCTCTCCCCGCTTCGGGGAGAGGGGTGAGGGGCCGTCCTACGGAGACATCATGACAAACGAACACCCCCGGTCGAAACGCAATCCCGAACGCACGAAGTTCGCACGCGATCAGCGACAACAAGCGAATGAGTTTGCTCGAGACGTTTGGGAACTTGTCCGAGGTCGTCGTATCCAGAACGCCAAGTTCCGTCGGGAGCATCCGGTTGGTCCGTATACGCTCGACTTTGTCTGCTTGGAGTTGAAATTGAACCTGGAGATTGACGGCAAGGATCACTTTACCGAAGAGGGGCGCTCACGTGATGCGAAACGCGATGCGTACTTGAAGCGACTCGGGTTCGAGGTGCTACGGATTAACGGGTATCGCGTCACTCAGGATCGCGGTGCGGTGAGGAACGAGATCGAACAAGTAGTGCTGAGGTTGCGCTCGAGTGCCCCTCACCCCCAGCCCCTCTCCCCGAAACGGGGAGAGGGGAGCCAGGATGCTGAAAATGACCGCTGACTCGCCATCTTGGGCCTCCAAGGAAGGTTCGCCGTTCCCGCTGGGCGTATCGTTTGTCGAGTCGCAAGGGGCATTGAACTTTGCGATCTATTCCAAACATGCACACCGGGTCACGTTGCTGCTGTTTCGCGAGTCAAACCAGGACGAACCGTCGCTGTGTGTTGAACTCGACTACCTGACCAACAAATCGGGTGCAATTTGGCATTGCCGGGTGGAGGCGGATCGTCTCGCAGACGCTTGCTACTACGGCTATCAGATCGACGGGCCTCCGCCGGGGGCGGCGTTTGCATTTCACTGCTTTGATCATGAGAAGTTGCTTCTCGATCCTTACGCCCATTCAGTGCACTTTCCCGATCGCTTCACCCGTGACGCAGCGCGGCAACCGGGATCCAACATTGGCCGTGCCCCCGTCGGTGTGCTACCACGTACTGAGTGTCAATTCGATTGGGGAGAAGATGTTCGGCCGCGTTATGATTCGGATCTGGTGATCTATGAATTGCATGTCCGTGGATTCACCCGGCACGAAAGTTCGGCAGTCGGTCCCATGCGTCGGGGAACGTTCTTGGGGGTTTGCGACAAGATCCCGTACCTGCAACGCCTGGGCGTGACGGCGGTCGAGCTAATGCCGGTCTTTCAGTTTGATCCGGACGACGGCAACTACTGGGGATACATGCCGCTTGCTTTATTCGCACCGCATCATGACTACGCCAGCGACAAGCATGGCTGCAAGCAGCGTGACGAATTTCGTACGATGGTCCGGCAACTGCACGCCGCTGGCATCGAAGTGTTGTTGGATGTGGTTTACAACCATACGTGCGAAGGAGACCACGCCGGCCCGGTCTACAGCTTCAAAGGCATTGACAACAGCACGTACTATGTCGCGTCACAAGATTCGCAACGGCCGTATGCCAACTTCAGCGGCACCGGCAACACGTTGCACACTGCCAACCGATCCGTCCGGCGATTGATCGTCGACAGCATGCGGTACTGGGTGCAAGAGATGCACGTCGACGGATTTCGATTTGACCTCGCCTCGATCTTCACGCGTGGATCCGATGGTGCGATCAACACAGACGATCCTCCAATCGTCGGGCAAATCGGGGCTGAAGACGATCTGGCGGACATCCGCCTGATTGCCGAACCATGGGACGCGTCGGGAGCGTTCCAACTCGGGCGAGGTTTTCCTGGCATGAGGTGGATGCAGTGGAACGCAAGTTTTCGTGATTGCGTTCAGTGTTTCGTGCGTGGCGACGCCGGCATGATTGGCGAGCTGATGACGCGACTGTATGGCAGCTGTGATCTGTTTCCCGACGAGAGGTTCTACGCCTATCGGCCGTTTCAAAGCGTCAACTACGTCTCGTCGCACGATGGGCTGACGATGGCGGATCTGATGTCGTTTACCGGCAAGAATAACTGGGCCAACGGGCACGACAACACCGACGGTCCTTCGGATGCGAGTTGCAACTGCGGATGGGAAGGCATCGAAGAGGTGCCGGCCGAGGTAATTCAGCGGCGTAAGCAACGTGTGAAAAACTTCTTCGCGCTGCTGATGCTCGCGGCGGGGACGCCGATGTTTCGGATGGGCGACGAATTCATGAACACCCAATCCGGCAACAGCAATCCGTACAACCAAGACAACGAAACCAGTTGGCTGGATTGGTCCCAGGCGAAAACGAACGCCGATGTGTTGCGGTTTGTGAGGATGATGATCGCGTTTCGCCAGCAGCATCCTTCGATCGGTCGCTCGCGTTTCTGGCGAGACGACGTTGTTTGGTATGGCACCGACCATTTGGTGGATCTGTCGCCCACTTCGACACGTTTGGCCTATTGCCTGCACGGCGTATCGCAGGGAGACCAAGACCTCTACGTGATGATCAACAACGCAAATGCGCCGGCAAGGTTTGGAATTCAAGAGGGCACGATCGGCGACTGGACACGCATCGTCGATACGTCGCAGCAGAGTCCAAATGACATTCTCGATGAATCGTCGGGTCACTTGGTTCCCGATGTGTTTTACGAAGTCGCCGCGTCCAGTATTGTCGTCCTGATTCGCAATTTAAAGTCATAAATGGCATCCGATGTGCATGTAATTCAATGGTGAGAAAACGTGACGCAGAGGCGGGGAGACGCAGGGCCGCAGAGAAGACAACGACGACGAAAATAAACACACGCACATCCTCTCTGCGGCCCCGCGTCTCCCGCGACTCTGCGTCAAATTCCCTCGCTCCCAACTCAAAGGAACTCGCCCATGTTTATCCAACGTTACTACCTCGAATGTCTTTCGCATGCGTCCTATATGGTCGCCGACGAAACTACTCAGCAAGCGGTGATCATCGACCCGCAACGAGACATTGATCACTACGTCCAAGATGCTCAGGATAAAGGCTACACCATCAAGTACGTCATCTTGACTCATTTTCACGCCGACTTCGTTGCCGGCCACATCGAACTGCGAGATCGCGTTGGTGCCGAGATTGTGATGGGGCGACGTGCCGAAGCCGAGTTTGCTCACAAGGCGATGCGTGATGGTGATGCCATCGAACTAGGACGCGTGCGTTTGCAAGCGATGGAGACACCAGGACACACACCAGAAGGGATCACCATCCTCGCGTTCGATCTTGACGAAAGCGATTGCGAACCCAAGGCGGCATTCACCGGCGACACGTTGTTCATCGGCGATGTCGGGCGGCCTGACCTGCTGGCGTCTATTGGCGTGACGGCGGATGAACTTGCGGTGATGCTCTATGACTCAACGCATCACAAACTGATGAACTTGCCCGACGAAACGCTGGTCTATCCCGCTCATGGTGCGGGCAGCATGTGCGGAAAAGCACTCAGCGACGAAGCCGTTTCGACGATCGGGGAACAGAAAAAATACAACTACGCCCTGCAGCCGATGTCGCAGTCGGAGTTCGTCAAGCTGGTGGAAGTGGATCAACCCGAAGCCCCCGGCTACTTCGTTCATGACGCGGTTTTGAACCGCAAGGAACGGGAGAGTCTGGACCAAACGATGGCGGGGAACTTGACGGCACTGCCGCTGGCGAAGGTATTGGAGATGCAGTCCAGCGGTGCCCAGGTTGTCGACACCCGCGACTCGATCGACTTTGCCGGTGCCCACTTGAGCGGCGCGATCAACGTTGGCATCGACGGCAAGTACGCGACTTGGGCCGGCACCGTGCTGAAACAGGATTCGCCAATCATTGTCATCGCCAAAGATGATCGTTTGGCAGAGTCCGTCATGCGTCTCGGCCGGATCGGATTCGATCATGTCGCCGGATATCTCGATGGGGGAATGACATCGCTCGCCGAGTACCCCGAACATCTCGCTACCGTTCATCGGATCACCGCCCCGGCCGTTTATGCACTCTACGCTTCACCCACGGTGTTAGATGTTCGCAGTGAAAAGGAATTCGCAACTGGTCACATCCCCCGCAGCGTCAACATTCCGCTGAATCAACTGCAAGATCGAATTGACGAGGTGCCTACTCAAGGCCCTTTGGTCGTTCATTGCCAGGGCGGATACCGATCGTCGATCGCGTGCAGTTTATTGCTACGTCATGGTGCGGAAGACGTCCGAGATTTGGTCGGCGGCTACAAGGCGTGGGTGCAATCCAAGTTGCCGGTTGTTGAGCCAGCTCAGATTTAAAAAGAAGTTGACGCAGAGGCGTAGAGACGCAGGGTCGCAGAGACTCGCGATTTATCTGAATCTCTACTCTGCGTCTCCCCGTCTCCCGCGACTCTGTGTCACCTTCTTCTTGCATCGTTCAATCCACCGGATGGCCCCAGCGGTCGGCGTGGAGGGTGGGGGTAGTGACTCGGGTTTCGGTGGCGTCCAGATGAGCGGTGAGGGCCGTGATGTAGGCGGCTCGTTCTTCATCACTGTTGAACTGTAGCGGCCGGCGAGTTTGCAAGTCGGCGATGGATTGCATGTGATGCGACTCCATGAATCGGGTCAGCCCGTCCAGCAAGTTACGAATCACGTCCGGGCCTTCGCGGTAGATCGCCGAGGTGACCATCGCGACGTCCGCGCCCACCATCAGGGCTTTGATCAAGTGGTCAGCATGGCCGATTCCGCCACTGGCCGCCAACGGCATCGCGGGACAGTAGCCGTGAACCTGCATCAGCATGTCCAACGAATCAGGCTCTTCATCGGCTCGCGTCAATCGCCAACGACTGGCCAGCTTCAATGTGTCCAAGCAAAGGTCAACGCTGGGGGCGCGGCTGTGCAGCACCATGCCCGACGCACCGGACAATAACTGCCGGGCGACGTGAGGGATGCTTGTGAAGTTGCGTCCGAGTTTAACGAACAATGGGATCTGGATCGCCGCGTTGATGTCGCGTACCGCATCCAAGATCGTGGTTTCGATCTCGGCGGAGCTTTCGAAATCGGTTGCTCTGCCTTGATGAGCGTTCAATTCGATCGCCGCCGCACCAGCCTCTTGCAATTCACCGGCGAAATCCATCCAGCCTCCGGCGGTAAACCCGTTCAGGCTGGCGATGATCGGAATGCCCTGCAACGTGCTCGACCGATTGACCAGTGCAAGATACGACTCGGCGGTTGGGCACGCCCAGTTGTGTTTGGTTCGTTGCGACTGAGCCAGGATAGATCGTTCACGGCCAGTGATCGGCCTGCCAGTCTTCAGGCTCCGCTCGATCACTTGTTCTTCAAACAACGATGGCAGCACAATTGCTCCGGCGCCCGCATTTTGCATCGCCGATCGCGTGTGCTCGTTCATTGACATCGGGCACGCGCCCACGATGACGGGCGAGGCCAGACGAAGGCCTCCGAAATTCGTGACCAATTGAAAAGACATGACCAGGTTCCTCGATCGTATAGAGAAGGGGTGACTAGAGGTGCTCGGCGATTTGAACCGTGTCGGGAACGTCAACGACGTGCTCGCGTTCGGCATCCGACAACGGGTCTTGGTGTGCGAGTTGGTGTTGCAGCACCGCCAGGTCCGCGTCCGATGCGTCGTCGCCATGGGCATCCCGATCGGCAACGCGTTGACGCAGCGTTTGTGGGTCGCTGTGGCAATCCAGGATCGCAAACGAAACGCCGTGGTCCTTAGCGAGTTCATGAAATTGCTGCCGATCGGATCGTTTCAGAAACGTCGCGTCGATGATCACGCTGTAACCGGCTCGCAGAATACCGGCCGCCAGATCACTCAATCTCCGGTATGTCTTTTCATTGGCATCGTCGCAGTACATCGACGCCACCAGGTCCGCATCCGGCCGGTCGGTGGGCGACAAACCGAACAGACGCTTGCGTTCGACGTCGCTGCGAAGTCGGATCGCTTCGTGCCGCTGAACAACGGCTTCGCTGAGCGTGGTCTTGCCGCTGCCACTGACACCATGGGTGATCCAAAGCTGCGGTGTTTCTCGCAGCGTGAACCGATAGGCCAAATCAACGTGCGCACGCACGTCGTTCTCGTCCGATCGCATCGACGCCGTCAGTGCCCGCACCAACGCCCGATAGAACAAAAACAACCGCAGCAAATCCATCGAATCATAATCGCCGGTGTGTTGCAAATATAGGTTCATGAACGAACGAGACAAATCGAGATGCCCGCGTGCGGCCAGATCCATTGCCAAGAACGCGGCGTCGCTGAGCACGTCGATCCAACGCAAATGATCGTTGAACTCGATGCCATCGAACGGCACCAGCTTGTCGCCCCAATGCACAACATTCGCCAGATGCAGGTCACCATGACATTCCCGCACATAGCCCGCGTCGATTCGGCGGGTGAGTGTATCTAGATGCTGACCAAAGAAGTCGCTCGACCAGACGCGCAGGACTTTCAACGTCACCGCCACGTTCGGCGATGTCGATTGCTGCAGCGTTTCGATGATCTGATGAACGTTGCTGACCAAAAAACCGGGCCACTGGCGGGCAATCTCATCGTTACCCCTCGTGGCCGATTGATGAAACATCGCGACCGTTTTAGCCAGCAAGAACACTTCGTCGGACGTCAACTTTCCTGCGTCGACACGTTCGCTTAAAAGCGTTCCGGCTGGAAACCGCCGCATCTTGACGGCGTACTCAATCGGTTCGCCGTCGCCTTGAATTGCGACGTTTGCACCCGAAAGCGTGACCGGTACGACGTCGAGATAGAGATCGTCCGCGTATCGACGATCCAGACGCAGTTCTTCGTGGCAGCAATACTCGCGAAGTCCAAGCGTGCTGTAGTCGAGGAAATCAGTTTTGATCGGCTTCTTGACTTTGTAGGCATACTCACCGGCCAGGAAAACCAGCGAGATATGCGTTTGGTGAACGACCACGGGTTTGTTGACAGGGTGCGGGTAAGCATCGCGACGTTGAAGACCGGCAATCAGTGTTTCGGTGCAGACGCTTTCGTCGGTGGGTGTGGCCATCGTTCATTCAACGCAAAGAGAAAATGACGCCAGCGGACACGATCGAAATCAAAGGGGCACTTAGATTTCATCGACCGGCCCGCTGGCGTCGGGGCACGGGTTCCGCAAACCGCTACTCGGCCTGCGATTTCATTAACGCGTTCCGGCGCTTTCACATGTACGAATGGCATTCCACGCATCGAACCGTCAACGCCACGTAGCCCATCGTGGCTCGATGAATGTCTTTCGCCTCGGCGGCTTCGGCGATCAGGTCGGCTGCACGCTGAAAGTCACGACTCTGCGATGCATATTCCGCCGTCTGGATTGCGTTCCATCCCGACTCGGTGCTCAACAACCGCAACGACCGAGCGTCTGCGGCGATCTTGCCAAACTCCTCCAGCGTCAAGCCCTCCAAGATCGCTCTCGACTTGTCCAATTTCATCCGCATAAGCGGGGTCAATTTGGTGGGCGGGTTTTCGACGATCGGCTGTGCGGGAGTCTGGGCAAACGCAGTAAACGAGACGGCTGCAATGCCGATCGCGGCGAGTAAGATCACGGCGGCAAGGAATTTTTTCCATGGCATTCATCAAATCAAGGGAAGCGGCTGGTCGTCTTCGATCAAAACCGTGCGTGACATCTCGACGGGCGAAACGAAGCCGTCTGGCTTCAACGCTAACAGCGAACACGTCACGTCGGGGATCACCGTTTCGGCTGTGTTGCCGATCAAGAAACCCGCGACGCCGGTGCGGCACACGGTTCCCATCACCATCAAGTCGGCTTCGACTTCATCGGCGACGCTGCGAATGACCGCGGCGGGTGAACCCTGACGCAGATGCAAGTGAACGTCCGTCGCATCGGCGTAAGGTGCTTGCAACAGCTCGTCGAGAGTCCTGTGGACCTTGGCGTGATGATCTTGCCGGATCGAATCCACCGCATCATCACCGGCGTGGCGTCGCATCGAATCTTCCATCCACACTTGCCATGCGGCGACGACATGAAGTTGAGCCTTGTCGCGTTGGGCGATCGAATAGGCCAGTTCAAGAATCTTTCGGTTTAAATCAGCGTGCTTTTTGTCGTCCGACTCGACATCAATCGCGGCGACGACTTGATCGAATTTGCCGTGGATCTCCGGTTTGAGCAACCACACCGGGCATGGGCAAAGACGCAGCAACGACTTCGCGACGCTGCCAAACAATCGTCCGGCGGCAGAGAAACCGTCGGCCGTCTTGACGACCAAATCATGCTGATCGTTGACCACTTGCCGCGTGATCTCGGTCGCCGGATCACCGATCGCGACCACCACATCCAGCGGCACGCCGGTGTCGGACAAGTCGCCGGCGATGTCCAGCAATCGACGCCGGCGATCAGCGGCCACAAGCCGTTCGAGTTCCTCGGGTTTGGCCACATCAGTCATCATACCCAAGGCTTTCGGGATGGGCTTAACGACATCCATCAGTGTCAATTGAGCATGGTTTTCCATCGCCAATTCAGTCGCCCGAGCCACCGCGAATTCGGGATGCTGCGTTCCCGCGTAAACGAGAATGTGTTTGAACTTTTTCATAATGTTTTCTTTCGCTAAGAAGTGGCCGTTTGAGTTTGCGAGACGCTCTTATCGACACCGTGAATCATTCGATTGCGAGTGATCCAAACGCTGCAACGAGCGTGACGCAAGACAAATCGCGTCATGCTGCCCATCAAGACACGGCCCAGTCGGGTGCGAGGTGTTTCGCCGACGACAATCAGGTCGATGTCATTGGACTTGATGTAGCGAATCAGCCCCTCGCCGATGTGATCGCTGTGAATCAGTTCGCCGGTCGCACGTGGAGCCGACGATTGCAATTGCTCGACGGCCGTTTCAATGAACTCCGATGACGGTCCTTCGTAGGGCAAGTCACAGAAATCGGGTTGGCACGTCACCGAGACGACTCGCACGTCGGTTTGCCCCGCCCAACCGAACTCGGCAAACTCTTCCAATGCGGCTTGGGCTGGACCGCTTTCTTCGTATCCGATCGCCACTCGCAACGAGTGCGATTGTTGCAAAGCCTCGGTGGGACGAACGACCAGGACACTGCAAGGTGCGTGCGTGGCAACGTAGTCGCTGGTGCTGCCCAGTAGGACTCGAGCGACAGCTGAATGCCCCGTGGCCCCGACGACCAGCAGTTCGGGTTGCAATTCGCGAGCGATCGCGACGATTGTTTCACTGGGATGGCCTTCGCGAATGACATGCTTCAGCGAAACGTTGGCCCCCTCAAACAGCCTTTGAATGTTGGCGAAGGATTTGTCGGCGGCCTTTCGTTCCTGAGCCATGCAGGTCTCGATCCAGTCGCCGGCGAGGTACGTCTGATCAGTCCCGGGAACGTACAATACCGAAACGATGGTCAGTTCAATGATTTCGTCATGAGGCAGATGAGCGAGAAAGCGAGCGGCGTCTTCGGCCACGGTCGAACCGTCGGTGGCGAGTAGAATCTTTTTCATGTTTGGTCTCCCGGGTTGGTCTCCTTGCGTGGACCAACAACCAACGCAGCTACGATGCCAAGACGAAAACACCATCAAATCGTCTGACACGTCGCCAACAACCGTGCTTCCATGCACAGGTGCGCGATCAGGATCGCTTTGGATGGTTGTCGGCGATCACGGTGTCGCGAAATGTCAGCCGGTACATCCTTTGCGAAACTCGGTGGCAAACATCCGCACCCGTTCTTGAAGACCCACCGCGATGAACACTACGAAAAAAGGATCCCCATTGGATCGTAAAGCTCAAACCGACAAATTCTTCCAAGACTTGGAAGAACAGATCCTGCAACGATTGCGAAGCGAAGCCAGCAGCCCGACCGGACGCGAAGAGCTGTTACGTGAGACAGGCATCCGCGATGCACATTTGCTTGACGAACTGGGCAAGCTAGGCATCACCGCCGATGGCTTGATGGCACTGCGGTTGTTCCCGCTGGTGTTGGTCGCTTGGGCGGAAGAGAACGCCGACGCCCGCGAACGAGATGCGGTCATGACGCAGGCGGTGCGATTGGCGATTCGCGAGGACACGACCGCGTGGGTGTTGTTGGATCAATGGCTGACTCGGCGGCCGCCGGGATTGGGCGTCGATGCGTGGAAACGATACATCCATGAATTGTTTTCGAAGACGTCCGACGTCGCTCAAAAGCGATTGATTGAGTTGACGGAAAAACAGATGACCGAAGTCGCGAAGGCGTCAGGGGGTCATTTGGGTTTCGGCAAGGTCTCCAAAAAAGAACAAGCGATGATCCATCAAGTGGTCACGTCAATGCGGAATCAGGCCGAATGAATTTGACACAGAGGCGGGGAGCCGCAGTGACGCAGAGAAGTCAGTCTGTACAAGAAAAAGCAACGATTTCTTTCCTCTGCGGCTCCCCGCCTCTCGCGGCTCTGCGTGACTTCAATTCTCACCCATGCACGCCACGTCGTCCTTCATCCTCATCCCACGAGGATGGAAGTTCCGGATGCGGTGCGTGTCCGGCTTCGCGAACACGCACCGCATTGTGTTGTCGATAATAGCTCTGGCATTCGTCTTCCCGACTGCGGACGATGCGGAGTCCTTTGAGTTTGCCGAACTGTGAGGTGATGATCGTCCAACGTCCGTGCGCATTGGCATCATCGCGGAAAACGATCACCCAATCATGCGTCGCGTGTTGCTCTTGAGCGTGGACGGTCGTTGAAAACATCGCCGTATAATGACGTCCCTGACGATCGGTGTGCATGACGGGCAGCCAATCCGTTTGGCTGGCACTGCCTTGCGATGGCTTGATCTTTTCCAGGTCACCTGCCTCCGCACGTCGTCGATACTCACGGTCGATGTCCAATAATTCGTCGACGGAGATCGCTTCCGTCGTCACGCGATTTTGGCTGTCATCGTGCGGCGAGACACCGTGTCGTTCCAAACAGCCTTGAATGGCTTCGATTCGCCGGCGTCCCAGGCCCGGAACTTGTAACAACCGACCGTCGCTGGCGGCCTGCTTCAATTCCGCCATCGTTTCGATGTGAAGCTGTTCGTAGATCCGATGCGATAATTGCGGCCCGATGCCCGGCAAGGTGGCAAAGTAATGCTCGGCGTTGGATTGGCCACGCAAGCGATCCAACAACGGTATCCGCCCAACACGAATGGCCGATTCCAACAAACTTGCGATCGAATGTCCGATCTTCGGGAGTCGGATCAAACCATCCGCTCCCTCGCGATCGAAGACGTCGCGGACGGGCACCGATAGATGGTCCAGCGTCTCGGCCGCCGAACGATAAGCACGAACGCGAAATTCATTCGCTTTCTGTTCTTCGAGCAGGTCAGCGATCGCACGCAATTGCATTGCAAAGGCTTTGTTTTCATGCACCCCTTCGATCTGCTCGCTGGCATGAATCGGATCGGATGATTGGATGACTACCATGCTCGTCTCCTGTTAGTTGCGGTGCCCGAAGGCATCACCGGTTTGTGGACTGACTGTCGGCGTCGGGTCAAAGTACGTGTCGCCGCGAGTCAGCGGATCGACGTGTTCCAGACGCAGCAAGCGTTCTTCATCAAAATGCTCCTTCGGGCACGCCGCTCGGAACTGTTTCAACGTGGGATAGTGCGTCCGTCCCAGATGCCGCTCGATGCCGTCGACTATGTTGCGAATGGCGTCGGGGCCTTCGCGGTACACCGCCGACGTGACCATGACCACATCCGCCCCGGCGATCATCGCTTTGATCGCATCTTCCGCGGTGGATACGCCGCCGCTGGCCGCGATGGACAATCCTTGATCGGCGGACGATGCACGGACAACGCCTTCCAAAATGCCACCGAGTGATCCAACCGGTGACAGTTCCCAATGAATCATCCAGTGCATCCGGTCGGTGCTGACGTCCCAGGCCGGCACATGCGTGAACACTACCAAGCCAGCGGCACCGGCCTCGTGAAGCTGCCGAGCCATTGACGACACATTGGTGTAACGCTGGCTGATTTTGGCCGCGACGGGAATGCTTAGTCTCGCTTGGACGTCAT
The DNA here is from genome assembly GCF_007860125.1 of Rubripirellula tenax. Lineage (NCBI taxonomy): Bacteria > Pseudomonadati > Planctomycetota > Planctomycetia > Pirellulales > Pirellulaceae > Rubripirellula > Rubripirellula tenax. The sequence continues at coordinate 85,103 of NZ_SJPW01000005.1, forward strand.
GAACTAATTGGCAAAGCCTCGCCTCGACATCATTGGAGGTTTCCCGGGTATCGAAGATGGCTTGCTGCAAGTTGATTTCCAGGGCGTCCGCGCCGGCCGATTCAATCTCCATCGCATAGGCCAGCCATGGCCCCGTCGATGAACCACTCAGCGACGCGATGACGGGCACCGGACAGGTTTTCTTCAGCGTCGCGATCGTTTTCAAATACGCTTCCGTGCCTCCGTTGTACTTGTCTTGCTGAGGTTGGTAGCCACTCTTTTCGATCGCCCCGAGTGGATCATGGGGTTTCATCAATCGATGAACGATCTGTTCTTGCATCATGGACGGCAACACCACCGCCCCGACGCCCGCACCCACGAACTGTCGCACGGTTTCCGGTTCCAAGGTCAGCGGACACGCACCCACAATGACGGGCGATACCAACTCGATCCCTAGATATTTCGTGGCAAGTTCACCGGACATGGTGTGGATCCAAAAAGAGAAGACAAGAAACGTTCCACATGACCAACATGGCAAACGCTGTTCCCCAATGATTTGTCGAGCGAAATGGCCCTGATCGCGCGCCGGTGTGACAATCAGGACCAACCGGGTGCGCCAATGGTGATGCGTCCAACCCAAGTTCGCGGCAAACGGTCACCGGTACGCGGCTTGCCATGTTGCTTTGCGGTGCGACGAGAAAAAACGTTTCACGGTATGACCACAGCGTCTCGCCATCACCTTGCTGTTCGTCTCAAAGTTTTTGTTCAAGGAACCCCACCATGCCTGCTTCCGCAAGTCGACTGATCTCCAACTTGATCGACGATCTCAAAGAGGAACGTGACGAACTGACGCTGCAAATGCATCTCGGAAAGCAGGAAGCCAAGAGCGAACTAAAGCGACTTGGGAAGAAACTCGACGAACTGAATACACGCTATAAACCGCTGAAACACGCGATGGAAGAAACCGGCGAAGACGTTTGGGATGCGTTGCAACTTGTCGGTGACGAGATCAAAGACGGATTCCATCGGATTCGGAAATCGCTGTGAAGATTGGAAAGTGGTTGAGCGTGGATAATCGACTCGCCATGAATTGAAGTTGACGCAGAGGCGGGGAGACGCAGGGACGCAGAGTTGTGGGTTAGGCTTGGGCCCGTTGTTTTGGCCCTAGAGTCCGCAAACGTGTTAAAGTGAGGATCTCCCATGCATGAGAACGATGTCAGTAAAGTTGTCTTGAACGCTTCGATTGAAGTGCATCGAACATTGGGTGGTCCGGGACTACTTGAGAGCGTCTATGAAGAGGCACTCGCTTGGGAACTGAAAGAAGCGGGCTTGAACGTCCAGCGGCAGAAAATTGTTCCGATACGATACAAAAACATCGAGCTATCGAGTCCGTTGAAGTTGGACCAACTTGTTGCCGATTTGGTGATCGTCGAATGCAAAGCAACATCGAAGTACAACGACATCTTTGCCGCACAGGTGCTGACCTATTTACGGTTGATGAATCTCAAATTGGGTCTGGTCATCAATTTCGGTGAACGGATGGTCAAGGACGGTTTTCATCGCGTCGTCAATGGCTTGTGAAAATTTGGACGCAGAGGTGGGGAGACGGAGAGTCGCAGAGATTTCGCCTCTTCAACTCTGCGTCCCCGCGTCTCCCCGACTCTGCGTCACCTTTCAAAGCACCGATTCGCAGGCCGATTCGTCGTCGCTGGATTCCGTGTCGGCCTTTCCGTTGAAACGATCGAGCAACCGGTACAGTTTGCGACGATGGATTCCCAGCTTGCGAGCCGCACCGGCTTTGTTGCCTTTTTCTTTTTCGAGCACTTCCAAAACATGAACGCGGGCGATGTCGTCTAGCTTGTACTGAGTATCCCCAAGCATGTCTCGCGGATGCGATGGCTCAGGAACCACAACGGGCGTACCAACCGGGAGGGCCTCACTTGTCGTCTTGGACGGCACCTGTCCGTAGTCCACGATCTCGGCCGGTAAATCGTCCGGCGTGATGTCGAACTCATCCGCCAAGATCGTGGCCCGCTCAATCACGTTGATCAGTTGACGAATGTTGCCCGGCCACGGGTACGCGTTCAACGCTTCTCGAGCGGCATCGTCGATGTGATAAGACCGGGGCAGGAAGTGATCAATCAACCGGTCAATGTCGCCTTCTCGTTCGCGAAGCGGTGGCAGGGTAATCGACAGGACGTTGATCCGATAAAATAAATCCTCGCGGAAGTTGCCGTTGTCGACTTCGGTTTGCAGGTCACGATTGGTCGCCGCAATGATTCGGACTTTGACCTTCCGTTGCCGGTGACAACCGACGCGGCGAAGCGAGCCGTCTTCTAAAACACGCAACAACTTCGGCTGCAGGGAAGGCGGCAGCTCGCCGATTTCATCAATGAACAGGGTTCCGCCGTCGGCGATCTCGAATAGTCCTGGCTTTTCCGCCGTTGCCCCCGTGAAGGATCCTTTCTGGTGCCCGAACAATTCGCTTTCGACAAGGTTCTCGGGCAGTGCGGCGCAGTTGACCGTCACAAACGGTTTGTCGGCGACCCGACTGGCTTGTTGGATCGCTTGAGCGACGACCTCTTTGCCGGTACCGCTCTCGCCCTGAATCAGAACGGGTTTCGTCGTCGGCGCGACCTTGCGAATCAGGTTGGAAACATCAAGAAGCGATTGCGATTCACCGATCAATTTCGCGGCCGGTCGCACGCGGGAGATAACCGCTTTGAGTTGTTTGTTTTCTTTCTTCAGCTCGTGTCGTTCGCGAGCACGAAAGCAATGATGCTCCAAATCGCCGAGCGCACACGGCTTGCTCAGGAAATCGCACGCCCCCATCTTCATTGCCGAGACGGCCGTTTCGACGGTGCCCTGTCCGGTCAGCATGATGACTTCGATGTCGATCTTGTCTTGATGAATGCGTTGCAGCAGTTCCAGACCCGACATGCCTGGCATGTTCATGTCAAAAATACCGACATCGAACGATTCACGCTCCAGCAAACTCAACGCGTCGGCGGCATTGGAAACGTCGGTCACGTCATGTCCCTTGCGAGTCATCCATTTGGCTGACGATCGCCGGGAATCCTCTTCGTCGTCAACGAGCAGAAGTTTGATGGGCGTTTCCGTCATGGTGAGTTCTCAGATACTATAAATGTTTTGAGGTTTCCATCACACAACCGATGCGAATGACATACCCCGCCGAACCGATGCGATTGCGTGTGCACATCCGCCCACACGTGCGATAATTCACTCATTTTAGTGCATTTTGTACCCGTCCAATTGTGACCAGGCGGTGCCGCGCATGCGAAAATCTAAAAGTTGATGCAAAGCCTGATCCTGCTGATCCGGCGGCAAGGCTTTCAAATGGCTCAACAGCGTACCGCACGTGGCGGCGTGATCCAGGCCGTGTTGCAAGCGTTGCTTCAGGCTCTGCGCCGCCTCGTTACTCAAGTCCGAATCGGCGTCGAGCCCTCGTAACTCAATCAGGGCATCAAGGATTTGGGCGTGCTCGGCGTAGAGTTTTCCCGTGTAGTCTTCGCCCCGTGACTCGCCGACCTTGGGGTACAAGAACGCTTCTTCAAACGCGATGTGCGGGCCAGCCAATTCATCGAGCCGTCGAGCTTCTACGGCCGCCTTGGCAAATTCACCCTCGTCGAGCAAACGGAGCAAACGCAGGTAGCCCTGCGTGAGTGTGCGATGATCTTCAACGAAAGCTCGCTGCAGTTGTTTCCAAGCATGGGTCATGGAATGTCTCCTGAGTTCAATCCGATTGTTGCAAAGATTGTTCCCCTTTCATTTCGACAAGAGGTTTTCATGTTATTGGAACATGACGTGCATTCTCGCCTCTATCATGTGCCGACTATATGGATTTCGATCGAACGAAGCGACCAAGGTGGAATGCACTCTCGTCCACGCTCAGAATGCGTTGCTGATCCAAAGCCAGTCGGACGAAATCGGCCGATCGCATTCCGACGGTTGGGGAATTGGATACTACGAAGGGCAAAAGCCACATGTGGAACGCAGCGCCGCGGCAGCCCATCACGGTTTGCACTTCAGCAACACGGCCGAACGCGTCTATTCGCAAACCGTCATCTCGCATGTTCGGTTAGCGACGGTCGGGACTCCGGCAATCGAAAACTGCCATCCGTTTCACTGGGGAGGCTGGGTGTTCGCACACAACGGGACCGTTCAGGGCATCGACACGCTGCGACCGGAAATGACGAATGAATTATCCGTCACTCATCAAAAGTCCATCGCCGGCAGCACCGACAGTGAACTGCTGTTTCATTGGTTGATGCAACGTTTAGCGAATGAACAAGTCGTCAGCGAATCGCATTGCAACTCGCTGTCCGATGCAATCGCCGTGGTCGGAAACAGTCTTGCAGAGCTCGACTCCAGGTGTCGCCGAGCAATGCCTGAAAAACTCGCCAAGCTGAACATCGTTCTGACCGACGGTCGCATGATGATCGCGACACGCTTGCGAAATTCGCTTCATTGGACGCACCGCGACGGCATCCGAGATTGCGAAATTTGTGGCATCCCCCACGTCGAACATCAGCCCGGATTTCAATACCGGGCGGTTGTGATCGCCTCGGAACCGGTGTCGCATGAGACCTGGGATGCGATCCCCGACGCAACGGTCATTGCGATCGACGAAAACATCCAGACACGGTCGACTCCCATCCCCGGCATCGAACCAGCGAGCTTGGAGCTGACATGAACGACTGGTTCCCGATTGTCGATCACGCTTGTTGTCACCTGACTAAGGATCAAATCGACTTCGCCGACCGGGTCGCGTCGGAGTTGCTCGCCCGTCACCCGGAGCTATTTCTAAGTTCACTGTTGTCGCCGTTCAAAGCAACTGAACTGGCTTCCTCTCCGTCGTTGCACTTGGACGATCTCAGCCAGATTCGACGAATCAACGATGCCGATCAATCGTTCTTTCAAGAACGTGCCCGCGTCCGTGCGGTCGACGGTGATTTCCTGGCCACGTCGTGGTACGCCGATGAAGCCTACGAAAAATACTGTCGCGACCGATTGGGGCTTGGCGACGTGCATCGGATCGCCCCGCGACCCAACGAGGAATTGAAACACAGTAACGGCGTTCATCTTGCCGAAGCATTGTGGAAAGACCGCCAAACGAGGCGTGAATTGGTGCAAGCGATCAGGCAAAACGACTTACGATACTTGCACCCACACATGGGTTCGCACTCGGTGTGGCATTTGGCATTGTTGCTACATCAAACCAGCCATCGTCCGCTGCAAGTGATCGGTGCCCCGCCGGAAGTCACCCACTTTGCCAATGACAAGGGCGAATTCATGCGTTTGGTGCAACGCATGTTTGGCCCATTGGCTACGCCGCCCGGTCATGTCGTGTGGAACACCGCGAATGCGGCGCGTCGGCTTCAAGAACTTAAGGGTGTGGCTTGTTGCGTGGCGGTGAAACTGCCCAACGCGGCCGGCGGCGAAGGCAACTTGGTGTTTGCGATGCAGCAGATTCGCGACCAATCGTTGACGGAAGTCGATCGGATGTTGCGACAACAACTACCACAATTGCGATACGAGGATGGCGATGAATTGCTGGTCACGACGTGGCAGACCGACGTTATCGCTGCTCCGTCGGCGCAGCTTTGGTTGCCACCTGGTTCCGACCAATTGCCGATTTTGGAAGGCATCTTTGTGCAACGGATGGAAGGCGACCAAGGACGGTTCGCCGGGTTCGGTGCCGCCGATCTTCCTCACGACCTGCGTGCTCGAATCACTCGACAATGCCTGCAACTGGCTCGCGTCTATCAACGTCTCGGTTATGTCGGGCGTTGCTCGTTCGACATGGTCCTGATCGGCGACGATTTCGATTCAGCACAGATGCAGTTCATCGAATGCAACGGTCGTTGGGGTGGCACGTCGCTGCCAATGACATTGATGAACCGCATCTTTGGCGATTGGAAGACGCAACCCTTCGCGACTCGGATGCTGAACGTCCCCGGATCCAATCGACTGTCGTTTCAAGAGGTCTTAGGCGTGATCGGTGACGACGCATACGACCACCGCCGCAAGACGGGTGATGTGATTTTGATGAATCCTCGCCGCATGACGCTTCGTGATGAAGTCTCCATCGTCGTGTTGAAATCCAATTGGGCTGACTGCACCGACGGACGATTCACCGAGCTCACCGATCGCATTGCGAACCTCGCGGTAAAAGATTGTCGCAGCGAATGATGCCGGATTGTCCTCTTAAGCTATTCAACAAATCCTTGGCAACATCGCGGCAATGGGTTCGTCGAGGGGTTGATCGGCGCCAAGCCCCCGTGCCACCAAGACCGGCGACAGTTTTCGACGCCGGGCTTGTCCGATAACCGATGGTTCTCCCACGGCTGCGTGCGATCGCAACACGGTGAGTGCATCATCAACTCGATCGGGGGCGACGGCGACGACGAAGGTGCCTTCGTTGGCGACAAATAGCGGATCAAGTCCCAGCAACTCGCAAACGCCGCGACTCTCGGGCAGCAACGGCAAGGTGCTTTCGTCGACCCACATCGCGTGCTCCGATTCCTCGGCCCACTCGTGCAAAACCGCTGCCACACCGCCTCGCGTGGCGTCACGCATGGTTCGAAGATCGTCGCCGAGCGTTTGCAATAGTTCCGTGGCGACACGATGCAGCGGAGCCGAATCGGAACGCGGCGGCGGAGACAAAGCGATGGATTCACGTGCGGCCAACACGGCCAAGCCATGTCGAGCAAGCGGGCCGGACACAATCAAACAGTCGTTGGGTTGAATCTGGCACGCCGACATTCGCCGCGTGTGTTGATGCACACCGATGCCGGTCGTATTGATGAAGATTTGATCGGCGGCTCCCTTGGGCACAACTTTCGTATCGCCGGCAACGATCTTCACGTCGCATTGGCGTGCGGCGCTGGCAATGCTGTCGATGATACTGTCCAGCGTTTCCACTGACAGACCCTCTTCCAAAATCAATGCCAGCGTCAAGAACAGTGGCCGCGCCCCAGCCATCGCCAAATCGTTCACGGTGCCATGCACGGCCAGCGAACCGATGTCGCCACCGGGGAAGAACAACGGTGAAACGACGTAGCTGTCAGTCGTCATCGCGACCTCGCCGACGAGGTTTCCTAGGCAAGCCGCGTCGCTATGAAGCTGTACATTGCCATCGCCAAACTTCGCGCCGATACGATCGCGAATCAATCGCCGCATCACTCGACCACCCTCACCATGCGACAACGTGATCGTATCGGTGGGGGCAACCGGCATTGGGCAGATCATGTTAGGTACGGTTGATTGGTTCATGGGGTCTCGATTGAAACGGGATCAAATCGGTGGTATGCCGCGCAGGCTCCTTCGCTGGAAACCATCGGTGCGCCCAGCGGCGACTCGGGCGTGCAGGTCGTTCCAAACGCGGGACACTGCTTCGGTTTGATCCTGCCCGACATCACATCGGCTCCGCGACAGGTTGTTTCCGTCGCTTGCTCGCGTGGAAAGACGTCCGCAAACTTTTCGCAAGCGTCGAATCGAACGAACGGCGATCGCAACCGATACCCACCGCCGGAAATCGTGCCGAAGCCACGCCAATCGCGATCGTCGATTTCGTAAACACGGTCGATCAACGATTGAGCGGACACGTTTCCGTTTCGCTGCACACCGCGACCGTAGCAGTTCTCGACCACGGCCTGCGACGTTTCCAGCAACGTCAGGCTCCGCAGGATGCCTTCGAGCAAATCCATTGGCTCGAACCCCGTGACGACCACGGGCACCTGATGCTTGGACACAAATGGTTCGTAAACGTCGAACCCGGTGATGCTGCAAACATGCCCGGCGGCCAAGAACCCTTCCACGCGATTGTCGGGCATCGCCATGATGGCCTCCATCGCCGGCAGCACTCGCACATGAGCGGGTACGATCGTGAAATTGGATAGATTCAACTCGACCGCTTGGATGACCGCCAATGCCGTTGCCGGTGCGGTGGTTTCAAAACCGACGGCAAAGAACACGACTTCGTGATCAGGATGCGTCTTGGCGAATTCGATCGCGTCGACGGGCGAATAAACCATCTGCAGATCCCCGCCACGGCTGCGTGCCTGCATCAAGGAGCCGCCAGCACCGGGGACGCGAATCATGTCACCGAAACTGGCGACGATCGTCTGCGGCCGCAGTGAAAGAGCAACGGCGAAATCAATCAGTTGCGTGGATGTGACGCAAACCGGGCAACCGGGTCCGTGAATCAACTCGACCGAGCCGATCAGTTCCTGTTCGATGCCGGAGCGGACCAGGCTATGCGTTTGACCGCCGCAAACATCCATCAAGACCCATGGCCGCGTTGCTGCTTGGCGAATCCTCTGGATCAACGATCGCGCGGCTTGGATGTCGCGGAACTCATCGAGGTACTTCATCACCATTCTCCTCGAAGTGCTTCATCCGTTCGTACTCCGCCAACGTCTTGGCCGCTTCCGCTTCGTCAACGATGCAAATCGCGATGCCGGCGTGAACGATCACGTACTGCCCTTCATTCGCTTCGGGGACGCAAGCCATGTGGACTTCGCGAAGGACGCCACCGAACTCGACCTCCGCTTTCGCGAACGTCGGATCGCGGTCGATCCAACGTATGACTTGTCCGGGGATGCCTAAACACATGATGGGTCTCCTTCGGCAATCAACAATTGACCGATTGCCAATCCGCCATCGTTGACGGGAATTCGTCCGGGTAGGCGGATGTCCAGCGATCGTTGGCTGGCCGATTTTTGAATCATTTCCAACAGCACCCGATTCTGAAACACGCCCCCGGACAGCACACAGGGAATGCGGTCGTGGCGAGACGCCAGCTCGCAGATGAGTTTTGCGACGGCGCGGTGGAATTTGGTCGCGATCCGGTTCGGGGAAAGATGGTGGAGGTCGTCTTGGATGGCGGTCAGGACGGGTCGCCAGTCCAGCAAGAGAGTGGGCTGTGCAATCACTTCACCCTCCCCCTGGGAGGGTCGCGAGGAATGAGCGGGGAGGGCGAGTGCTGAAGGTACTGCGCGTTGCCCTCCCCTCGCTTCGCTCGACCCTCCCGGAGGGAGGGTGGACGTGTGGATCACGAACTCGTACGAGGTGGACTCCTTCAAATCACACACCGCTTCCAATCGCATCGCTGCTTCTCCTTCGTCGTCGACCGATTCAATGCCCAAAACCATCGCGGCAACGCCATCGAACAAACGCCCCATACTGGACGTGATCGGGCCATGATCCATCGCGTAGCGAAACGCATCGTCAATTGATTCGTCACTTGATTGGCCGAGTTGGAACCGCAGTGACTTTGCGATTCGCCAAGGTTGCTTGATCGCGGCCTCGCCACCGGGCAAACGAAACGGTCGCAGATGGCCGACCCGTTGGAAATCCGACTGCGTCGCCAGCAACGCTTCGCCGCCCCACACGGTTCCGTCATTGCAATAGCCAGTCCCATCGAATGCGATGCCCAGCACGGCTTGATCGAGTAGGTCATGTTCCAACATCGCGCCCACAACATGAGCATGATGGTGCTGGACCGACGTTGTTTCGCATTCGTTCCGCGAAGCCCATGCCGTCGTGAAGTAGTCGGGATGCCAATCGTGAACGACTGCCGATGACTCAACTTGCAACAACACTTGCAGCCTGTCCACGTTAGCGGTCAATCGCAAACGCGACGATTCAGATTCCATGTCGCCAATGTGAGGCCCGAGGACGATCGAGTCATTGGTTTGCAGGGCCACCGCAACCTTTTGATGACCACCCGCTGCGAGCCGAGTGATGTTGGATGCGTGATTGACCGTGATCGGTGCGATCCCTCGAGCGGCACGGATCGTCATCGGTGAATCGCAAATGCATTGCACAACGCTGTCGTCGACGGGGTGCGTGATGTCCCGGTCATGATGCAGGAAAACACCGGCGATGGTTGCGAGTTCAGTTTGGGCCATTTCGTTTTGAAAGATGATCGGCGAACCGTGAGTGTTTCCGCTGGTGACAACCAAAGGACGGCCAACCCGGTCCGCCAAAATCATGTGCAACGCGGACGTCGGCAGCATCAAACCGATCGTGCCCAGATGCGGAGAAATCAAATCGGATAAACCCGTGTTCAATCTCGATCGCAGTAAAACGATCGGACCAGCCGGACTTTGCAACTCGCACGCCTCCGCGTCACTGACCAAGGCCAGTTGTCTCGCCGACGCTAGGTCGCCAACCATCACGGGAAGTGGTTTGTTGGGGCGGTGTTTGCGGTTTCGCAGTCGCTGCACCGTTTGGTGGTTCGTTGCGTCGCAGATCAATTGATAGCCACCGATCGCTTTCACCGCCACGATGTCCCCTTCGTCAATACGCTCGGCGATGAATCGCATCGCATCGGTCGAATCAGCAAGCCGTTTGCCAGCTGCATCGGTTACCCAGCATTGCGGTCCGCATGTCGGGCAGCAGACGGTCTGGGCGTGAAAACGTCGATCCGACGGATCGCGATATTCCGCCTTACATCGCGGGCACATGGGAAACGCATCCATTGTCGTCGAATTTCGATCAAACGGCATGCTGCGTAGAATCGAGTAGCGTGGTCCGCAAATGGCACACGTGATGAACGGGTAATCGCTACGCCAATCGGTCGCCGATCGGACTTCGGCTGCGCAGTCTCCGCAGATGACTCGATCGAGCGGCACGACGGTCCGCATCGAATCGCCGATCTCGCTGGGTACGATCTCAAACTTTTCTAGTTTCGATTCGGACAACGTTGTTGAAGACTCCACGGCGAAAGCCGCGTTTGGAAATCTGGTTCGCAGTTTGGTTTCAAAAGCCAACAAATCACTGGGTTTTGCAGCCGCATGAATTTCAACGCCGCGAGACGAATTGCAAACCGAACCGACAATATGATGCTCGGCCGCAAGCCGCGTGATGGTCGGCCGGACACCCTGGCCTTGCACCAAACCCTTCATTAGGAAACGAGTCGAAGTGGCCGGCGGGATGGCAGTGATGGTCATCGTTGCACCGCTTCGAACAACATAGCTTCGCGGCGTTTTTTCAATAGATCGCACCAACCAGCGATGCCCTCATCACGGATCGAGCTAACTTCGATCACGTTCATGTCTTCGCGAATTTGGTGGGCATCGCTGACAGCTTGATCGACACGGAATGGTACGTGTGGCAACAAGTCGGTCTTGGTGATCACCATGACGTCGCTGGTGCGAAACATCTTCGGGTACTTGCCCGGTTTGTCGTCGCCTTCGGTGGTGCTGAGCAGCACGACGCGTAGGTGTTCGGCGAGATCATGCGAAGCCGGACAAACGAGATTGCCGATGTTCTCGATGAATAGGAAATCCAGTGGCGTCGGCGGAAGTTTGGCGAGTCCGCTTTCGACCAATGACAGCTCCAGATGGCAAGCGCCGCCGGTCGTCAGTTGTTCGACCGGCACGTACGGCCGTAACCGTTCGGCGTCACGATCGGTGGCCAAATCACCCACAAGCACCGCCACGCAGAAGCGATCACCCCAATGGCGGCAGGTTGCTTCCAACAGACTCGTTTTCCCGGAACCGGGCGAAGACACCAGGTTGATCACGAAAGTGCCCTGCCGCGTGAACCGTCGTCGAAGGGTTTCGGCAGCCGCCTTTTTGTCAGCTTGAATGTCTTGATTGATGGGAACGATTCTAGTCGGCATGGGGAACTCCTTCGGCTAGGGTCACCGAAAGCAACCGAAACTGGTCGCCAGCGATGACTTTCACCCGGCCTGAACCGCACTGGTGACAACGAAAGATGAAGGTGTTCAATTCACTTTCTTGATGACATCGCAAACACTCAATCGCGAGTGCACTTTCGATGATCACGAGACGCATTTGGGGTGTCGTGGATCTTGTTAAAGATCCGTCCTTGGAAGGATTTTGAACAAGATCCACTACGGAAATGAGTTCATCAAACGCGATTCGTACGAGGTCGATCTCGATTCCCGAGAGTGGACCGATCTCGACGGTTACCTCGCTCACCTCTGTCGCACCGTTTTCGGCAGCGATCTGTTCGACTTGTCGTAGCAAACTCTTAACCAGCGATCGTTCGTGCATCGCAGACCTCCCGGAAAATCTCGGCGGCACAGCATTTCGCAATCGCGATCAAAGCGGGCGACATGGGATCGAGCCGCTCGATGTTTCTCGCATTGCCGACCCAAAGTTCGACATGATCGGTTCGTTTGCCGAGGGATTCTGCCATCCGCAGCGTTTGTTCCAATCCGATGTCATGCGTTCCGTGCGAACGAATCTGACCGATGGTCGTGCGATCCTTGGCGTTTGCGAAGCCGAGCATTTGAAAATCAACGTCGCCGGGAAGTCCAACCGCCGCGTCGATGACGATCACGCGGTCGCTTTCATCGAGCCAGCCGATCAGATCAATCGGGTTGCTGATTTTGCGTCCAACCAATCCATGCGTGTTCTCCAGTTCTTCCGCGACCACCCAGCCAAACTGGTCGTCGCCGTGTGGACTGCCCACGCCGATGATTGTCGTGGGATAGGCTTCCAGCCTGTCAGGTTGGGCTCGACAGGCTGGAAGCCTATCCCACGTTTTATTCATGTTCGCTCCATCGTCAGCGTCAGGAAGTGCGTCGAACAACTGATGCAGGGATCGTAGTTACGGATCAGCTTCTCGCACTCCGCTGCAACGATTTCGTCAGGCTCGCCAAGCAATTTTGGTAGATACTCACGAAGGTCCGATTCAATCTGCAGTTGATTCTGCGACGTCGGTGGGACGATCTTCGACGAGGCAACCGTGCCGTCTTCTTTGATTTGGTAATGATGATAAATCATGCCACGAGGAGCCTCCGTCGCCGCGCAGCCGTCACTCGCCTTGGGTTGGTACGAAATGAATGGTTGCGGTGGCGGCTCGTAGCTTTCGATGATGTCAATCGCTTCCTCCAATGCATGCACCACCTCGATGCTGCGAGCGATAATTGAGTGGAAACGGTTTCGCATCGGCAACGGTGGGCAGACGTCTTTGAAGAGCCGCTGAGCATTCGGAAACAGCCGTGCGTGGTTCAATTCCAAACGTGCCAGCGGTCCCAAAAAGTACGGCGTCTGATGATCACGGCGGACGGACTGCAAAGCCGTGCTGTGCGCCGCATGTTGCTCGCTGAAGTGGTGCTCGTAATCGTCGACCGAGATTGACGGATAACGCGTCGACGCGATCACGCCTTCGTTCATCGGATACTCGTCGTCGTGTTGCAAAGCGACCAATTCGCAGTCGATGTTGAACTCGGGAAAATCGAACGTGGCCACCCAACGGGTCATCTCGATTGCCGCTTGCAATGCCCATTTCAAATCAGGAAGGCAAACCGTTAGTTCATCGCGAGTGGGCAGCTTGTAAAACCCGCCGACACGAACATTGACCGGATGGATGGCTCGACCGCCCAGAACCTCCAACAACTGGTTTCCGGTCTTTTTGATGCGTAAACCATCGTTGATACGATCGGGAAATCGCTCGGCCAGTTCGATGCCGCTGTGGCAATCAAAAAAATCGGGTGCGTTGAGCATAATGATGTGCAGCACATGACTTTCGATCCATTCGCCACAGTACAACAACCGCCGTAGCGTGCGGATGCCGGGCGATATTTCGATGCCAAGTGCTTTCTCGATCGCGTGAACGGAGGTCATTTGGTAGGCGACCGGGCAAATGCCGCAGATCCGAGCGGTGATGTCGGGGACTTCCTCGATCGCTCGACCCCGCAAAAACGATTCAAAGAAGCGTGGCGATTCATAGATCGACAGCTTCACGCTTTCGACAGCATTGCCGCGAACACGAATATGAAGTGCCCCCTCGCCTTCGACTCGCGTCAACGCATTGACCGTGATTTTTCGTTCGTTGGTCATGATCAATGTGGGATAGGCTTCCAGCCTGTCGTTGCGATGAATGACAGGCTGGAAGCCTATCCCACGTTTCCCTCCAGTCGATCGCTTTCGATTTGAAACACGTTCGCCGCCGCGTTCATGTTACGCAGTGCGTGAATCATCTGGGTCGCGGTTGTTTCGCCGCTCAAATGATGCTGTGATAACGCGGGGCAGTTCGCTTGGGCCGCCGGGCCGAAACATCCGTAACACGGCCGATCGTAGGCAGGGCATATCGCACCGCATCCCGCTTGGGTGATCGGGCCGAGGCACGGTAAACCCCGAGTGACGACCAAACACACTGTTCCGCGGCGTTTGCATTCCAAACAAACGCTGTGTCGCGGTGTTCGTGGATGGCAATCGGCGATCAGGGCCGCCAGAATTTCAAGCAATTGATGCCGGTCGATCGGGCATCCTCGCAATTCAAAATCAACCGCGACGTGGTCCGCGATCGCGGTGCTGGTGGCAAGCGTTTCAATGTACTCGGGATGTGCATAGACCGAAGCGATGAACTCTTCGTGATCGGCCCAGTTCCGCAGCGCCTGGATACCACCCGCCGTCGCGCACGCTCCGATCGTGATCAGCGTTTTCGATTGACTGCGGATGTCACGAATGCGTTTCGCATCTGCAGCCGTGGTGATGGAACCTTCGATCAAAGCGACATCGAACGGTCCCGGACCGACATGGCTGCTGGCTTCCAAAAAGTGAGCGATTTCAATCTTTCCGGCCAGTTCGATCAGCTCGTCCTCGCATGACAACAATGACAACTGGCAACCGTCGCAGGAAGCAAATTTGAAGACGCCGAGCCGTTTCTTGGTCATAGCGAATCCACCCGCATCAAACGATTGACTTGGTCATAGCGCAGCACCGGTCCGTCTTTGCAAATGAAGTACGGTCCCAATTGGCAATGACCACAGTGACCGATCGCACAATTCATGTTGCGTTCAAGGGATAGCCAAAGGTTGTCACGCGGAATACCACGTTCGCGTACCGCACGGATCGCGTACGTCATCATGACATCGGGGCCGCAGCAAAACAGCACCGTACGACTGGGTTGCTCAATGCTCAAACGATTCAACAGCAATGTGACGACGCCGACGTGGCCGTTCCAGTTCTTTAACGCTCGATCCACCGTCGTTTGCACGTTGATTCCGCAGCTTGACCACGCGTCGTACTGGTCAGCGTACAGCAAGTCCGCGGGCGTTCGAGCACCGATCAGCAGGCTCACTCGTCCAAACTCGTCCCGATGTTCGGTGACGTGTTCAATGACGGGGCGCAGCGGTGCGAGGCCGATTCCGCCGGCAACCAGAACCAAATCGTTTCCACGAGCGTCCTCGATCGGCCAATGCGAACCGAACGGACCGCGGATTCCGATCGAATCCCCCGGCGTGAGCCTGGCCAGTGACTGCGTCACGTTCCCGACGGCTCGCACTGTGTGAACCAACGGATCTCCCGGAGACGCCAGGCGACTGAGCGAGATCGCGGACTCGCCGACGCCCGGCAAATACAACATGTTGAATTGCCCGGGTAGCGACGAGTACGCTTCTCTAGCATCGCTAGCCGAAAGCTCCATGTAATACGTCGTCACGCCCGGCGTTTCATCGTGCATCTCGACAATCTTCGCCGAAGCGATCGTCCACGGGTCAACTTGCGGCGACAGCATCAGACACCTCTTCCGCTTCCACGTCCGATGTCCAGTGATGACGCGAAATCCAAACACTGCATGGGGCATGACGCAGCACATACTTCGACGTGCTTCCCAACATCAACTGGCCCAGCAGACTGTGTCCGGTGTCACCGACGACAATCAATCCCGCGTCGTCGTCCTCAGCGGCTTGCACGATCGCTTCGCCCACGTGAGCGGCCACGGGCGTCTTGGCGTTTGTATGCGGAAAGTGCTCTGCGATCTGACTGGCCATTCGTTCGGCGGCTTCGTCCAACCGATCGACTTGTTTCGGATCAACGGTGATGGGAACACCAATGTAGCCTTCGTCCGCGTAGTCATAGGGCTGCGGCACCACACTGATGACGTCGATTTGGCGATCACGCGGCAGGTTCCACTGCGTGAGTTCAGCCACCGCTTCGCGTGATGCAATGGATTGATCGAATCCAAGGACGATGCGTTGGATACCACTGCCGGATTCCGGTTTGGATCGAACCACAACGACGGAACACGTCGCGCTGGTGGCGATGCTGTCGGACACGCTGCCCAGCAAAACACGTCGCACGGCGGAGTGCCCCTTCGCACCCAGAACGATCAAGTCCGGCTTCAGCGACATGGCTTTGTCCAGGATGCAGGGCACCGTTGCGCCGGAGCCGTGGACGAGCGTGACAGATTTGCAAACGTCTTTGAGTGACGTTTCGGCAGCCTCCAGGATCGCTTTGGTTCGGAGGTTCTCTTGTTCGGTCCATTCGGTAACCCAGGGCTGCATCGAATAATGAGCCGGGTCATACGAAACCGTCAACACAACAACGTCGATGTCGCGGTTTTGTGCGAGTGTTTTGACAAGGTCGACGGCATCACTGGCGGGCTGCGAGCCATCGGTGGGGAGCAGGATTTTCATGGTTAGATTTCCCAAATCGGCATCACGCGAAACGTTTGTCTTGGTAGGTGAGAATCGCAGTCGGTGTGCCAAGTGAGAAATGATGAAAAGGCGACGGGCAATCGTGCGTGTGTGCACAGGTTGTGACGGAGGCGTGCGTCGGTGCGCGAGTGAGAGAGCAAAGAACCTTCACCGAAACACACTGGCTCCCTTTCTTCCCTCGCTTTGCGGGAAAAAAAAGGGAGCTAGTATGAAGTTTGGGACCAATCGCTACTCCGACACCACCTTCACACCTGACTGAATCGACTCGGTCGGATGCAGCACCAATAAATCGTTGGCATCCAAACCACTGGTGACATCCGTTTCCAATCCGTTGGACCGGCCGATTTTACCGTTGGTGGTCGCGGCGATCGTAAAGCCCGACCAACCGCAATGTTTCGGCCGGGTCCAGCGAATCCTTGGCGATGTCAGCGACTTTTAGAACTGAAACACGAACCCGTCATGCTCGCGGCGATACTCGGTCAACGCGTCTTCGTCGGCATCGGACAACGATTGATCACGAAACGAAACTTCACACGCACTCGGCCCATCCAACCCGCCAAGGATGTTCAACAGCGTCGACTTGCCGCTACCCGATGCGCCCAAGATGACCACAAAATCCCCGGCGAACATCTCAACATCAACGGCTCGCAACGCATGAACATCGACTTCGCCCATGCGATAGACCTTGGTCACGCCGCGGGTGGTGAAGGCGGTGGTTTGGATGGTGGACATGGAGAGGTTTGACGCAGAGTCGGGGAGGCGACGAGACGCGGAGCTTTGGTGGGACGGTGGCAACGCAGAACAAGATCAGAAACCTTGAATCTTTGCGTCCCCGCGTCTCCCCGCCTCTGCGTCGAGTTCTCCCCCAACGATGCACCGCCGTTACCGCCACGATTCCACGTCAAACCAAAACTCAAACCAACCAAACCGTGCGTCCTTGCACGCACCCGTGCTTTCAGGACCACATCAAGCAAAAACAACGCATTCCGATGCATCATCTCGCGACTGGAATACGACGTGCGACGTTCCAGGATCAGTCACCCCCGTTCCCCGCTTTGAGTCCACCATCATGCAAGAGTCGCTGCAAACTACACTGCGGAAGCTTCACGACCAGCTCGCCGAACTCGACGGCCTGGATTCCGCCGAGCGTGAACAACTTGAAATCGCGATCCATGAAATCCAAGACAGCCTGGACCGTTTTGACATCAGGTCATCCGATCTCGCCAAACGGTTCTACCAGTCGACCGAAAAATTCTCCGAGAACCACCCGCACCTGACCCAAACCGCCGGCCAATTCGCTGACGTGTTATCGCAAATGGGCATTTGATTTCGCCGCTATTTTGAAACGGAGTCTTTCGATGAATCATCTCGCTTCCTCAAAACTCACCAGCCACCGGATTGGACCAAGACGACTCAAAGCGGTGTTGACGGTTCCCGAGCATTCCGCCGAATCGCTTGTCACCGGCCTGGTTGTGTTCGCTCATGGAAGTGACAGTAGCTGTGTCAGCCCACGGAACGAACACATTGCCAATCGACTGAGACAATCCGGCATGGCAACGCTGTTGTTTGATTTCTTGACCGAGTCGGAATCTTCCGAACGCGACAATTCTTTCAAGCCCTCGTTGTTGGCCGAACGATTGGGCGAAGCGATCACGTGGGCACAACAACAACCCGAACTGCAAGCGTTACCGCTGGGGTTGTTTGGTTCCGGAACCGGCATGTCGGCGGTCATCGTTTACGCAGCGGATCATCCCACCACAGTGCAAACCATCGTCGGACGAGGCGGGCGAACCGATCTGGCGTCGCCATGGCTGACGCACGTGACGGCACCGGCGTTATTCATCGTCGGCGATTCGGACAGGTCGGTGCTGTCCGCAAATCAAGCCGCCTGCCGATCCGTTGCTGGTACAAGCCGACTCGAAGTGATTGCCGGTGCGTCTCATTTGTTTTCCGAAACGGGCAAGCTCGATGAAGTCGCCGAACTGGCCGCCGATTGGTTTGCCAAACGTCTCACACAAGCCGCGACCGAACCGGCAACCGACTGACCCTCATCGCAACGCAGCTTGCTTCGTGCTTCCCACATCCAAAACACGAGCAGCCAACAACTGCACAAAGACCGTCAACAGCATACCGATCGGAACAGATGTCCGGTCGTGACGTTGTAATTCACTACGATCGTTTCCCAGGGAACACCCACCGCGTAGTGAAAGAACCCAAATTCAAATGCGACGGTGTTGACCACCCAAAGGCATCCGGCCCCCACCAACGGTATCGAGCCAGTTGGGAACCATCCGCGTTGGAGGAACTGGCAAGCGAGGATCACCCCGGTTGCCAACACCATCGTGATGCCAATCGGCTGAGCAACCATCGCCGATAGATGTCGTTCCAATACGAACCACCGAAAGATGCCTTCGAAGATCGCGAAGCCAAACAAAACTAACCAAGACAGAAACGATTGCGAGAACGGGCGGATGCTCATGGGATGATCCAATAGCGTGTTCCCTGTCGCGGGGAAGCGAGGTCGGTATGATGGGTAAAAGCACACCCAGTACCATCCACGCACCCATTTCGCCGGGGATCAAAAATGAGAGACGAGCTAAACATCTTGCTCGTCGAAGACGATCCCGACGGGCAAGCTAACCTGGTCGACGTTTTGGAATTGGACGGACACCAAGTGCGGGTCGTCAGCAGCCTGGGCGAAATCCGTGATGCTGGCGTTCGAGATGATGTCGAGCTGGTGATTTTGGATCGCTTGCTGCCGGATGGGAACGTCGAAGACGCGCTCCCCGAACTCACCGAATGGCTTCCCCAAGCCGAGTTCATTGTTGTGACCGGCTTCGCCGATGTGGAAAGCACGATCAAGGCGTTTCGGTTGGGTGTGACCGATTACATGCTCAAACCGGTCCATCCGGATGTGATCCGTCAGAGCGTCGCGCGGATCGCCCGCCAAAAACGCATTGAGATGGAGCTTCATCAACAGCAACAATTTGCCAACCAGATTTTGGATACGGCTGAAGGCTTCATCGTCGTGCTCGACCTGCAAGGACGCGTGGTGCGAGTCAATCAACACTTCACCAAGGTCACCGGTTGGCAACAGGAGCAATTGGTGGGCAAAGAATACATCGAGCACTGCATCCCCGAAGTTGAACGCGTTCGTCTTCGCGAAGTCTTTCATACCGCTGTGGATGGCAACCAATGTTCGGGGGTTTGCAACGGAGTCCTGACGACCACCGGCCGCGTTCGGCAGATCCGCTGGTCCAATTCCACTTTGAAAAATAGAGACGGCACCATCACCGCCGTGCTGGGGATCGGAGTCGACGTCACCGATGTCATCGAAGCACAAGAAGCCGCCGCGAGGGATCATCGCTTGGCCGCGATCGGTCAAACGGTCGCCGGTCTGGCTCACGAAAGTCGCAACGCACTGCATCGCATCCAAACCGCCGTCGAAATCCTGCGACTCGATATTCCAATCGAATCCGAGTGCCGCGAAGAAGTCGATTCGGTCGCCCGCGCCGCGACGGAACTGAACAATACTTTGGAGGAGGTCAGGCAGTTTGCCGCTCCGATTCACTTGCACCGAGAATCCGTCCTACTGCACGAAGTCTGGCAACGCGTTTGGGGTTACCTGTCCAAAGTTCGCGGCAACCGCGACGCACAACTCGTCGACGCCGATTGTGGGTGTCCGGTGAAGGTGGACGTGTTGCGAATGGAACAAGTGTTTCGCAATCTGTTTGAAAATTCCTTGGCCGCTTGCGAAGATCCGGTTTGCATTCACGTTCGCTGCAAGTGCGACGGACCCGAAATGATCTTGGTGGAAATGGAAGACAACGGTCCCGGCTTGGACGCGGAGCAACGCGAGAAACTCTTCGAGCCCTTCTACACCACGAAGGCCCGCGGCACCGGACTTGGAATGTCCATCGCTCAGCGGGTCGTGGAAGCACACGGTGGCGACATCCAAGTCGGTGATGCTCCTGAACAAGGTGCCAAGTTTCTGATCCGGTTGCGAAAAGAATTCTCACGGTGACGCATTCGCGTGGACGCTGTATTCGCGTTGCGGCTTGCGTGTGAAGGCGAATCGAGGTTGTGGCGTTGGCTCTCGCCGACAACTGTGAATGAACTTAGCGAACTCGCTTGCAAAGTCGTCAACGTTATCCCAATTGGTGAATTCGTAGTCGCGATTCAGTTCGGTGGGACGCCATGACTTCTCGGCGATCCAGTGCATCAGCCGTTTCTTCAGCCATCCGTATCGAGAGTAGCGAAGGGC
This sequence comes from Rubripirellula tenax, assembly GCF_007860125.1. Lineage (NCBI taxonomy): Bacteria > Pseudomonadati > Planctomycetota > Planctomycetia > Pirellulales > Pirellulaceae > Rubripirellula > Rubripirellula tenax. The sequence continues at coordinate 105,790 of NZ_SJPW01000005.1, forward strand.
TCCGGCGAAACAGGCTCGACGCGATGGGGTGAAGTTTTCTTCCTGCAAAAACTCGTCGGCAAGCCGTCTGGCCTCGGCACGATCCTTGAATCTCTTGCTGACGATTCCAAGGCTCACCGAAAAGAACGCGGCCGGGATATCGGCGAGCAAATCACGGTGTTGACGAATGCACCAAGCGATTCGCGGATCGTGCTGGGCGTAGTGCAACGACGATCCCAAGACGACCGCCTCGTACGATTCCACCGCCAACTCGGTGATGTCATGCCGAGTCACGTCAAACGTGTCGGTCGGCACACCGCCGGCGGTCATGCCTTTGGCGATTCGCTGTGCGATCTGTTCGGTTTGCCCTTCGCAAGTGGCGTAGATGACGATGGCGCGCATGGGTTGGATCTCCTGTGGACTTGTTGGATTCAAAGCTCAACGCGGACGTTGTTTCGGATTTGCAGACCGATCGCAGGCGACCGCACGGCTTCCTGGGCGAGTTGCTTGAGGTAGTACGACTTCACACGACCCGACGAAACGATCTCGCCATCTCGCAGCATCACTTCAATACGATCCAACCCGCGGTGGCCCGCTCGTCGAATCGCCTGTTCAAACGCAAGTGTCTTTTCATCCGACGCATCTTCAGGCGGTCGCGTGCTCACCTTTGCATGAAAACGAGTCACGACGTGCTCGACCGATTGGACCAATGACATAAGCTAGCATTGACGAGAAGAATGCAAGAGTCGGAACCATCGCGATTCGCAAAATCAATCCAAAGCGAACCCCATGCCGAAAGATGATTCAGTCTTCGGAACCTAAACCCTGTTAGCGGCATTGGGTATGCACAAACGTATTCCCCGCAACGAAGCGTTCACGATTGCGAGACCCACAGCATGCCGACCCCACCCCATCCCCTGCGTCACAATCGCCTCGCCAGTTTGCTGCTGGAGGCGGCCAACAGTGCGATACTCCTGGGCAATTCCAAGGGATTGATCGAGGCGGTCAACCCGATCGCCGAACGGACGTTCGGCTACTCCGAAGCGGAATTGCTTGGCCGGTCGGTCGCCATTGTTTTTCCACAAGCCGCCAACGGTGCGAATGAGTCACACCCCGCGTGCATCCTGGCACAACTGAGCGAACCGACCAGCGGTCCGCCGATACACGTAAAAGGTCGCCGCAAAGACGGATCGACGTTCTCCGCCGAAGTCACCATCCACCGCCTCACCGCTTTGGAACATGAAATACGGGACCATGACAAAGCAGACGGCGACACACGACTGGTCAACGTGATCGAGTTGGCAACCTCCGTCTCGCCGCAGCAAAGACGCATCGAAAGCGAACGCATTGCGGCGGTCCTGCAAATGGTCGAAGCAAAGCGACACCTCGACGGCGTCGGCGAGATCCAGATCGCTCGTGCCGGAACCAATCCGGAGCTGAGTCATCTCACTGGATTCACGCTCTACGGGATCTTCGAGTGTAATTACGATTGTGGCGGATGAGCTTAGTTCTTCAGCCATGCCATACATGAGCGTCGACTTTCCGCTACCCGTCGGCCCAACCACGACGACCATCCCGTTCGGGCTGTCTAACCACTTCTGAATCTCCGATAGATCCTCTTCGCGTGTGACCAACGCTGAAAGTTTCGGCTTTGGGATTTCTCCGCTTCGCCCGGCACTCACAGAGTACCAAATCCGACTTCGGACATCGCAGCGATGCCTAGAAAACCTCTTCGGACGCACGCGCGTGAGCTGAGGTGGTGACCTGATCCCGGGCGCGCCCAGGGCTTATTCTCGACCTGGGTGAGTGGATTCAAACTGGTTGGGTGTTTGGTAGCCAAGACTCGAGTGCTTTCGATCTTGGTTGTAATAGCTGAAGTAACTTCCGAGTTCACGCTCTCCTTCAGATACAGTCTCGTATTCGGTCGTCTCGAGTTCAGTCTTGATTGTTCCAAAGCAACTTTCCATGAATGCGTTGTCATAACAGTCGCCAGCGCGACTCATGCTCTGTCGAATTGATGAACGCTTAAGGATCTGGCGAAAGCGATTGCCAGCGTACTGGCCACCGCGATCGCTGTGATGGATCAAGTCACCCTCGGGCTGTCGAATCATAATCGCATCTTTCAGACTTCCAACGACAAGTTGCTCGGTCATCGTTACATCGAGTTTCCATCCGATGAGTCGTCGCGAGAAGCGGTCCATGGTCATGGACAAATAAGCGAAGCGACGACCTGCTATGGGGATGTAAGTGATGTCGGCGACCCACAATCTGTTGACTGCGTTGAGTTCAAAGCGATCCAGAAGTAAGTTTGGACTGTACCCCAGTCGGTGCCGACTGTCGGTAGTCTTTGGTTGAAACGACTTGGGCTGAATCGCTTTTAAACCCTGCAATTTCATTGATTCCGCAACGGTTCTTCGGCAAGCGACAATGCCGCGATCAGACAATTCACTGCTGATTCGTCGGGCTCCATAGCGTCGCCGATGCTTCCAAAAGATGTCGATGATCATTGGGGAAAGCTCCTCTGCCCGCGTTGACTCATCTCGTTCAGTCGCCTCTTGGAATCCATAGAACGAGCTTCGCGAGAGTGAAAGAACCTGACAGACCTCGGTGGCCGATGCTTTCGTCGAATCAATGACTTCTGCCGCCGCGACGAATCGATCACTCAATCGCTTCGGCTGAAAATAGATAATGCTTTTTTCAAAATGTCACGCTCTCGCTCGACTCTCTTCAGCTCGGCTTCCAATTCTTTGACCCGGCTGTCGAGCGACGAAGCAACGGGGCCACTTTGTCGCAACTGTTCTCGTTTCCATCGGTACAGCAAGTTTGTACCTGTAAGGCCGAGCCGGTCAACGATTGAACTCGCGGTATGGCCGTCGAGCAGCATCTGAACTGCATCGCTCTTAAATTGATCGGTAAACTGACGCCGTGATTTGCTGGTGTCTTTGAGGGGCTTCTTGCTCATTCTGGCAATCTCCTTGAGCGGCCATCCTAAGCCCTGGGCGCGCCCGGGATCAGGTCACCACCTCAAGCCACTCAATTCCGAGAAGAACCCAAAGAAGACCGTGCGATGCGCGATCTACACCCGAAAGAGCACCGAAGAGGGACTCGAGCAAGAATACAGTACGCTCGATGCTCAGCGTGACGCCGCCGAGGCTTACGTCGCTTCGCAAAAGCACGAGGGTTGGGAAGTCATCCCCAAGTCCTACGACGACGGCGGATTCACGGGCAGCAACATGGAACGGCCGGCGTTACAGCGATTGCTGGCAGACATCGCGGCCGGCGAGATCGACTGCGTGATCGTTTACAAGGTCGACCGCCTTAGCCGATCGCTGCTCGACTTCACCAAGATCGTCGAAACGTTCGACCAACACGGCGTCTCGTTCGTCAGCGTCACACAGCAGTTCAACACATCAACGTCGATGGGCCGGCTAGTGCTCAATGTGCTGTTGTCGTTTGCTCAATTCGAGCGAGAAATGATCAGCGAACGGATTCGTGACAAGGTGGCCGCCTCGCGCCGCCGCGGCAAATGGTCCGGCGGAATGCCGCTGCTTGGCTACACAGTGAAGAACACAAAATTGCTAGTCGACGAAACCGAAGCCGATCGCGTTCGCCAGATATTCAATCTGTATATCGAGTATCGCTCACTGTTGCCCGTCGTCAAAGAGCTGAGACAGCGTGGTTGGACAACCAAACAATGGATCACCAAAAAAGGCGATCATCGCGGCGGTCGCACGTTCACAAAAAACGCGGTCTATAAACTGCTGACCAACGTCACCTACATCGGCAAGATTCGCTACAAAGACGAAACGCACGAAGGCGAACACGACGGAATCGTGCCCACCGATCTCTTCCAGCGAGTCCAAACACAACTGAAGGCCAACGGAAATTCCGGCGGCACCGGTGTTCGCAACAAGCATAACGCGTTGCTAAAGGGCCTGATCTGGTGCAAAGCTTGCGGCCGACCCATGACGCACTCGTACAGCTGCAAAGGCAACAAGAGGTACCGCTACTACGTTTGTGGCACCGCGATGCAAAAGGGTTGGTCGGAATGTCCGGCACCGTCCGTGCCCGCCGGTGAGATCGAACGCTTTGTCATTGAGCAAATTCAAACCATCGGCACCGACGAAGACCTGCTCAATCAAACTATCGGGCAAATCGAATCACGATCCGCATCACTCCACGACAACCTCGAAGCCGAACGCAAATCGCTGCAACGGCAACTCAGAAACGATCACGAGAAATTGCGGGCGATCGCCGCCAACGTCTCCAACAACGGCCGAGTCGCTGGGCTACCCGAACTTCAAAAACGGATCGACACAGCCGAAGACCGGCTCAAAGCCATTGGCACCGAACTCCAATCGCTCAAATCCCAAGCCATCGACACCGCCGACGTCCGGCAACTGCTCGCCGGCTTTGAGGAACTGTGGCAAACGATTCAGCCCCGCGAACAGGTCCGTCTCACGTCGCTGCTTGTTGACCGAGTCGACTTCGACGGCGTCGAGGGCAACGTCGGCATCACGTTCCACGAAACCGGCATGCAAAGCCTGACCGCCGAAAGCATGGAGGTGCCCGCATGAACGCCAAACTCACAATCAACCGGTCCTTCCACGTTCAAACTCGCCGCAACGGCAGTAAGTCGCTCGCCAACGGCAAGGCCCCTGACAAGCCGCTCGGCCGAGTCCCACGGATCACGCGGTTGCTCGCCCTTGCCCATCGCTGCCGCGATCTCGTCCGCGACGGCGTCATCATCAACCAAAGTGAACTAGCCCACTACGGCCAGATCTCAACGACTCGCATGTCCCAAATCATGTGGCTCGACAATCTGGCCCCCGACATCCAAGAACAGATCCTCGCCTTGCCACGAACCGTGCAAGGTCGCGACCAGATCCTAGAACGCGAAGTCCGCCCGATCGCCAAAACCCATGACTGGCGCGAACAACGAAAAATGTGGACAGATCTGACGCAGCGGATCAACGATGATCAGCCTTCGATTTTCGGTAGCGACGCGTGAAGCTTGAGATCGTTGTGATATTGCTTGAGTGCTCGATCAAACGAACCGCTGGTCTTTCTAAGAACGAGCTTGTGGGGACTGGATGTTTTCTCAACGGCGGTAGTGACGTCAAGTTTCTTGCTCCGGATCACGTCAACGAGGTGGTGACGTCGATCTTCGCGGGCCGCGATCCGGGTCGTTTCTTGGGTGGGCGACACCAAGAAAGTTTGCATCTCCAAACAGAATCGGCAATCGCAGTCTGTTTGATTGGGTCGCGAAAAGTCTTGGGGAGGTGTGGGCTCGCAGTTGGTGGCGGCTGTAAGAAATTCGTTGAGTTCATGAATCCAACCTCGCAGCGTCGCTGAAATTTCGCCACCAAGCTTATTGCTAAAGCAGTCGATCTCGTTGGCTGCGGCCACTTGGAAAGTTCGTATAGGAAAGCATGTCGGCGCGCGCCGCAATAAGTCGAAAAGCTTTGCGAGGGTGTCGTCGTCACGGATCACGATGGCGGCTTGAAACAGTCGCTTCCAAGGTGCCTGTACATCTTCAAACGAACGGTGATACGAACCATGTTCCAGTTTCTCGACGTAAGCAATCAGCCTCGCTGTCGCGATCTCGATCAGTCCGGCCAAGTCGGCAGTCGCCAACCCGGCATGCTTTTTGTCCGTGGCTAGTTTTTGGATCCAACTGGCATCGCGATCTGCAAGCCCTTCGGCCGCGATTCGTCCATACTGATTCGTTGGCGGTGGAGATGACAGACACGACTGCAAGATCGGTAGCATTACGTCGGCACCCATCCTGCAACACGACTGGACCACCAACTTGTCCAAGTTAAATGTCCAATCCCGACCAGCAAGCGATTGCAAAAAGCGGCCGATCAAATCGGGATCGTCGAACGAGGGCAGCTCATCGGCAAACTTCTTCAGTTCCTTTTGATCTTCTTTCTCGCCTCGAGCGTGTCGCCACAACCGCTCGGGCCACTTGTCGATGATCGCTTCGGCGAGCGACTGGCATTCGTCGCATGCGGATTCCAAATCGTCGTCCGGCACCGATTGCAATTCACCACGCTTCGAAAGCAATTGCTCGATCGCATACTCAATACCCATTTGAACGACGATCTGAGCATGGTGTTCGTTTGACCAAATCACGACCGCAGACTGGTGATACCAGCGATCAAGCGTATTGCCGGCGTTCCCCGTGTAGCCCTCGTAGTCCTGCCGGGTCGGTTTCCATTGTTCGACCGGCGTGGTGCAAGCCAACATGGTCTCGTCACACGGTAACTCCGCGAGCGAAACGTTCTTTCCCGAGGCATCTTTCCAGCCGTCGATGACGATTTCATCGTTGTAAGACTCGCCAATGTTCAAGTTGTCGTAGTCGACCGGACCACTCCGATAGCCTCTTCGCTCATACCCAAAACTCCCATCGTCCGCATACTGGCACAGGTGCCGCGAGACTTGACCGAAGTACAGTCGGCATCCGAGTTGTTCCGATGCCAAGCGGACTTGCTCGGCAATTTCTCGGTCGGCACCCTTCAACAAGTTCGGCTTCAAACCTGCCGCTGTGTAGTGATGATCGAGCGGGAAGACGATCGGTTTTTGCGGGTGAGCCGCCAGACGATCCGAAAGTGCATCCACAACAACCGGATCAGCCGCATCGCTGGGCTTGCGTTTGCGTTTTCCGGACGGCTTAACAATCAAGTTGAATGCCAGACAAACGCGGACACCGCTTTCGACTCGCTCGACTTCGTGCTCGCAATCGGCGTAGAACGCGACGTACTCGGCGGTTTGCTCCAGCCGCGCTTGGCCAAAATCGAACCGCCGCGGTCGGTCCTTTTCCCAAACAAGCAGTGAGCCTCGTTTGAATTTGGACGGCAACACCACGATCAGGGATCCGACCATACCTTTGCGCTTTTCGCTGTCACGATGCTTCCTGAATCGACCGCCGGTGGGATAGATCAGCAACTTGTAAAGTTCCGCTTTTAGCCGTCCCGGGGGCAAGCCGAGGCCACGTTCAATGACTGGCAATTGGTCGTCGATCGCACGTTGCAACGCTGCCGACAGTTGAACCTTCGCGGAGTCGATTTCTAGTGAATTGCGGACGGCCGCGTCAACGATGGTCTCCGTCCGCTTGCCGTAGGGGGCTGGTTTCGCGATGTCACCAAGCTCACGAACATGCTTCGCTCGCATTGGCAGTGGAAGCAGGCCCGCATCCGCAATGGTGATCTCGAAGTCATCCGCCTCGATCATGCCCGAGCAACAGGCTGCCGACTTACCACACGCACCGATCGCGGCGGCAAGTTTTTCAAGCGTTGATTGGCTGGAAGTCGCCTTTTTCTTGCGAGCCATGTTGATTCGCTTCCGCTACGATCGTGGGTTGGGTTTTCAGGCTGCCGACCGACCTGCAAGTCGGCCGGCCCTTGTGAAGAGTGTTCACAGGAATTCTATTGTCTCGCTTGATCGAGTCCAATGAGCAGTCACGACGGAACACTTCTCACCAATCAAAATTCCCATGAATGATATCCGGAATCTATTTGGTGCCGAGTTCTCCCCCGAACACCAAGCCGTGCTTCAGCAAACGAAAATCGACGAACGGTTGCCGGGTCCACTGCTGACGAATATTGAAACGTTGATCAACGTGATTGGAACGGGAATTCAGACGACGAGCGCCTACTTTGCGTTGCCACAGCGAGTGCTTGCGGAACTGAACGAGACCATGGTCGAACCAATGCCGCATGATTTGAAGCGTCCACAACTGCGTTCATTCCCGACGCTGATGGGCTTGTTCATGTTGCTACGCGGTGCCAGATTGGCGGTGGGCGAGACCAAACCCAAACGCATCGTCTTGATTGATCCAGCCATGCTGGAGCAGTGGCAGTCGCTCAATTCCACCGAACGTTTTTTCAATCTGATGGCGTGCTGCTTGTACGATGCATCATGGGATTGCGTCGGCATGCGAAGCCGTGGGGACAGTGGCTTGGTGAACGAGATCCGAAACGTCTACCTTCGTTTGCAGGAGAAAGTCACCGTGGTGGACGACGATCGCTTCGGAATCCTCTACGGCGTTGAAAATTCAGTCGCCCTTTGTTTGTTGCACCAATTCGGATGGCTGCGACTGGAATGCGACGCGAAGCCGAAACCCGGAAAGGCTGCGAACGTGCGTCGGATCGAGCGTACGGGCTTCGGCGATGCAATGTTTGTTGTGACTTGCAACTTAGGCCCTTACGAAAATAAAAAAACCGATTTCTTGCACGAGAAGCTGCAACCGATCTTTCCCGCATGGGCGAAAACACTCACGCGATCCGAACCAGCGTTTCGCGAAGGCAATCACACTTTTAAAGTATCGCTTGGAAAAATTTGGCGGCGAATGGTGGCTCCGGCGGACGCTGTTCTCGATGAACTTGCCGATGCGATATTGATGGCTTTCCGTTTTGATTTCGAGCACTTGTATCAGTTTGAATTGCGAGACGCGGCGGGCAACTCGATCAACGTTGTCGGACCCCATTTGGAAGATGCCAGTCACTTTGCCAATGAGATGCGAATCGGTGAAGTACCGCTCTCAATCGGTGAAACGATGGTTTTCCACTACGACTTTGGCGACGACTGGCGTTTCAAGGTGACTCTTGAATCCCTTCAGGAAGGCAAGCTGAGTGCCATCAAGGTCACCGCGAAGTCCGGCCAATCACCGAAGCAGTACAATCGCGACGATTGGTAAAAATTCAGATAGGGTAGTGAGCCCAGATGAACTGTTCTGCGCTGGCTTCGAAAGTCCACATGCTTGGACGGCCAGCAAGAGGCATTCGCGGAATCCGCCGGATAAAGTCAAAAGCAGAGGCGTTCAAAGATGCTCCAACCTGTTAACCCGAACATGGTTTTTCACCGTCCGGCTCGCAGGAGCCGAAGCAAACGGCGAATGAACTTAGAGCGCGGCTGAAAGGTGAGAGCGAGATAGTCTCGGCGGAGATTCGCCAACTTGGGGTTGTGATGGCTCAGCCGTGCCAGCCGAAGGGAGATAGCCGAGACTCTCTCGATTGCGGAAGCACTGCAAAAGACGTGCGTTTTTCGCGGCGAAAGTGACGCCGCGAGGTTGGGCACTCTGAACGAACCGGCGTGGTCGCCCTGGTTCGCAAATTGAAAAAAGTACAGCGGAAGCAACAGTCTTCGTGAAGAGTCTCGAGTAGACGAGAACTGAAAACGGTTTCGAGACAAAATGCATGATACGTTACGATTCCCCCCAAGCGAACGCAACGTTTTTGACACTGCAAATTCATTGCAGCGGAGTGCATTGCGATGAGCCACGCCTACGAACCCGATGAGCCACCGTATCGTTCGTTCCACCCGGCAACGAACCGCCGTACGAACCCGAAGAGGAAGACGATGGACCATACGTGTTCCCACCGTTGCCCGAACCCGAACCTCCGGTCTGGCCCGACGACTATCCGGCGGGCACCCCCGATCCCGGCCCACGACTGCCATGGTGGCCCGGTGATCTCTTCTGGCCACCGGAACCCAAACCGCCGGTGAGCATTGAGAATCAGTTGCCACCACACATCTGGCCCCGGCTCCCGCCCGACCATTCGTACCACTTGCCACCGGGACACTGGTATCCCGACAGCCTCCCGCCCGGTCACCCTGGTTCGGCCTATCCCGGCATGCCCGACCAGCCTGCCCTACGCCAGAATTTGCTTCACCACGCTGGCTGGCTCGACGCCGGTCAATTTGAAGTCCAGCCCCTGATGATGATACGTGAAACGTTCATGATCGATGCCACAGAGGTGTAGGAGTGTCGCTTGCAGATCACGGACATGGACGGGGTCTTCGGCAACGTGGAACGCGAACTCGTCGCTGCTGCCATGGATGTGTCCCGGTTTGACACCGCCACCGGCCATCCACATCGTGAACGCACGCGTGTGGTGATCGCGTCCGTGGGCTTTGCGATTGGTGATGTCGCCTTGAACGAACGGAGTCCGTCCGAACTCGCCGCCCCAAATCACGAGTGTATCATCGAGTAATCCGTGTGCCTTCAAATCCTTAACTAACGCAGCGTTGGGTTGATCGGTTCCAGGCGACTACGCATCGCCCATCCGTACCATCCATCAAAGAAGCAAGTCACATCGATTTGCGAAAGGGAGGAATCCACTGGCTTATAGTAAATTAATAGCTGAACCGCGGCTTTCTGTGGGTTGGGAGTGGTGAGATCGAACTAGCCTTCAACGCGCACTGTCGCAAGCTTGCCAAACTGATCGCATTGTACCTCGATGAGTTCGCCGACCGTCACTCGAAAAAGTGGCAATGGGGAGCCTGTCAGAACGATTTGGCCGCGAAGCAAGCGGCGGCCGTATTTTTCAAGGTGTTCCGCCAACTTAACGACACTGGCCATCGGCCCACCCTCAAGCTCATCTCCCGAAGCTTCTCCAAGAAGCTCGCCGTTTCGCAAGACGCGAAAGGTTGCAGAGGACAGAGCTTCTGAGTTCTCAAGCGGCGTCTCCTCGACGGGAAGCACAACTCCAGCGTGAATCGCATTGTTGGAAATCAATTCGGCCGCACGTCGATCGGGTGATCCACGAAAGACATAGTTATGAAGCTCGATGACAATGAAGCCCGCCGCGAGAACCTCGGCATTTCGTCGTAACCATTGAGCAGACGGCACGTCGTCCGCCAGTCGCACCGCGAACTCACCTTCGATCGCCAGTCCATCAAACTTGGCCGCGTGGAGCACGCTACCAGACGCGTGCAGTTCAGACTGCCAAACGTGACCAAAAACTGGACGGTCAAGGCCGAGTTGTCTTTGCATCGTGCGACTGATGCAGCCGATCTTGTAGCCAGCCACTTGTTCACCGCGCTGCTGGCGGAGCAACGCTACCTGGAACTGCAACGCGTAAGCCTGTTCAACAGAGAGCAAAGATTCCGGGCTCGCGAAGGAACTGCCGGGGCGTTGCCGGTCGAAGTCTTTAAGTTGCTTGGCGGCAAAGTGATCCAAATTCATGACAACCATTCATTAAGTCGCGTTATTGCTCTGTCCCAGAGTTAAATTTGAACTGATGCATTTGCTGGCCGCGCCAGACGATGGCCTGATGCGCGCCGCTTTTCAATCGTCGCATGGTACTTGCGAAGTTTCTGGCAGACGCCTTTTTGCCATCAATTTCCAACACGACATCATCGCTCTTAAAACCGCAGTCGGCCATTGGACTGGACGCCGGCACATTGACCAACAAGATACCCCGTGCGGAATCCATTCCGGTGGCCGTCAGTTCGGCTTCCGTCGTTAATGCCTTGTACTCCGCCTCCAGCACCTTGAGTTTCTGCGCTTTTGCCACTTCGTTGGGTTCTACTTTCCCGGGCAAGACGATCGCGGGTTCCTCAGCCATCGCCTCTAAGCGGGCGGAGAAAACACCGAATCCTTCCATGGGGAAATTCTTGAAACCAAGTGCCAGCACAGGAGAACTATCAGCCACTCGAAAGTCGCCAGCGACTGGATCCACAAACTGCGCATTGCCATAAAGACTGTCCGCATCGTCTTGGGTTTTGCTCTGGGCCGCGACCCAGGGTGCTGCGCCTTCACTGGCGGGGTTGTGCATGAAGGCTCGATTTCTAACACCGCCCCAAAGCAACGGGTTGGAAGCCGAATAGCCACCGCCCCACAGAACATTGGATTCAAAGAGATCCTGAGTCGGTTTCGGATACGGCACGTTGCAGGTGTAGCCTCCTGCTAGAACGACGTTGTTTCTGACGATCCGTTTGTATCCTTCCCGTGTCTTCAAGCCCCCGGACAAACACAGGTTGTGATAGATCTGGTAGTTGGTGGAGCCATCGTCCAAGTCGATGTCCCAACCGTGATCGCATTGCATACGGTTGTTGCGAAGAATGGTGGTCTGATAGGCATCCCAGAACGGCGAGTTCGGATCGTCTTCCATCCAAACGCTAATCAGAGGTTTACCGCGATCGTCTCGATGTCGGGGTCCGGACGGCCCGGCCTGGTGCCAATAGCGGTCACGCCCCCAGGAATTAAACGCTCCGTGATCATGCGTTTCCAGCACGGTGTCGAAACAATCGTTCCATTCGATCAAGTGACCGCCCCATGTGCCGTCGCAGACATTGATCGCCGCGCGCGGCGTATCGAAAACCGTATTGTGGCGCACCGTGATCCGGGACGACATCGAGAGGTTGATGCCGGAACACTGTTTTTCAATCCGACCGCAGCGGGTGATGAGATTGTTTTCGACCAGGCAGTCCGCCGGATATTCTTCCGTCTTTGGACCGATTTCCCGATCGACGCTGTCAAGCGGATGTGGCATGGTCAAATAGCTGAATCGGGGCGAACGCACCGCAGCAAACGAGCCAACAAAACTGACGTCGCTCGCACCATTATTTCTAAACAGGTTCCCGCGTATGACGGCGTGCCGGTTATAGCCATCAACGAACACCGCGTTGCCGCCCAACTCTTCAAAATCGCAGTCTTCGATCGCGACGTGTTCCGTTCCACGCAAATGGACGGCTCCCCCGCGATAGACGGTCCAGTCGCTTTGAAGCAAAGGTTCGCGGGTATCTAAAAACGTGCGTCGGGATCCCGCGAAACGCAAACCCTGAAACTGAATCCGTTGGACTGCCTTCACCGTCTCTGGGGTTTCCAACGTCAGATCGGCGATCGCATTGCCGGGATCCGGAATCTTCATGGTGGCGACCGGTTGCTTCTGATCTCCGTGGATCTCAACCAAATGACGCAATCGCACCACTTCGACCTTCGCGGCATCCAAATCGAAACCTGCGACAGGCTTGTAGTACAGCGTGTTCGAGTCGGCATCATGAAACCACTCCTCCGGCGCATCCAGTTCTTCGAAGATGTTTTCCACCATTCGCTGGCTTTCGTGCATGCCCATTTGGCGGTTGTTTTGCCAACCGCCTTCATAGGTGACGTCGCCGTTTTCATCTTTCCCGGTAATGCGATAGTGATAGCCGCCCCAGCGAGCACGGTGCATCGCGTGGATATAACCGCCCGACGGATCGGCCCACTTTGCAGCACGCTGTTTGGAAAAGGCATCTGCCGCAAAGCCTTGATAGGCGTCCGTCTTTTTGGTTGCATCATAATTCGGATACCTCGCCATCCGCTGTTGCTTGCCATCCATGAACAGTTGGTCGATATCCAATCCGGCCGGGGTTTTCGCTTGGAAAAGACCGTTCTTCCATGGTTGCCAATCCAGCGCCAGCTTTAAGCCACCGCTCAGCACTGCGCCGCCTCGGTTCTGGGCGCGGTAGATCACGGGATGTTCGTCCGAGCCCGAATCCTCCGGCGTCAGAACCAGTGTTTCGGGCAAGTAATAAACCCCGTCAGCCAAGATGACTGAGCACGGTTCTTTGCCCAGGTTTTGTGACGCACGCAAAGCATCCCGGGCGGCAGCGATCGTGGCCAGCGGCGCGTCAATCGCACCCGAATTGGTATCCGACCCCGCCGGACTGACATGAATTTCAACGGCGTGAGCCGTGATCGACAAGCACAACGCAACGAGAACAGTTAATACAAATCTCATCACTCACCGCCTTTGTTTTCAATGAATTCCACCTCGGTAAAGTAGGCACCACCGGCTTCGCCCTTTTTGTCATATAGGTACGTCACCAGTTCCGTCGGACCAGCGGGGAGATCGAGTTCCATCACAACTCCCATGCTCTTGTCCAAAACAGGCACCTCTTTTTCCATTCCCGCGATTTCGATTTTCGCTCGAACGGCCACTACTGGTTTGTTCGCCTCTTCGGGCCACTGCCGCAACGTCAAGCGATAACGCCCAGGTTCTTTTACATCCACCATCCACGGCGCGACCACACGTGGCAGCCGTTTGATTTGTCCGAAGCTAAACGGCGGATAACCTTTCTCCATCACCCAATCCTGCGAACACAGTTCGGTTGGATTCTGATCCGGGTTGCCCAAATCGATTCGGCTAACGCGATCAAGCAGGACGGGGGAAACCGATTCCCAGAACGGCTGATAGAGTGATTTCAATTGCTTGACCAATTCAGGATGATCACTGGAAACATCGTTGGCCTGAGAGAAGTCTTGCTCCATGTCGTAGAGTTTAAAGTTGTGACGAGGCGTCTCACGCCAGGAATTCACCAACCTCCATTTTTCAGTCAGAACAGCTGTGTCCGCCAAAGGTTCATCCAGCGGTGAAGAAAAAGATCGGCCGCCATGATGCTGAATCACAAGATGATCGCGCGTCCAACGGTCCTGCTGTCCCTTCAGCAGCGGCGTCAACGACAGACCGTCCAGATCGTATTCGTCAGGAACCTGCACGCCGCACATTTCGGCCAGCGTTGGAAGCACGTCCAAATGCGCCGCCAGTGTGTCAATGTCCTTTCCACCGGTCAGGTCGCCTTTAGGCCAGTGAATAAAGAAGGGAACCCGTTGCCCACCTTCGTAGATCGAAGATTTCTTGCCACGCATCCCTGCGTTGTAACCGGCCAAGACCTGAGAATCCTGGCCTTTGAACTTTCCACCACCGGAGGTTCCATTGTCCGTCATGAAAATCAGAATGGTGTTTTCCGCCAAGCCCATCTCATCAAGACGCTTGCGAAAAACGCCCATGTTCCAGTCGATGTTCGCGATCATGCCGTAGAACGCAGAGTTGACGATTTCTTTGTTGTCTTTGTAGGGCTGTTCCCATTCCGGCGGCACGCGATACGGCCCGTGCGGAGCATTCAAGGCGAGATAGAGAAAGAACGGCTTCTCTTTGTTTTGATCCACAAACCGAATCGCTTCCCGGAAGAACACATCGGTGCAGTAGCCTTCAAATTCTTCAAACTTCCCGATTCGACTGCCCGGCGTGACGCGTTCAAACGTGTCATCGAAATAGTCGTTGCCCCAATGGTCCGAACTCTGCCCGATCCCACCACAGCGGTGCCAAACCACATCCTGGAATCCTTTGTCCTGGGGACGTTGGGGAGCGTTGTCGCCAAGGTGCCATTTGCCGATCATGCCCGTCGCGTAGCCATTGTCCGCAAAGAGGTTGGCGATCGTTTTCTTTTCAGGAAACAGAATCGAGAGGCCCCCGGTTGTCCGATAGGCTCCCGTGCGACCGGCATGCTGACCTGTCATCAGCGAGGCTCGAGTCGGCGTGCAGAACGGACTGACATGGAAATCGGTGAACCGAATCGATTCACGATACAGTTTATCAATCTCCGGTGTCTTCAAGTTCGGGTTGCCGTGGCATCCGAGATCGCCATAGCCCTGATCATCGGTCATCACCAAAATCACATTGGGCCGTTCAGCTGCATTCACTGCTGCAGCGAAGCTGAGCCCGAGCAGAAGCGTATTCAATAAGTGTTTCACTATCTCTTTCTCAAGTTGGAATGCCATTGGAACCTAATCTGTCGTTTCATCGTTCTCTACGTTCTTTCTTTTGATTCCGATGCGTTTTCATGATGTCGATCTCCGCATCATTTGTCTGAGCCGCACCAGGGGTGCTTCGACCCTCGGCGACATAGTCCCTCAGCAACGCGACGAGTGCTTCCACTTTTTGCGGATACTTCGCGACGAGATTCGTGTTCTCGCTGACGTCGTCCTTCATGTTGTAAAGCTGCATTTCCGGTAGTCCCTGGCGGATTGCCTGAGAATCGGTCGGGGCGGTTGCTCCTCCGGATCCGGGTGCGAGCAAGAGTTTCCAATCGCCCTGACGAACTGCGAAACGACCACTCGACGAGTGATGCACGATCGCTTGACGCGGGTTCGGATCTTCCTTGCCATCAAGCCCTGACAAAAAGCTGATGCTGTCCTCCGCCGTGTCGTCGTCGAGTTCCACCTCGAACAACTCGGCGAAAGTCGCGATCACATCGGAGACAGAAATCATCTGATTGAACTCGGATTTTGGCTGCACTCGTGCGGGCCATCGCAGGATGAACGGCACTCGGTGACCGCCATCCCAGATCGCGGTTTTTTCGCCGCGGAAGTGAGCACTGGAATAATGCCCCTGTCTTTTCAGGTCCTCAATATTCGATGCTGGCCCCGACGTCCCGTTGTCTGAACTAAAGACAAGGATTGTGTTTTCGGTTAGCCCATTACGTTCCAGAGCCTTGATGATGTCGCCAACCGAGGCGTCGGTCTGCATCACGAAATCGCCATGATCGCCGAGGCCGCTCTTCCCCTGCCAATCCTTGGACGGCACCACGGGTGAGTGTGGTGAACTCATTGGGAAGTAGACGAAGAATGGTTTGCCGGCTTTGGCATCCGCGGCCTTCGCATCGATGTAATCCGTCACGGACTGGGTGAGTTCGGGGAGCACATCGATGATTTCGATTTCCTTGGTGATCCTGTCATCCTCAACAAAGCTGCTCATCGACCGACCGTGGTGATAACCGAAGAAGTGATCAAACCCGCGCGTCAACGGACCATCGACTACGCGTGTACCGATCGGTTTACCCGAAAGGTAGAGTGTTTTAGATTTTTTTCTGACGGTTGCTCCCTTGGGAGCGGTTGAGGTGTCATATTGATAATCCAAATGCCACTTCCCGAAGATCGCGGTGTGATAGCCCTGACCTTGAAACAGGTGTCCCAACGTCATCCGATCCGGAGCGATCAGACACGGATTGCCGCCTTTGGCGACGCCTGATTGCAATCGCGTTCGCCAGGCATACCGGCCGGTGAGTAATCCGTATCGAGACGGGGTGCAGACGGCGGATGTGGTGTGGGCGTCGGTAAACACCATGCCTTCCTCCGTCAACTGATCAAGATGGGGTGTAGGAATCAGCCCACGCTCTGGATTGAGCGCCTGCACTTCGCCGTAGCCCAAGTCATCCGCGAATACAAAGACCACATTGGGCTTGGTGTTGTTGGCACTCGCCAGCGGAACGAAAATCGTCAGCAGTAAATGGGTGGCTGCGACTGGTTTAAGTAACTTGATAAGCATGATCTACTCGGTTCCTCCTTTGCCAAAAGAC
Organism: Rubripirellula tenax; assembly: GCF_007860125.1. Classification (NCBI taxonomy): domain Bacteria; kingdom Pseudomonadati; phylum Planctomycetota; class Planctomycetia; order Pirellulales; family Pirellulaceae; genus Rubripirellula; species Rubripirellula tenax. The sequence goes on from NZ_SJPW01000005.1 coordinate 122,677, forward strand.
AACTCGATTTTGTCCAAAAGTGGTTTTGATTTGTTCGGGGTCGTATCCGTCATTTTGACTTCAAACCGAAAACCAAATCCTTGGGGCAAGCTGGAAAGATCCATGGAGGCGGAGGTCCTTTGGATCTGTTTGGCGAACCCTGGCGTGTAGTCGTATGCTTCCTTCACGGCTTGCCAATCGGTCCACTGGTCGATCTTGGCATCGTCGTCGACGTCGACTCCGACGCGGACTTCAACGGTCTCAACCCAGGGTCCAGGGCTGGTGAAATCAGAGTCCTGTTGCGTTGCCAAATAGAATCGCCCCTCGGCGAAACAAATGTCTGGGTCAGGGTGCCCTTTGCCAATGTTGCCGCAAAATGTGAATTGCTTGTCCAGACTGGACGAAGTGAACCAGGCCACGCTCATCGCTTCTTTTCCGTGGGAACCCGCTGGATCGAAATCACCAAACAGGTAGTATTGCCCGCCAATCGAAATGGCGGCCCAATCTCCGAACGCATTCTGCTCGGGTTCGTGAATTTCGTATTCGGCCTGGTTTGTCGTATAGTTCTTTGGATCCTCTCGCTGCCAATGCGGGTGAGAGAAGGATCCCATCTTCCCGGTCGGCTTTGTGCGTTCGTCCACGGGTGGGGCCAGGATCTTAAAATCCTTGATTCCGTCTGCACTGACGACATGCGTCGCCAGCGGTGAATCCCAGGAGTGCGTCCTCGCGTTGATGGGACTCCAATCTTCAGCGATGACATGAAACGCACCTTCCAGATCACGAATGAAGGCGCAGTCAGACCCATGACTAGGATCCTTGAATGTGATGCCCATGTTCTGGCCCGGCACACCGTCGGTGAGATCTTCGTCCACATAGACATGTGGGTCCTGATCGTTGGGGAAGTCGTAGTAGATGTAGACTTTCCCATCGGCGTACTCAGCAGTGGTCACCCATTTGGCAAATTCCTCCGTGATGGGTCCGTGGTGAACCCAGTTGAGCATGTCGCGGCTTTGCCATGCGTGGTATCCGCCAAGACCCTTCTTAAGTCCTCCGGGTGCATTGAATTGGTTCGGCAGCGGTGTCGTCAGTAACGGAATATCGAAGCCTTCCAGGGTTGCGGTTTTTGCCTCGAACGCTGACGCAGGCTCAGCTTGCTTGACGATTTCCTTTTCCCTCTTCGCCGTCTCTACCCTCTTGTTCTTCTTGGCTTTCTTAGCCTCCTTGATTTTCTTCGTTGGAGTCGCCGTTGGGTTGAGGGGATCGAGATACTTCGCAAACATCCAGTAATTGTTTTGCCCGAGACTCAGCAAGACCGGTGCATTGTCCATACTGTCCGTACCGATATTCTTAGTCCTCTCCCAGTTCTCCCAGATGGGCGATTGCGCAAAGGTAATCGACTCCGCCGAACGCTTCTCGCGGAATCTCTTCAGCGTGCTTTGAATCGACGCCGTTTCAGCCGTGGGCGACGCGATGCCGTCTTTCAATTCGACATCGCGACTGGTCGCCGTCGCCTGCTCCCACTCGGCTTGGGTATCAACGGTCCACGACTCCGCTGCGGAGGCCTCCGTCAGGATCAAGGCAACCAACCATAACATCGTGGTAACAGTCATTCTTTTCAAAAGCATCAATTTAAAGATCCGGATAATGGTGTTTTTTGATTTGTAACTTCTGGTCACTGCCCTGGGTCGATGGCCTACCTCTTGCTCTTCCATAGCTTGATGTCATCGGCGTCATTCTTGGATTCCAGCCCCTCGGTACTGCGTCCTCGTGTGACGTCGGCTTCCAGTTTCGCGAGCAAGCGTTCCGCCACTTCAGGATGAGATTCGTAAAGGTTCGTGGTTTCCGCCGGATCGCTTTCCATGTCATAAAGTTGAGCGATCGGGCTGCTACTGTCGGCCTGCCGTTCCGTGGGAGAGGTCCAACCACCCGAAGCCTTTGCCAACAGCAGTTTCCATTTTCCCTGTCGATATCCAAAGTGCCCGCTGATTGAGTGGTGAATCACGCCTTCACGCTTCGAAACAATCGATTTTCCGCTGAGGGCTGGCAGAAAGCTAACGCTGTCTTCGGCGCTGCCTGCGGGCAACGGTGCACCGGTCAGTTCCGAAACGGTGGCAAAGAAGTCGGTTAAGCAGATGGTCTGTTCACAGGTTGAGCCTGCGTCCACCATTCCAGGCCAACGCACAACGAACGGAACGCGATGCCCGCCGTCCCACAAATCGGATTTGGACCCGCGATAACCGGCGCTGACAACGTGCCCCTGTTCTGCGAGCTGAGGAATACCTGCGACTTTGGAACATCCATTGTCACTGCTGAAGATGACCAGCGTATTTTCGGCAAGGCCATGCCTGTCCAACGCCGCAGTGATTTCTCCGACTCCCGCATCGGTTTGCATGACGAAGTCCGCATAATCTCCCAAGCCGCTACGCCCCTGCCACTGCTTGGTGGGAAGAATCGGAGAGTGTGGGGAGCCGTAGGGCACGTAGAGAAAGAAAGGCGATTCATCGGCATCGGTGCCGCGTGCTTCGATGTACTTCACTGACTCACGGGTCAGGCGGGGCAACATGTTGATCTCCGCGTCATGTTTAATCACCGTGCCGTTCTCGATCACGCCCTTCATGTCTCCTGCATGATGAAACCCGTGAAAGAAATCAAAACCGCGATGGACCGGGCCATCAGGAATCACACTCCCGACCGGAGCAAGCGCACGTTTGCGTCCGCGACTCTTTTGATCATTGGTGTTCTCGGTGCCTTTCTTCTTTGCCCCCCTGCCCAGCAATTTTCCGGTATGGGGGTCCTGATACTGAAAGTTAAGATGCCACTTGCCGATGATCCCGGTGTGGTAGCCCTGGGACTTCAGGAAACTGGCGACGGTCGGACGATCTTCCGCAATCAGATCGGGCGCGAACCCTTGAACGACACCACTTTGATGTTTCGTCCGCCAACTGTATCGCCCCGTCATCAAGCCGTATCGCGTCGGAGTGCAGACCGATGATCCAGAGTGTGCGTCGGTAAAGACCATGCCATCAGCAGCCAGCTTGTCCACCGATGGCGTTAAAATCTTTCCATGCTCGGGGTTCAAACATTGCACGTCGCCGTAACCGAGATCATCACAAAGGATGAAAACGATGTTCGGTTTGGCGGCCGATGCATCGGCAATGTGCCAAAACGCCAGAAGGCTCAGTACCGTGGTAGTGATGATTCGGTTCATGGTTCAGCTCTTGTTGTTTTCATTGTTCCGTTCAGATAGCCCAGCGTGGTTAGGAATGCGCAGCACTTCTGCATCCCTTGCTCGTAAACTGATGTGTCTTTAATTTTGGGCCGGAAGAAAGTCGAATTGAAGAATCCGTGCTCCTGGTTTTCAAAGGCCTCAAGCTGGCACTGGTTTCCCGCCGCTTTCATCAATCGCGTGAATCGTTCCGCGTTCTCAAACGGGACCGTTCTGTCTTTTGTTCCATGCAACACTAACGTCGGCACGATGCCGGGTCGGACATGGTGACAGGGGGAGATGTCCGTGTCGCGATCAGCGCCAATCCTGGACCGTCCGAAGCCTTTATCCGTTGTATCCAAGACGGCATTGAACAAAAGCATAGCGTTGGGCACGGAACTGACCGTCAGGTCTTCACCCTCTTCCTCTTCACCTTCAATCAGTCCGGTGCAAGCGGCGACATGGCCACCTGCGGATCCGCCCGATGCTGCGATCCGTTGCGGATCAATGCCAAGTTCCGCTGCGTGGATGCGAATCCAGCGCACCGCCGACTTGGCGTCTTTGACTGATTCAAACGGAGTGGTCTTGTTCCGTTTCTTCACGCGATATTCCGCCGAGAAGGCGACCATGCCCTCGTCCGCAAGTGTTCGAGCTTGCTGGAAAAACTGTCTTGGAGTTCCGCTGGACCAGCCGCCACCAAAAAAGAAGACGATGGCCGGAGTCTTGTCGCTGGCTTGGTGACCTTCCGGTTCAAAAACATGTAACTTCAATTCAACGCCACCAATTGTCTTGTAAGTGATCTCGCGATCGGGCGCAAAGTCATCGGCGATTGCACGTTGACTGACAAACGAGATCAGTGCAATCAATAAGAGCTTTGTCTTCAATTTGGTACCTTGGTTTTGAGTAGCATGGCTTCGTTGTGGGCTGCATCGCTGCCGCTTTCATCAGTCCTGTTCTTTTTTTCGCCTCGTTCTCGACTTGGCTTTTCGTTCTCGCTTGCTTCCCGGCTCTGTTTTCTCAATTCCGGTTGGCCCACCGGTGTAAGACTCCTTCCACGCGAATGCGGGCGATTTCCAGTCAGGAATGCCAGCGTTTTCTTTCTGTGCCTTGTAATCGACTTGGAATGGGCGTTCCTCCGCCAAAGGCACGCCATCATTGATCATCAGCGGGCGTGACTCGTCCCAGAATTGCTCGTAGGCATCTTTCATTTCCGACACAAGCTCGGAGTGGTCCGCAGCCACATCGTTGTGCTGGCCGGGGTCTTTTTCCATGTCGTATAACGCGTCTTCGACCAGCCGGAAACGCTGGCTGCGCACGGAATAACTTTTCCACTTCCAATTGTCAGGACTGTCCCCGTGATTCCAACGCGTCACGTGTTGAAACAGAAAACGATCCTCCCAAGCCGGGTCTTTTTCCAGCATCAGAGGTTTCAGGCTCCTGCCTTCAAATGCCTGACTGGATGGAAGTTCTGCTCCCGCAAAGTCCGCCAGGGTCGGTAGGATGTCGAGATAGCTAACGGCCTTGTCGATGGTGCGGCCTTCTTTGATCACACCATCCCAACGGACAAAGAACGGAACCCGAACACCGCCTTCTTCCACGGTTCCTTTCAGACCCTTCATCCCCGCGTTGTAAGACATCATGGGATTGCCCTCGACATCGGTACCGAGTTTTACCTGCGGGCGTCCCGCTTTTCCTTTCAGCCCGCAACCCTTGGTGGTTGTACCGTTGTCGGAGGTAAAGATGACGATCGTGTTTTCCAGCAAGCCCCACGCCTCCAGTTGTTGAAACATCTGGCCCAACGAATCGTCGACATGCTCGACCATCCCGTAAAAGCCGGCGGCAGACTTGTTAAAGCCTAAGTCCTCGAAACGCTTTTGATATTCTGGTGGAGCGATGAAAGGACTGTGCGGAGCATTCGTCGATAGATAGGCAAAAAATGGCTCTCCGGAATCCTTGACGGACTCAATCCAGCCCAGGGTCGCTTTGAAGAAGACATCCGTGCAATAACCATGCGTCTTTACAAAGGTACCGTTGTGTTTGATCACCGGGTTGAAATAGGTGTTGCCCGGCACATCCGCGCATGAACCCGGGTAGGCCTGGCCAATACCGCCCGCGCCGTGAATGAACACCTCGTCGAACCCACGGCTTTCCGGCTGATACGGTGCCTCATCGCCCAGGTGCCATTTGCCGAAATAGCCCGACGTGTAACCAGCCGGTTTCAACACCTGCGGAATCGTGATGGCTTTCAGGTTCAACCGCTCACGTTCATAGATCGTATGCGTGACTCCGTTCTTAATCGAATGAACCCCAGTCATGATACCGGCCCGACTGGGAGCACAGGTCGATCCCATCATGAAGCGGTCAAAGCGCATGGACTGGGCATACATCTTGTCCAGCTCCGGCGTCCGTATCCACGGATGCCCGTGCGCACCAACAACCGGGTAACCCTGATCATCGGTCATGATGTAGATGATGTTGGGTTTTGCGTTAGGCTTTACGGCGGGTTGCTCTGCGGAAAAGACCACGCGCGAAGAGCTTAACAGCAAGACAAGAGTGATAAGATACTTCATTGGTTGATCTCCAGACAAAACACGGTTGCAATCGGGGCTTTCGTTTCGGAAGGAAGACTGAGGGTCAGCTTCGTTCCGTCTTGGGTGAACTCGATCGGTGATTTCGATTCGTCACTAAGGACATACGCCTTGCCCACACGCTGAGTCATGCGTTCAATCTCCAAGCCACCCTTGGGCCAATTGAAAACATGCACGTAGATTTTCGCGGGGGCGTCATCGGTGGCGGGGCGAGAGGTCGCGACCCAGTCGAAGTCGATATTCTTTTGCTCGCCTTTCTTGGGTTTCTTCTTGCGAGAGCCCTTCGCGGCTTTCTTCTTACCCGGTTCTTTCATGCTGCCGTCGGCGTTCACGCCAGCGCCGTCTAGGATTTCGCCGGTCTTATTCAAGTCGCTCCCCGATGCACCGTAGATCGCTTCGCCGTTGACCTCTAGCCACTCGCCAACTTGTTTGACGACTTCAACGCCCTCGGGTTGTAGTTCGCCTTCGGGCGTCGGTCCGAAGTTGAGCAAGAAACTGCCGCCCTTGCTGACGACCTGCGAGAGCATCTTGACCACCTCGGTTGGCGTCTTCCAGCCACTATCACTCGCGTTGTATCCCCATGAACCGTTCAACGTCATGCAGGTCTCCCAATCCCAACCGGCGAATGGTTTCGCGGGAATCGTGCGGTCACGGTACGACAAGAAATCGACACCGATCTCACGAAGTTCAAGGACTTGGTTTGGGTCCAACCCTTCGACTTCCCTGCCGTGATACATCAACCGACTGTTGAGCAGAATGTCGGGGCTGACCGATCGAAGTTCCCGCACGATTTTCTTACCGATCTCAGGCGTCATTCCGAAAGGAGTGTCGAACCACAAGTGCGATGGGTTGGCAATCCGGATAACTTCTTTCATCTGCGGAATGGAAACTGTATCGAGATATTTTTGAAACGCTTCCTCGCTGCGGTCTTGTGCGGGATCCCAGTACGCTCTGGGCGACATGATTCCGCCCGGATGAGTCCAGTCCTGGGCCTGAGAATAATAGACCCCGAACTTGATCCCCTCTTTCTGACATGCGTCGGAGAGTTCTTTGATGACATCGCGATCAAATGGAGTTGCATCGACGATATTCCAATCACTCGCGTCGGAATCGAACATCGCAAAGCCGTCGTGGTGTTTGCTAGTGATCGTGATGTATTTCATCCCCGCCGCCTTGGCGACCGCGACCCACGCATCGGCGTCAAACTTGATCGGATTGAACTCGGACGCCAGCTTCTTGTACTCAGTGATCGGGATGCGTTCTTTGTTCATCACCCATTCACCACGCTCCAGTTTGGAGTAGACGCCCCAGTGGATGAACATCCCAAACTTGGCTTCGTTGAACCAAGCCGAGTCGTTGGACGTCGCTGTTTGTGCTTGGACCGAAGCAAGGGGCTGTTCCGCATACGCCGACAGAAGCGGTGTGAGCAGTAGTGCGATGCACAACGCGGTGGATGAGGTTTGTTTCGTAGTCATTTGAAAGTTTGATTGAGATATTGGAGCGGGGGGAGGGTCTATCTTTTCTTGACGCGAGTGCCTTGAGCGGCCCTCTCTTTCGAGAACAACGCCGGGTCAACGCTGGTGGGCAACGTTTCATTCCAGGCTTTCAATTTTCCGACGAGTTCCGTCGCCACCTCCGGATGTCCGGTGACAACGTCGTTCTTTTCCAGTGGGTCGACACTGATGTCATAGAGCTGGAATGTTCTAAATCGTGCGTCGCTGATCAGTTTCCATTTCTGATCAATCACCGCGTAGTCCGCGTCACCATTGCGACTTTCCTGCTTTTTCCAAAAGAGCGGTTTCTGTCGCACGGGCGATGGTTCGCCTAGCAAGACCGCAAGCTGACTGATGCCGTCGGGGTGAAGCGATTCTGGCACAACCGCACCCGCGACCTCGCAAAAGGTCGGCAACAAATCGACGGCCGAAATCCAAGAAACGTCATCTTTCGCGCCGGCAGCGACCTTCCCAGGCCAGCGGACCATGAAGGGGATGCCGATGCCTCCCTGATAGATCGTTCCCTTTCGTCCTTTACGGCCGGCGGTCGTACCGACGTTGGCTCCGCCACCAAACCCTTCACCGGTTGCCGAATCGTACTTGAGTTTTAGCTTGCCCGCTTCGCCACTTCCGGCAGGTCCGTTGTCCGAGCTGAAAATCACCAGCGTATCTTCGGTCAATTCCAAACGATCCAACGTATCGAGCACTTTACCAATTCGATCATCCGCATGCGCAAGCACGGAAGCATAGACATTGTGTCCCGGTTCAAGATCAGGAAACCGCTCGCGGTACTCTTCCACCGTATGAAACGGAAGATGCGGTTCATGGACCCACAGGTTGATAAAGAAAGGTTTCTTGGCAGCAACACTTTGCTCGATCAGTTCGATTGCAAGCTTCGCGTCGTCATGCACCGGCATCTGCTCGCCGGAGCAGTTGAACGCACCCACGCGATCGTAGCCATACGCTTCCGGTCGCGGAGAATCCGGAATCATGTTGTTCGACAAATGCCACTTGCCGAAATGACCGGTCATGTAACCGGCTTGTTGCAATAGCCGCGGAAGCATCGGCAAGTTGGGATCCACCCAATCCGGCATTCCGCGTTCGGCGTTTTTATCTGGTTGGGCAAAGTGCCCGTCGATACGAAGACGAGCCGGAAACAAACCCGTCATCACCGCCGTGCGACTGGGGGAACACACACCACTGGCCACCGTGAAATTCTGGAAGTCGGTCCCCTCTCGGGCAATGCGATCAATGTTGGGAGTTTCGATATAGGGATGCCCGTGGCAACTCAAGTCACCCCATCCCCAATCATCCGCAAAAATGAACAGGATGTTGGGACTGTTTTTGCCTGCGGAGCTAGTTGATTCGGCGAAAGCGTGTCCTCCGAAAAGGACCGTGACCAAGGTCAGGATCGTGAGGTTGAAACGTTGCATGCTTTGATATTTTGAAAGTTGAATCATTTGACGGTCTCGCCTTTCCAATCTTTAATTTTCAGGATGTATCCGGCCGTGGGGTCTTCATCGTGGCAGGCGAGAAAGAGATAGTCCGGCTCGCCATCTTTCCACAGAATGTGGGGACGCTCACTGCGAGCGAGTTCGTGACCGAAATAGCTTTTGTTGGTCTGGTAGCCGACCATGGGTGTCCCCCAATCGACCCCGTCTTTAGATTGAAAGATTAAACCCGGACGATAACCACCGCGAAGTGGTTTCTCCTCTTGCTCGCCTTCCAGCATGTTCTTCACGCCCTGGCGGTCTTCCACGATCATGTAATACATGCCGTCGTAAAAGAAAGCGTAGGGATCCTCGATGTCGATTCCCTTGTCCGCATAAGTGATGACTGGGCTGGTGTCGGAAACGATGTAGGGGCCTTCGAGGTTGTCACTCGTCGCCAATGAAATTTCACGAAGATTCTCACCGTCCTTCTTGATCATGGTCTTGTGATAGATGCGATACTGACCATCGGGTGCAACGACCAAGGTTGGGTTGGAGGCATGCTGTCCGTTTCGTTTGGTCGCCTTCAGGATCGGGTTATGCGGGCTCTCGGTCCACGGCCCCATCAACGACTTCGCGGTCGCGATTCCCACCTCTTGTTTCGATCCGTTCTCATCGCTGTGTCGGTTCAGCAAGAACACCAAAACGAACGTGTCACCCACTTTCGATATTTGCGGGTTGTGATAGCTGGCTTCGTCACTGGCGAAGACATCGCCAAGCAAGGTGTACGGCCCCTCGGGCTTGTCGGCGACCCAGTGCGAGATCTTGCTTTTTGTTTTCCAATTACCACCTTTGAGCGGGATGATGGAATTGAAAACATGCACCTTGCCCGCTTCGTCATAGATCGGTGCCATGCACCACGTCCAAGTGCCCTCTGGTGAAGGCAGGATGAAGGGGCCTGGTACCAGCGATTTGACAAAGTCGGATTCCTCGACTGCCATGGCAAGTTGAGAAAACAGCGACAGGACAAACACGCTGATGAAAAAATAGCTTGTTTTCATTGGTTCCAATTTCAAAGGAGACTAAGGCGTTCAGTGGGTGTACATCTGACTGATTTGCTCTGCGCCCATCGCGACTTTCCAAATAGAAAATTCGTCGATTCGGCCACAGAAATCCCGGATGACATTGCGGCGACGAACGCCGTTCATCGGGGACCGTTGTTCATTTGGTTGTCGTTTCAAAGTCCGCTTCGGTCATCCAAGAAAGCGACTTCCAGTAGCCGGTATCGTTCGGTTGAACTTCACCGGGCGTGGTCCTTCCGTTGGCAACGATTCTGGTAATTTGCTCTTGCAGTTGTTGAACTTTTGCCGGGTGCTGATCGGCAACGTTCTTGGTTTCCGCCGGATCGGAACGCACGTCGAACAATTCATGTTTCTGCTTCTTGTTCGGCAAGATGAGCTTCCAATTTCCTTCGGTAATGGAGTAACGCCCATCCGCTTCCCCGCGATTGATCAGTGGGAGCCGCTGGTGATCCGCCGAGGCATTGGTCAGCACGGATGCGAAACTTTGGCTGTCTTCGCCAGCGTTATCTGGCAATGTCGCACCGGTGAGTTCAGCAAAGGTCGCGAGCAAGTCGACTTGACCCACGGTCTTGTCCCAGGTTCGTCCCGGCTGTTTGATTCCACTGGGCCAGCGAACGAGAAACGGCACCCGATGTCCACCCTCGTATACTGAGCGCTTGCCCTCGCGGTAGCCGCCTCGGCTGTCATGTCCGAATTCGTCAAGCCGCCCAGGCCAGGATTTTTCAGGCCCGTTGTCGCTTGTGAACACGATCAAGGTGTCGTCGTCCAAGTCGGAACTTTTCAAGAAATCAAGGATGCGACCAATGTGATGATCCGTTTCGATCACGAATTCGCCGTACGCGCCCGCATCGCCTTGACCATGAAATTCTGGCAACGGACAGACCGGATAGTGAGGCGAGGTGTAGGGCAAGTAGAGAAAGAAAGGCTTTCCATTCTTTGCATCGGCAGTCTTACCCTTCATCCAATCAATGGCCTTGTCCGTGAATCGAGTCAGGCACTGATTGTCAATGAAGTCCGGTGCAATCTCAAAGCCCTTCGTTTTCACATGCCGACCGGGACCATTCCACCTTTCGTCATAGGGTGGCATGACGCGGTAGTCGACGTGTCGATCATTCTTCTTTTTGCCCGAGTAAAGCGTCGGGGGTACCTTGGCAAAGCGTCCTTCAAACCACGCCAATATGCCGAAATTCAACGAGGCTGGGATTCCGTAGAAGTAGTCAAAGCCTTTGTCCAGCGGCATGTCTTGGATTGGCTGCGACCAATCACGCTGCTGTCTGGTGCCGGGGAAGTCCATGCCGAGGTGCCACTTGCCGACCATCGCGGTCTGGTAACCCTGACTCCGCAGTAACGATGCCAGGGTCATTCGACCGTCTGCGATCATCCCTGTACTTTCGGCTTTCATCACGCCCGACTTCCGAATCGTCCGCCATGGATCGCGACCCGTTAGCAAAGCATAACGGGACGGTGTGCAGACCGAATCCGCGCTGTGCCCGTTCGTGAAAGCGATCCCTTCCTTCGCGAGTCGATCCATGTTGGGTGTCTGGAACTTCGCTTCCGGATTCAGGGCACTCACATCGCCGTAGCCCTGATCGTCGGTATAGATGACAATCACATTGGGCTTGGTAACCGATGATGTCGGCGGAGCCGCTGGCAAGACGCCGGCTGAAAAAACCGCCATGGTTGTCGAAAGTAAAAATCGCATCACTACTCGATTGTTCATCGTGTTCCTAACTAAGAGACTCTTTTTCATTTCAGCCGCCTTTACTTGACCGCTTCGAGGACTCGTTCAATACGGTAGGCAGACAACGTGCCAGTTACTCGATCGACTTTTCGATGCAGATAATCTCTGTCATGGTGTGAGCAAAGAGTCTGCCCCTTGAATAGGTCAGCGATGAGAGCGTCCACGTCTGCCCACCTGGTCCAAGATCGTTCACCGAAACGAGCGACTCAGGTGAAAGCTGTGGGGTGCTCGTATCAATGACATAAACGGTGCCGGTCACCACCGGCAGGATCAGATAGCGTCCTACCCGCGTCGGACTCGCAGCGGAGATGTGGCCCCACCCCGTGCCGTTGTGACCCTTGTCCCCAACCGCAAAACCGGACGCGTTGAGCGGGCGATTCGCCGGATGTCCTTTTCCCCACAGCCGCACATCTTGGTCGCGATCACTCGGACTGGCCATCAACTGGGCTGGTAGTTCCAGGTATTCGACCGCACCCGTCTCGACGTTGACCCGGCCAAGATAGTGAACATTGTGCGAGAGGAACCAATGCCAATCGCCAACCACGATATTGGCTTGGTTCGTATTCGGATGACCTTTGCCAGCTTTTACCGCAACATTCGTTTGCTTGATCCAATCGCGTTCCGCTGGTTGAAACTTCCAGAGGGTCGCGTTTTCGTACAGCGGTTGCTCACGCAGGACTTCGCCGCCGATAGCGTCCAACACAATGTGCTTCCCCGACTGGAACCCGAACACATATTTGCTGTTCCAATGGCAAGCGTAGGACGGGTCGAGTCTCGGCAGGTCAGTATTCCAAAGCGTCGTGCCCTCTTCGCCAAACGCCAGACTTGTAAGACTCTGGCCAGCCGGTTTTTCAAACGGAGCATGCGGGCCGCCGCGGGCATGGGCCACTGCGAATTTCCCTTCGGCCGTCACTGCGACAACGGGGGTGTTGTGGACGGAGGTTCCCACCTGTTCACGCCACAGAATTTCACCGGTGCGTTTGTGGACTCCATGAAGATACGTCCACACTTCTTTTTCATTGACACCCTCAGGCACATGGGTGCGTTTTGACTTCCTGCCAGGAGCCGCCCATTTTTGAATCTTGGATCCGGCCTCTTTGTTGGCGACCTCGACATACAAAATCATGTCTCCGACCAGGAACGGTTCCGCCTGACGATTGTTGTGTTTGAAACGAGGTGTCCACTGACGCAACCAAATTTCATTGCCGTCAACGTCGTAGCACCCCATTGACCCGCAGCGATTGAAGAACCAAACATGATCACCGTCACTGATCGGGGCGAACACAGTACCGTCGGTGAATCCGCCCGCGAGTGAAATGCCGACTTGGCCTGGCAAAGTCACTTGCCAGAGAATCTTGCCGGTGTTGGCATCGAGACAAAAGCCGACGATGTCTTTGACCGATTCTTTCTCATCGGAACTTTCAATCGGCACGTGCGTTGTGACAAACACACGGTCGTCCCAAACCGTGACATTGCTCATCCCGGCTTCGGGCATGGCAGTCCGCCAACGAATGTTCTCGCCTCGCGTCACGCTCCATACAACGGGCGGATCGCCCTCGGTTTGCCAATTGGCATGGGGCCCAGCAGCCTGATGCCAGTTGGCGCTGGCGTTGACCGACATGCTCTCGTTGTCTGCCGCGATGAGACAGGCATCTGCGCCCAGGAAAACCGATAACGCCACTAAGGAGCGACGCATAATGGGTAGAAGTAGGTTCAAGAAAATACTCATTAAGGCTGAATCAGTTGGCGTATTTCATCACCGGATAACGCTTCTCCGAAGATGTAGACTTCATCCATTGCGCCGCGAAGCAACATGCGATCGGCAAACAAGTGTCGCCCGAATTGAATCGGTTCAGAAAGACGATGATCGGTCGTCGTGTCGAGCGACGTCGGCTCGCTATTTCTGTCCGCTGTCTCAAGCTGACCGTCGACGTATAGCAAAATGGTTGAGCCATGCTTGCCGGCCATGGCAACCGCCGCGACGTGATGCCATTTTCCGTCTCGCAAGTTGGTCGTCCCCATCGTCCGATTGCCAGCGACCAGTCGCAGGCGACCGCAGTGTTCCGGATGTTCGGGATGAGATTGTGCCGACTCAAGGAAACACGCTTTTTCTAAGCCTCGATTTCTTTTTCCCATACCCCAACCGACCATGGTTGAAACAGTCGTTTGTCTTTCGTCGGGCAGTTTGACCCAACAAGCAATGGTTCTGTCTTGATCACCGGAAATACCAGGATGACGCGTGTTGACCCAACCGCTGCTCCCATCGAAAGCAAGAGCCGCCCCTACAACACCGGGAACCCAGGTTGGTCCGCCTCCGTCGGGAGAGGCGGACATCAAGGTGCCCGTCGCAAGCTCAAGATTCGGATCACGCCCCGTAGCGTTCGTCGTGTCCCCGGTCCCTTCATCGAACGACCAATAAAGCAGCGGCTGTCTCTTCAAGTCTGATCGAGGGACCCGCGGAACAAATCGCGACGAGTCGGCGGACAATCGAGAGAGGGCTCCGGAATCCCCAACTGAAATGCCCTGACCTTCGGTAAGCCGTGTGATGTCTGTGCCATCGGAAACCTCGACAGTGCCGTCAAAGACATGAACCTCCATGTCTTTGGAGGACGAAACTTCAACTGCGAACTTCGTCCCAAGATCAAACGCATCGCCCGAAGGCGTTTCGATTCGCAAACCGGACGTTCCCTTCTTCATTTCGGCAAAGCAGCGTCCTTCATCCAAGCGAACATGAAGCCGCGAAACGACTGTGAACGACGCGGGCGCTTCAATTACAACGCGCGCCTTGCCATCCAAATCGAGCTCGAGAATACCGCGGCGCAACTGAACCGGTTTGCCCTGCCGGAGCGCCTCGGTATCGAGTGTCCCCACACCTTCGGCCGCAATGACCCGAATACCCTGGCGTTGGCTGTTGCGTTTGCCAACAGTGGAATCAAAAACCCAGAGCACGACGAAAGCCAACACAGCGGTGGTCGCCAATCCCACGCTGCCCCAAACCAAACGCTGTTGCTTTCGTCGAGCCTCTTGCAAATTGGTGATCACGGCGGTGGACAGAGTCTCGGATGAATCGGCGCACAGTGATTCAAGGACCTCCTCAGTGAACCCGCCGGACGGTATCTGCTTCTGGGCTAGAAAGCGTCGCACGAGCAACCCCCGAGAGGCTGACCTCCGGAACTCGGGATCGCTCTTCAATTCATTCAGAAACTCATCGCATTCAGGCTCCGATGGCCCGTCCCCCGCAAAACTGCCTTCCAGCCAATCGGCGAGGAACTGATCGCGCCGCGACTTATCCATGGTTTGCCCCCTCTTCCAATTGACTTTCGATGCAAGCCCGCAATTGTTCTCGCAGACGATGCAATTTCATCGTGATGGCCGAGTGTTTGCCGCCAAGGGAAGACCGAATTTCGGCGAGGTCCATTCCCTCTTCGTACCGTAACCTCAGCAACTCACGGGCGCGATCTCCCAGCCGGGCGAGACAGCGATCGAGCGCCTCGAAAACGGTTCCGCCATCCCAGCCAGCGATTCCAGACTCAATTTCCGTTTCCATTAGTTGAATAATCTCTACATGGCTTCCCACCGGAATGACTCGGTTTTTTCGGCGATGATTGCGAATCTCATTTGCCGCAATGCCGAGCAGCCAGGGGCGAATGGGACGAGCGGCATCAATCTTTGCCAACTTGCGAAACGCGATAAGGAAGACGTTCTGGGCCAAGTCGTGAGCCTCAAACGGATCATTGATCCGCGATACCAAGAAAGCCCGAATCGCTGTCTGGTGTTCCTCCACCAGCAGCCCAAATGATTCAAGATCTTTGTCCTGAGCTGCTCGATTTGAGAGGGAATTATTCATGCTATGAGGTTACCGTCCCCAGGATCTACAAATGACACAATCAATTTCAAAAAAACTTATTGGAAATTCGGTTGGACGAGGCATGTTGCCGTCGAGAACGACCGGTCAATCGCCCGAAGTTTTCTTCTGTTCGACCCGTTGGCCACCCGAAGTTCTTTGTTTCCGCTGACGGTTTCTCGGCACGCGAGTGTCTTCCGCGTTCTCCCACCACTCGCGCGGTCCTTCTTCCTCAATCCCTTTGAACGCTATCGCACCCAACGATTCAAGCAAGACTGAATTGGGAACTAATTGCTGGCCTTGGCCATTGCCTTGACCACGGTAGCAACGTCCGCGCGGTCACCGTGTGAAACGACGGTCTTGCCAAAGATGATTTTGTTGTCCTTGTCCACGACAAACGTCGAAGGCCGGCTAAATCGACAAGCCGTTGACGAGCTCCGCGACGTCATTTGTTGTTCACGCCATGCTTCTTACTGGGCAGTCTGCTTGCCGGGTGAAGCCTCTTCCGCTGGCACTCGGGGATCGAAATGTAAATCAAAATAGAGCAACTGTTTAAATTGTCGAGCAGCAAAGAGATTTCCCTCACGGGCCACCGCCCAACAGTAAAATCCATCGGCCTCCATCGTTCGGGTCATCCAGTCCAGGGCTTGTTCATTGGGGTGCCCCGCCAACCCATCTCTCCATTTCGCTTGAAGCGGCATGAAAATGAAACCAAAAGTGGTTCCTTCGCGGTCATCTGGAACGTTGTTTGCGCCAATCCATGGACCGGATTCGATTTTTTCAACCATTCTTACATTGGTCCCAAGCCAGGGAGCTTCCTTGTTCATCGGAATCGGGTGACCATGGGTGTAGTCGTTATACGGCGTGCCTTGGGTAGGGACCGAGCCTCCCTTGTTCATGGTCACGATGCCCATCGGATAGCCTGCTCGGACGGCTTCCGCAAAGTCTTTCTGCTGTTCATCGGTCCTCCCGCCAACACGATCAATCCACCAACCGTCGATCCTTTTACCATGCTTGAGCGAGTAGTACTCGAGCACATTGGATACCGCTTGATAGTGCGTCATTCCTTCCTGTTTGCAGTGGCTCTTCCACTTCTTCATAATCTCCTTAGGGAGATACCCACCATCGAATCCGCTACCGTTGAAATACACCAGAACCTTCAGGCCCCTGGCTCGAGGTGCATCGGCCAGTTCGGCAAAAAGGTCTCTCTTCGGGAACAGCGAAGGGTCAAGCTTCTCTGCCATTTCCGGATAGGGCGATGACCACCAACTACCCTGGTGTCCCCTGTTGATATTGATCATCACGTGGCTGATGGACTCAAGCTGGTCGATCTGACCCATGAACGCATCAATGTCGAAGTTTTCCGCATTGACAGAGCTGTTGAAGTCGTACGCTGTGGGGTGAAGAATCCGCACGCCCCAGGTCCCCATGTAAGGCTCTGCTCGCACATGCCTTGCTTCCACCGGCAAATCAACCTCGGCATCTTGCGCATTGGCAGTCACGGTCATCAGAAGAATGCACGTTATGGGACCTGCGATACTGGGAAAGTTCACTTTTCTATTGCTCCAGGTCGCCAGAGACATTGTGGTCGGCACTTTGGTCCTCCACTCTTCTTGAAACATTTCCCAAACTTCAGTTGATTTAGTTTTGAGTCGTCGATAGTGAATTAAGTGTAACGCAAACAAGACCTACGAAGTGTATGAAACCGTGCTATATCATGAGCTTGGGCGGCTTCCAGAACATGAACTTGCCCACCAATTCTGTTGACGAGGCAAAACTGGTTCATTCAAAGTGAGAAAATCGGACAGTTCAGCGGATGCGTGGAGGCGACGTTGTCACTGCTCTGGAGCGCCTGGCTTGCGATCGCAAGCTGCCCAGATCGATCCGGGTCGACAACGGCCCCGAGTTCACCTCAAAAGTTTTGGATCAGTGGGCGTACGCCAATGGCGTGACGCTTGACTTCAGTAGGCCCGGACAACCAACGGATAACGCATACATTTTTATCTTTCAACGGAAGCGTCCGGGCTGAATGCCTCAATGAAAATTGGTTCCTGTCGCTTGACGACGCAAAGGAGAAGATCGAAGCTTGGAGAGTTGACTACAACGAACATCGACCGCACAGCGCTTTGGGCAACCTGGCCCCCAAAGATTTCGCTTCATCTGGCCGGGCTAGCCCGGCCAGATGAAGCCCTGGTTTTCTCACTGCCCGGGTATCAGAAAAGGGGAGCAGGTCAACCCGAGCACGGCAAACTGAATATTGCCGATGGAGATCTTGAAATTTTCAAGGCTTGGTTGTTTGCGGAAAAAGAAAAAAGCAGCCTGCCTATCCGGAAATCGAGCGAAGGGACGATCATTAGCCTGGCCGCTAAGGGCCCCGACTCCGTCGCCTCGGTGATTGCAATGGAACTGATATAACGTTTCTTTTAGCCCGGACTTACGGAAACAGATTTTAGCAGCCGTTAAATCGAGTCGTCCGTTTGCAACAATCCCAGCCGATGGGCGCGATTCACGGCTGAGGGTGCGTTGGAGACATCCAGTTTTCGATAGATATGTGCAACATGCGAATCTACAGTCTTGTATCCAATCCCTAGCTTCGCAGCGATTTCCTTCTTAGGTAAACCCTCGGCAAGCAGCGCCAGAATTTCCGTTTCACGCTGTGACAACACGTGTTGCACTTGAGCACTTTCGATCGGTCCCTGCATTTTCTTTAGGATCAGCTTGGCGACTTTAGGGTCCAACGAAGCCCCACCTTCAATAACCGTTCGAATGCTGGAAGCGATCTCATCAACGGTTGAAGACTTCAATAAGTAGCCTACCGCACCCAGCGAGATTGCCCGTAGCACATCTCGTTGACAATCAGACTGCGTCAACACAATCACTTTCATCTCGGGCATCGATTTGCGAATTTCAAGTAACGCATCGAGTCCATTCATTCCAGGAAGACGCAAATCAAGCAAGATTAGGTCTGGCAGGTCCCTGAGCTTAGCACTTCGAAGCGAGCGAATCGCAATCTCTGCGGTGCCGAATTGGCTCCGCAATTGAATTCCACGCGCGTGCTCTAATGCCAGCCGAATGGCTTCGCGATACTCAATGCTATCTTCGATCATCATGATGCGGATATTCTGCAACATTTATACTCTTTCGTGATTGAAGGCCGAAGTATCGAGTCCGTAACTTCAGTTCAACTTTTGTGCCACCGTCCACCACATCAGTGGCAGAAACACGGGCACTAAGCAAACGAGCTCGACGACGAAGGGACTTAGGCACCCGATTGGACCGAGATTGATTGAGTCCACATCCATTATCGGTTACCGTCAGGTAGAGATGGTTTCCGTCAAACCTCAGAACCGTGGTTACTTTCGTCGCGTGCGCGTGCCGAAGGATGTTGGTGAGACACTCTTTATAAAACAGAAAGAGGTCAACTCGGACGCGAGGCTTGACTTCCATATCAACGCCAGCAGATTCCAGCGTCAGCTCGTGATCCAAATCCGCCGTTACATGATCAGCACATCGTCGCATGTTTTCTTCCAAGTCACCAAATAGTCCGTCAGAAACCAACATATTGGAACAGTACCGCAAAGCCTCACCACTACGTTCGGTCAATGCGCGGCTTCGTTGCAGCATGTTCTTGACTCGATCGGGAGAGTCCGTAGCTGCCTGAGCAAGATCGCCTAGCAAAGCGATGGCGTGTAGATTGGCCCCAAGTTCATCGTGCAGGTCTGCTGCGATCCGCTCCCGAGTTTGCAAAACGGCTCTTCGCCGGGTTATACGCTCGACCAGAATAGTGCAGATGACGATGAGAATGAGCAGGCCGGCCAACCAGCTCATGCGGATTAAGTTTGCTTTCTGTTGTCGATATCTCGAGCTCAGCTCCGCAGCAACACGGGGGCGCTCTTTTTCAAGGTCGTGCCGCGTGGCGAGCTCAGAAAGCCACTGACGCGTTGGCAGGATCTTGCCCAGCATATTGCGTCCGTCTGTCAACGAACTCAGCAAACGGCCCTTTTGTGCTCTTATAAACACAGTGTTTGCTTTTACGTTCTTGTTCAGCGCAACATTTTGACCGCTCGCGAGAATTTCGATTTCTGCGAACCCCAGCCACGCGCCGGTTCGGCGTACCATGCCTTCGGGGACCACAAATGGGTTGACTATTTCCAATTGAACGTAACGGCAACACGTTTTGGAAAAACGCGTCGTTAAAATCGGACCTGAATCGTAAGGTGACCCCGATGTATGTTCGACAAGTCTGACACCGTCGGAAAAATCTGGCAGGTTTGCTCCCTTAATGACGAGCTGGCTAGGAATTCCAAAGTTTTCTGGTTGCGACTGAGGAGCCGTGTCGCTCACGTCGGTCGCATGGAGGCGGACTTCGCTGATCCATTCAGGCTTCCCAAGATCAATGGTCAGTGAGACCATTCGGTCACGACTGATCTCGCTGACGAAAGCCAGGCTTGGTCTCCCTTGCGAGGCGTCCATCAAATAGGGAACAAATCCATCGACTAAATATTCCGAATCCCATGGTGAATGGTCAAATCCGAAGTTCGAAGACGTCTCAACAGCTTGTCTTAAAGCAACATTAACATGACCACTGAAGATAAGGATTTCGCTCAGTTGCAACAGGAAAGCCCCGTCCCATCCGCGTGGTGAAAGTGTATTCACTTCAATTCGAGCCCAAGACGCTTTTCTTGCAGGGAACGAAACGACAACAGGGGCAACTCGCGGCAAGAGCCGATCCTTGGCTCCATATCTTCCGACAATTTCACCATCTTCATCAGCTCCGTCGCCGATGCGAACGCAGAATTCGAGTGGGAATGCATCGGCTTGAAATCCAAGTAATGAATCTCGCCAAATTGTCGGGACGAGTACAACCTGATCGATGATGGCTGGCTTGTTGAGAGTGACTTGGATCCAGTCGGTCGTCGCCTGAATAGACTGCTCTTGCGATCGATAGCCAACCGCCGCGACCCCTGTTCTGAAGCTCGGCTTCGCCAACGATCTTAGTTGCCGATCGATGGTCGCAATACGCTGTTCCAGCTGGGAGACCGAAAGCCGTTTCAGTTGCCATTCGTCTAAGTCACTATCGTTTATGACCGGAGTAGCTGTCACGTCAGCAGGTAGGCACGACGAAATCGCTCCGATAAAAGCACCGAACGTGATGATCAAGAATATGACTTTTATGAACGGTTGCATATGATCCCAGCGTGATCCGAAAACTCTTTTATCTCATGGTACAGATTCGTGCGAGGATATCTATAGTTGTGTTCGGATCACTTGGTTTTGGATGACTTGGTGCCGATAGTCTCGTCGGGCGTGTCACCTCTTACTGGCCCATTTGAACTCTTGGTGAATGAACGCATCGTCTGGGAGGCCTTTTCCGGCGGTATCACGCGATACTCAACCGTCCAACTCCGATCTTTTTGCAGTGGCTAAGGCGGCTGGTTCGTTCGGTGGGAACTAGCTGGACAGCGCCACTTTGTGAGCGGCGCCAGCGGCAAGTAATTGGCGAGAAACACGGGCGGCTAACGCCGTTCTGCTCATTTTGAGATCAACTCGGCGATTGATGTTATCTTGCCAACAATCCGGCGCTTTCCAACTAGGCCAAAGCAACCAGAAGCTCTGGTTCGAGAACCGTTGGTGGGGCGATCGTGCCATACCGTCATTTTGCTGTGAGATGAGAAAACGCCTTCGGCAGACCGATCCTATGGGTTGAGGGACAACTGCCATTTGGGACGGCTTTGATCCGGACGCAGTGGCCCGCCACACCAAAAAAGCGTGCTTCACCCGGTAAATACCGGATGAATCGCAAGGCTCGCAGTGAGTACAATTCTGACTTAAGGGTCGCTTTAAGGGGAGTGTCGGTCACGTGACCGGTTAATGCCCAGAAAGTTGCATCATCTGTGTAGCAACGGAACTTTACCTGTGGCCAACAGCATGAATGAGAACGCGATTCTAGTCACTCTTTTCATTTCTTTTCGAAGGAACTAACCATGAAGAATTTTAGACGTCAGTTTGGCTTTACCCTGGTAGAGCTCCTGGTTGTGATTGCCATCATTGGGGTGTTGGTTGGGCTGCTTCTGCCCGCGGTGCAGGCGGCTCGCGAAGCCGCTCGGAGAATGAGTTGCAGCAACAATTTTAAGCAGATCGGATTGGCGCTCCACAATTACCACTCTGCCTATAAGCAGCTTCCTAAGCAGGCTGGCGGGACTTTCTCAAATGCATTTAATTCGGCAGGGCGGACTACCGCGGAAGTGCCGACGTCAAACAATGGACATCAGCTTAGCTGGCTTGTCGGGTTGACGCCCTTTTTCGAGCAGCAGGCGCTGTGGGAGCAAATTACTAATCCTCTTCTCGATCCAGTCAGTGGGACTGCCAGTTTTCCGGCCATGGGGCCTCATCCCATGCGGACGCTAGCCAACCACACGGCGGCCCGTTATGAGCCGTGGCTTACCGAGGTTTCCTCGCTCCGGTGCCCGAGTGACCCCGGAACAGGTCTTCCTTCGCAGGGCCGTACAAACTACGCGGCTTGCCTCGGGGATAGCACCGCACATTCGAACGGAAGGCATAGCAGTAACGGTAACACGACCGACACAAATGTTGAACGCGCGATCGCATGTTTGCGAGGTGTTTTTATCCCGACCGATGTGTCGCGGTTTCGTGATATCTTGGACGGCTTGTCGAACACGATTGCAGCTGGCGAGATCCCCACAGATCTTGGAGACATGGATGTTCGTACTCAAGTTGCCAAGAATGAATCTGCCACTTCCAACCGATTCTGGCAGCAAAACGGGCGGCGCACTTGCGAGGCCCAGCGGGATCCCGAGCGACCACAGTTTTGGGGGCCTAGCTACGTGACGCCAGCTTCGGAGAACGTGGAGAATCGACGGGGCTATAAGTGGGCGGCAGGCACGTTTCTCAATACCGGCATGACCACTCACATGCCGCCAAACGGCATACTTTGCTCGCGTAACCAATCGAATTTCGTGTCGTACGGCTCGGACTTCCCGCCGGGGAGTCGGCATCAAGGGGGGTGCCATGTGCTGATGGCGGATGGGGCGATAAAGTTCATAACGGATTCGATCGAATCAGGGGACCGGGACTCAGCCAGCGTCGGAACCCTGGGCGGAACGCTGCCGGCAGGTAGTCAGAGTCCTTTTGGGCTTTGGGGTGCCTTGGGAACACGTGCAACCAAGGAAGTCATTAACGAAGATTTTTGAACGCGGTTGCTTTGGTAACTTCAACGGCCTGTTTGATCTGATCAGCCAGGCCGTTCGCTACGCCCTCAGTTGCAGTCGACTCATTCGAAGTCGCGGCGAAACCATGAGGTCGTTTCAGCCCAAACTTGTTCGGTTTATTATCTCTATTGGAGTTGAGTTTCAGATGTCTAATTTCAAATTCGGGTCAGTGCTTGTGTCATCATCAGTCTGTTTCATGACGATGCTGGGTTGCTCTGGCGAGAATAAGAGCGTTCCCCAAGACGAGCTAACGGCCTTCTTGGATTTAGAAGAGAATGCTGATTTGAAAAATCGGCAATACGTCGACCCAGCGGGCGGCGCGGGTGGGGATGTCGAGTTGGACAAGGAGTCTGATTGATCACGTTCCTCTGGCGATTTCAATTAGGTCGAGCAAGGAAGTTAGTCATTGAGGATCTAGGCAGGTCTTGGGGATCAGATTCGGCTGGGGCCACAGTTAGCTTAGGGGCGGCGTGTCGATCCCCGTGGGTGTGGTTTTCCTCGCTTGAGAAGTCCCTGAATCAGTTTCAGCAGCGAACGAGAACCGTCCGGGGACTTCGTGTAGGCATCGGTCCGACTGGTCCGGAACCGGCCGATCGGCACGGAGTCCCGTGAGCCAGATCCCTGTATCGGGTTGCTCCAAATTGCAGGCCCGCCAAACTTCAAACGAGAGAGAAATTTCTTCGTCGGCGGTATCGCTGCTGGTTAGGTACGTGAATGACGACGATGTATGCGACCGATTGGCGACGATCAATCAACAAACAGACGAAAGGATCCATGGTATGACGAGAGCGGGAATCTTATTGGCATTTGCGGCGCTGTTCTCCGGAGTTTCTGTGCGGGCTGCGGAGCAGCCGAACATTATTTTCATCTTCGCTGATGACTGGGGCTACGGCGATTTGGGGATCCATGGAAGCGACTTCTGTGAAACGCCCCGCCTCGATCGCATGGCGAAGCAAGGAATTGACTTCCAGAATTTCACCGTGGACCATCCGGTCTGCTCGCCCAGTCGCACCGCGGTCATGACGGGTCAGTTTCCGGCTCGCCACAGTGTGCATCAACACTTTGCCACGATCGCCCATCATCGCCGGGCCGGCATGCCCGACTGGCTGGATCCACAAGCACCCATGCTGCCGCGCATTCTGCGGGATGCGGGCTATGCAACCGCCCATTTTGGCAAGTGGCACCTTTGTAATGATCAAGTCCCCGATGGCCCCATGCCGCCGGCCTACGGCTACGACGAGTTCGGCGCATTCAATTTGCCCAGCGCGGCGACCGAGCAAATGCCCACCGCCGAAACCTGTTCTCGCGCCGTCGACTTCATCAAACGCCACAAAGATCGACCGTTCTTCGTCAACCTTTGGCTGCACGAAACCCATACGCCACATTATCCGCTGGAAAAACATCTCAAACAGTTCGAACATCTCAATGAGCAACAACAGGTCTACGCGGCGGTGGTGGCCGAAGCCGACGCAGGGGTCGGAAGCGTGCTCGATGCGTTGAAGGAATGCGGGATCGATGAAAACACGCTGGTGATTTTCTCTTCCGATAACGGGCCCGAGAGAACCGGCAAAAAGAAAGAGCAGGACGACGTCTCGACGGGACCCGGTCTGGGTTCGTTCTATTCCGTCGGAGAAACAGGCAAGCTCAAAGGCCGTAAGCGATCGCTTTATGCGGGTGGCGTTCGCGTACCGTTTATCGCCCGCTGGCCGGGCGTCGTTCCGTCGGGCAAAACCGACCGCGATTCGGTGCTCACCGCCGTCGATCTTCTGCCAACCTTCGCCACGTTGGCCGGAGCGACTTTGCCCGATGGTTATCAGCCGGACGGCATCAACATCATGAGTGCGTTGAAAGGAGAATCGTTTCAACGCGGCTTGCCGATTTTTTGGGAATGGGCTCCGGCCCGCAATCATCCAGAAATGTGGCCTCATCAGGGCATTCGCGATGGCAAATGGAAACTGTTGTTGAATAAAAAGCTGGGGCGTGCAGAACTCTATGACATCGATACCGACTGGGCGGAAACGTCCGATCTGTCGCAGGCCCATCCGGAAACCGTCGATCAGCTCACCCAACAAATTGATGCGTGGAAAAAGACCCTGCCCACGAACCCGCCCGAGTCGTGTTTTTCCAAACTAAGAAGTGAACCGGCAGGCTCCACCTCCAAGTAGGTTGCTGACGTAAATGCCGAAAACGGCTACGGCAATTGATTTCAAGTACAACGATCCCCCCGAGAACAACACTGTGAACATAATTCAGAAAAAGATGCCGGTCGATTCTTCAAGCAGACATCCCGTTTACATCATCCGATTTTTGCTGCTCGTTGACGGCGTGCTGGGTATGGGCTTTGCGTGCAACTCATCAGTTAGAGCAACCGCTGCCGATGCTCCCGCCCGTCCGAACGTCATCATTGTTATGGCGGACGACCTGGGCATTGGAGACATTTCGCCAACCAATGCGGACTGCAAGATTAAGACGCCTCATCTGCAGCGCCTCGCTGACGAAGGTCTGACGTTCCTCGATGCACACACACCTAGTTCGGTTTGTACGCCCACGCGATATGGGTTGTTGACCGGACGCTACAACTGGCGTTCGCGGTTATCCAGGGGAGTGCTGAAAGGAACCAGTGAGCATTTGATTCCGGCGGATCGTCCAACGCTTGGCCACTTGATGAAATCAGCCGGTTACCACACTGCGATGATTGGCAAGTGGCACCTCGGTTGGGATTGGACCAAGAACGGCAAGGACATCGACTTCTCAAAACCGGTTGCGAATGGTCCGGACATCAATGGTTTTGACCAATACTACGGACACTGTGGTTCGCTTGACATGCCGCCCTACGTTTGGGTGGACACCGGAATGCCGACGTCGGTACCCGTGCGTGAAGAGGGCGCTACGAAAGAGGACTCACGTTATGGTTGGTATCGCAAAGGGCCCATTGGTCAGGATTTCGAGATCAACCAAGTGCTCCCGCATTTGTTCGACAAGTCGATGGCGTATGTCAACGAGCGTGCCGAAGCAGCAAAAAGCGGCAAGCCTTTCTTTCTTTACTTGCCGCTCCCGGCGCCCCACACCCCCATTGTTCCCGTGCCACCTTTCAAGGACGCCAGCGGGATCAATCCGTATGCCGATTTTGTACACCAGGTCGATCATCACATGGGTGAGTTGATGGCGACTTTGGTCAAAGCAGGCGTGGACGACAATACATTAGTGGTTTTCACCAGCGACAACGGCTGCTCGAACCAAGCCAATTTTGAGGTGCTTGCCGAGCATGATCATCATCCAAGCGCCGGCTACCGTGGTCACAAAGCCGACATCTACGAAGGTGGCCACCGAGTGCCACTGATCATTCGATGGCCCGGTAAGGTCGCGGTTGGTCAAAAGACCGACGCCATTGCCTGCCTTACCGACATCTATACAACACTTCAATCCATCACAGGACAACCTCGCGAATCACGAGGCGGTGAAGATGGCTTTGACTTGTCGCCATTGTTCCAAGATCTGGCGGCCGCTCCGCGGGACACACTGATCAGCCATAGCATCTCGGGGAATTTCGCCATTCGTCGTGGCCCTTGGAAACTGTGCTTGGCCCACGGCAGCGGCGGCTGGAGCAGTCCCAAAGAAGTGGACGCGAAAAAGCAAGGCCTGCCGCCGATACAATTGTTCAACCTGGACGACGACAAAGCCGAACAGACCAACCTCGTTGACGAAAATCCCGACAAAGTCGAGGAGCTTCTCGCCTTGCTTAAGCAACAAGTTGATAACGGCCGCTGTACGCCGGGCACCGAGCTAGACAATGATCGAGTGGTGACAATCAGTTCGGAACCAGCGAAGAGATAGGCGTGACAAGACAATGTTTCCCTGTCGAACGGGATTCAGACTTTCCAAGCCGTACCGATAACGACCGTTAGATACTCACGTATCGAAGTGAAAAGAAAACATGATGGCTAGAGACAATTTGACGATCGACCGACGTCGTTTTCTCCGTGGCAGCGGCGTTGCAATCGCTCTGCCGTTTTTGGAATCCCTTGCAGCGCCGAAGCGTTTATCTGCCACGGAAAAATTAGCCGAAACGCCCATGAGAATGGTGTGCATCGGTCTGGAATACGGTTTGCAACCTGCCGAGTTCTTTCCGAAAGCCGTTGGGCGAAACTACGAGGCTTCCAAGTTGCTGGCCCCGCTGTCTGCGATCCAAAACGACTTCACAGTGTTCTCGGGATTGGATCACGCTGGCGTCAGTGGTGGGCACCGCGCCACACATACGTTTTTGTCGGGAATCATGTCCGATCAGGCAAAGTCTCATCCAGAAGGAAACATCACCGTCGATCAAAAGGCGGCCGAGTTCGTCGGTGCCAAGACGCGATTCCCATCGATGCAGCTCGGACTTGGCGGGGGCGGCGTTTCGTGGACGCGAAATGGAGTGAAGATCCCACCCAAAACGAGTCTGCAATCAATCTTTGACGAGATGTTTCTTGATACACCGGAATCGACCAAGAAACAGCTTTCGGATTCCTACAAGGTCGACGGCAGCATCCTTGATCTCGTGATGGAGGACGCGGCGGCGCTTAAAAAACTAGGAAGTCAAAATGATGCAGAGAAACTCGATGAGTTCTTTACCTCGATCCGCGAGGTCGAAAAACGAATCGTCCAGTCGTCCGCTTGGCTGGAGAAATCCAGGCCGAAAACGGACTACACGCTGCCGGGTCGAATGCCAGACAGCTTCTACGAGGAAGTGCCTCTCTTCTACGACATGATGAAGCTCGCGTTGCAGACCGATTCGACTCGTGTGGTGTCCATGGGAATCAACGAATGGCGAGGCTCATCCGGACTGCCGGGGGTGACAAAGGGTTACCACGACCTGACGCACCACGGCCACGATCCCACCAAGCTCAAGCAGCTTTCCATCATTGAAACGTT
This sequence comes from Rubripirellula tenax, assembly GCF_007860125.1. Classification (NCBI taxonomy): domain Bacteria; kingdom Pseudomonadati; phylum Planctomycetota; class Planctomycetia; order Pirellulales; family Pirellulaceae; genus Rubripirellula; species Rubripirellula tenax. Next base: position 150,179 of record NZ_SJPW01000005.1, read on the forward strand.
TCATACCGCTCAGCTTGCGAGATTCCTTGAAAGCATGAAACGCACCCAGGCATCCGAAGACGCTTCATTGCTCGACAAGACAATGGTGCTCTTCGGAAGTGGCATGGGCAACGCGAGTTCTCACTCGACCCGCAATCTTCCCATCATCCTCGCCGGAGGCGGCTTCGAGCATGGCGAGCACAAGACTTACACGGCCAGCAACGGAGAAGACACACCTGCCTGCAACTTGTTCTTGTCGATGCTGCAGCGTTTCGGAGTTGAATCAGACCAATTCGGAACAAGTACCGGAACACTGGAGGGATTGAACTGATGGCCAGAAGTTTTCGGCGTTCCCGCCGCACCGAACAGACCCACTACCGAAAACGCGATGTCTCCTTGATATCGTTTGGTCACTGCGTGGTCTTCGCCACAATGATGATTCAGGGCGTGCTGATCCCAGACTCACGGATTCAGGCACAAGCGGTCGAAACTGAATTCGACCAAAGTGCTTTCGTGCGAGACAACTGCATTCGCTGCCATAACGCAGAGGAGCAAAAAGGTGACCGAAGTTTCAGTTTGCTGGATTCGGACCTCGATGGAGAAGAGGCCGCTCGCCAATGGCAAGACATCCTTGACGTGCTCAACCTTGGTGAGATGCCTCCCGAAGATGAACCTCAGCCTAAGGCGGATGAAACCAAGCAATTCGTTGCCGTTGTCACGCGCCAACTGCAAGCATTCTACGAGTCAAACAAAGCAAGCACGGAATCCCACGTTCGTCGATTGAATCGTTACGAGTATCGAAACACGATTCAAGATCTGTGTGGCATCAACCTTGAGTCCTTCGACCCGACATCCTACTTTCCGGTCGACGAGCGAAAGGATGGGTTCGACAACATTGGCGAAGAATTGGTCTTCTCCGACTACCTCTTGCAGCGTCAACTCGATGCCGCGTCGCAGGTCATCGACAAGGCGTTCCATGCGAACACGAAAAACGATACGACGCTCGAGCGGTTCATGCCCAACGACATGTGCAATCGCAAGTTTCATTTTCGACCGCAAATTACTTTTATGGTCAACGTCGACGGCAGCTACGTGGACGTAGGGCACGGCGATAAAAAGTCGGACCGTGTTCTCTCGAAGAACTACAAAGGAGTTCCGGCGGACGGCTACTACACGATTCGGGTCAAGGCCGAAGGAATCAATCGCGAGTATCCCTACGATCCCAAACTCATGCGGGTCAATCGCGACGAGCCGATCACGATGGAGGTACTTGTCGCGAATCCAAGGGTCGGCGGTCGTTTAACTGGCAACCCAACCGATCGAAGCATCGCGGTTGTCCCGCTCAAAGACCATGAGGCCACGATTTACGAGTTTCGGACCTGGATGGACAAGGGATTCGTTCCACTGGTGCGATATCTCAACGGCCCTTACCCAATCAAAGCAACTTTGAGACGGATCATTCCCAAATACCACCTCGATGCGGTGCCGAGTAACTGGCTCAGTGGGACTGCTGACCATCCTGCCGAGCAATTGGATGCCTGGATATCGGACGTCTATCAAGGCCCACGCATGCGAATTCACCACATTGAGCTGGACGGCCCCGAACCCATGCCGGCAAGCATCGCCAGCCGTACCGTTTCATTGGGAAAAGAGTCTGCGGACACGCACTCCATCGACCCTGGAATTGCGATCGAAGGATTCTTGTTTCGGGCGTTTCGTCGGCCGCCGCGTGAATCGGAAATCAATCGCTATCGAGCATTCATGAACGCTCGACTGACATTGGGGGAATCCGAAGAGACGGCGTTGCGCACCACTTTCAAAGCCATTCTGTGCTCACCGAACTTTCTTTACGTCGAATCGCCTCACGACGAATCAGATCCGGCCGACACGGCATTTCGACTTGCCTCCCGACTGTCCTATTTGCTCTGGAGTTCCATGCCGGACGACGAATTGTTCGAGTTGGCGGAAAACGGAAGACTCGTCGATCCCGATGTGCTGGTTGCTCAAGCCATGCGAATGCTCAAGGACCCCAAAGCAAACGCATTCACCGAGCATTTTACCGACAGTTGGCTGCGTCTGAATGACCTCGGATCGATGCCGCCCGACCTCAAGAAATTCGCCGCTTACCACAAGCTGAACCTTCAACCGATGATGATCAGCGAGACTCGCCTGTTCTTTGATCACATTCTCAAGAACAACCTGAGCATCGAGCATTTCATTGATTCGGATTTTACGTTTCTGAATCAACAGCTCGCCAATCACTATGGCATCAAGGGTGTCGACGGCGATGAATTTCAAAAAGTGTCGCTGCCGCCCGAATCCATGCGAGGTGGTTTGCTGGGACACGCGAGCATTCTGACGGCGACATCCAACGGCGTGGAAACCTCACCGGTCACTCGTGGGATTTGGCTACTGGAAAACATACTTGGAACCCCACCATCGCCTCCGCCGCCCGATGTCGAACCCCTCGAACCCGATATCCGAGGCGCCACGACCATCCGGGAGCAGCTTGAGAAACACCGTAAAGTGGCAACCTGTGCGGAGTGTCATCGGAAGATTGATCCGCCTGGCTTCGCACTCGAGAGCTTTGACCCCATTGGTTCCCTACGCACTGTCTACAGCAGTGGAAATGAGAAGTCGCGCAGAGTAGTCGATACAGCCGGCAGACTCGCGACCGGCGAGGAATTTCAAGACATCACGGAGTTGAAACAACGACTGCTTGAGCGCAAAGATCAGTTCTCGCAATGTCTCACTGAGAAAATGCTAACCTACGCACTCGGTCGAGAGCTCGTCTTCCAAGACCGGCCCCATGTCGATGAGATTGCCGAAGAGCTTGCCCACCGCGGTTATGGACTCCGAGATTTAGTCGAACTGACGGTTTCAAGTCAACCGTTTCGTGACTAAGCATCGAGCGAAAGGCGACAATAAGAAGCAGCTCGATGCTAAGCACTTTCGCGGGAGTCTTTTTGTGTAATGAGCCGACAGCGCTAGCTGCGGGTATCAGGCGGCACCCGCGGCTAGCGCCGTCGGCTCACTAATTTAGCGGTATTGGGCCTTAGCCGACGTCCCCCACCATGAATGCCACGGCTTCAAGCGTCGCACGCCAATCCTATCGTGGACTCGCGCCATGCCCCCCGTACTTTTCGTGAACCTAAAGATGAACTTCGCAATTAAGACCGTCAGCTTCCATGTTTTGCTACTGGCTCTCGTCGGCTTACCTTCGCCAACCAGCGCGGAGGTGACGAACGAGGTTGATTGGTCCAGTTTTTTGGCTCGTCACGATCTGGTTTGGACGCGTGCACCGATGGCCTGGCACGACGGCCCGTTTCTTGGCAACGGTATGCTGGGATCGATGCTGCACCAGACGGATGATCATCACCTGCGAATCAGCCTGGGACGCGCCGATGTGGAAGATCATCAGACAAAGGGGCAGCCCTTTATCTCCCAATCGCGGCTTCCCAACGGTTACTTCAAGCTAAAAACGTCTGGGAAAATCACCGGCTTCAGCGGTCGACTCGACCTGTACAACGCGGAGGCTCGCGTTCGGGTGACCACCGATCGTGGCACGATTGACATTCGCGGCATCGTCCACAGCGACGACATGGTGATCCTGTACGACCTGAAGCCGTCAGATGGCGAAGTCGCCATGGAGTTGGATTTCATTCCACTCAAAGCAATCGCGCCGGCTCGTTTGCAAGCGGACCGGGAGGTCGCCAGCAAGGGTGACAAGGCGCATCCCAGCCGCAAAGGATGGGCCGCAGCACCTTACCAGTACAATCCCGAGCCCGTATTGACGAAGATTGACGGCTACCATGTGTCGCAGCAGTCTTTAGTCGCTGGTGGAGAAACCGGAACCGCCTGGACCATCAAGAACCGTCCCGACGGAGCGAAGCAATTGCTTGTTTCCATCGAGCATAGCTTTCCCCAAGCCACGGCGGCGAAGAACGCCGTCGACCATCTGAAGAAGATCAACGATGAGTCGATGGAAAGCTTCGTTCAGCGGCATCGTGTCTGGTGGCATCGCTATTATCCAAAGAGCTTCCTGAGTCTCGATGACACTCGCATGGAGAGTTTTTACTGGATTCAGGTCTATAAGTTTGGTGCGGGCGCTCGAAAAGGTCGCGCGTTCATGGACACAATGGGGCCTTGGATGGTCGAAAACACCGCCTGGGCGAACGGCTGGTTCAATCTGAATACTCAGCTTTCTTATTGGTTTCTTTCGACCGCGAATCGACTGGAAGTCGCCGAGAGTCTGTTTACAAAGTTGGACGAGAAGCTTCCAACTTTGGTCGCCAATATGCCAGATCAATATGGCGGCCAGTGCGCCGGCATGTCGACGATCGTCCCGCAGACCTTCATCAGCAAGTTTCCCAGCGGCAAGCTTGGGTTCACCGGCGAACTGCTTTGGACGTGCCATGACTATTGGCTGATGCTAGAGCGAACAATGGATCGGCAACGCACTACTGAAAAGTTCTTTCCACTGCTGAAAAAGTCGGTCCATACTTATCTGCATTTCATGGTCGAGGGCGAGGATGGGTTGATTCACTTGCCCCACACACGATCCCCAGAATACGGGGCGGGCGAAGATTGCAATTTCAATCTGGCTCTATTTCGCTGGGGGCTACGCACTCTGGTCAACATCGACGATCGATATGGCATCAACGATCCGCTGCTTCCGAAGTGGAATGACGTGCTCAGCCGATTGGTTGATTATCCGAAGAACGAAAATGGCTTCATGGTCGCCAAGGACTTCCCCTTCGAGCAATCGCACCGTCATTACTCTCACTTGTTGATGATCTATCCGATTTGCGAGATCAACATCGACCAACCCAAAAATCGAGACTTGATCGCCAAGTCAGTGGATCACTGGATCAACTATCCCGGTCGAGGGAACGCAGGCTACTCGTGGAGCGGCGCGGCGGCGATGTATGCGTTGCAGGGCGATGGCGAGAAGGCAGCAGGATACTTGAATACGTTCTTGAAAATGCAGGAACTCTATCCCAACAATCCGGCAATGATTCATCCAACAACGATGTACACTGAAACCAAGCGAATCCAGCCGGTGACCGAAACACCATTGTCGCTGTGTGATTCCCTGCAGTTGATGCTACTACAAAGCTGGGGCGACAAGATTCGAGTTTTCCCCGCCGTACCGGCGTCGTGGAACAATCTTTGTTTTGATGGAATGCTTGCGGCCGGTGGGTTCAAGATCGGCGCCGTACGCACCAACGGAAAGACGCAGTTCGTTTCCGTCGAAAGCTTGGCCGGATCACCGTGCATCGTGCGAACGGACGTTTCAGAAATGGACGTTTACATCAATGGCGTCGCAGCAACGAAGCAGCAAGTAGTGAAGAACGAAGAAGGCTCATGGGAACTCGATCTCAAAAAGGGTGACGAGGCGATCCTGACGTCAAACGCACTGAAAGACACCGATCTGCGAATCCAGCCTGTTGCCGCCAACAAGGCGACGCAAAATTCATTCGGACTCAATGATGTCCATTTGAATTAGACTTGGATAATTGGGATTCGGGCCCAGAAAATGGATTCATACGGCGGATGGGTGCGATAGTCTGAACCGATTTTGGATAGCAGGGAACCTTCGGCACTCGGTATTTGCATCTTTGATGACATCCCAAGCAAGGAATTGAAAAATGGAACCGAACGCTCGCGTTACCCGGGCAGTGTCCGCCCGAACGATGATCGTCATGACAGTGTGCTGGGGATCGATGTGCTCGTGTGCGACGGCGGATGAGAGCATGCCGCTTCGGTTTGCTGGCATCTTTGGTGACCAAATGGTTCTGCAACGAGAATGCAAGAACGCGATATGGGGCCAATGCAGCCCCAATCAAAACGTGACGGTTCTTGCGTCATGGTCGGACCGAACGGTCACGGCGGTGGCGGACGATGCGGGACGATGGAAAGCAACGATCGACACCCCTGAAGCAGGAGGCCCGTTTGACTTGACGGTCGCAACCAACGATCAAGAAGTTCGGCTGCGTGATGTGTTCGTTGGGGAAGTATGGATCTGTTCCGGCCAGTCCAACATGCAGTGGAAAATGCGTGGCTTCGGATTGGAGCATTTCAAAGAAGACGTCGACAAAGCGAACTACCCTCGCATCCGTTATTGCGAAATCCCCGCCGTGATCGCGTTGGAAGACCAGGACGACGTTCTCACTAAATGGACAGTGTGCAATCCGCAAACGGTATTGAATTTGAGTGCGGTTGGCTATTTCTTTGGCTCTCGATTGCACCAAGAGTTGGATGTTCCGATCGGGTTGGTGTCGACCAATTGGGGAGGATCGTCGGCCGAGGCCTGGGTCAGCCCCGACGTGCTGCGTCAGGATTTTCCCGAGTTCACCGAGACGCTCGATGGGTACCCGGCAATCGCCGAGAAGACTGGCGTTCTTTATCAGCGCGGCAAACCCGCCCCCAAAGGAATGAATCAACGTAGTCCAAGCGTGCTTTACAACAGCATGCTCAAGCCGTTGATCCCGTTCTCGTTTCGCGGCGTGATTTGGTACCAGGGCGAATCCAATGTTGAACGCCCCAAGCAGTATCGGACACTCTTTCCCGGTTTGATCCGTGATTGGCGGAATCGATGGGGCCAAGGCGACTTCCCGTTCTACTTTGTCCAAATCGCTCCGTTTGTTTATAAAGACAAGCCGGTCAGTGCCGCGTATCTGCGGGAAGCGCAAATGATGACGCTGGCGGAGCCCAACACGGGGATGGTGGTGACGATGGATGTGGGCGATTTCACCAACATTCATCCCAAACAAAAGAAGCCCGTCGGCGAACGACTCGCGCGACTCGCCTTGGCTCGCGACTACGGACGTGATGACTTGTTGGCATCCAGTCCGATTTACCAGAGTCACACCACCGAGGACGACTCGATTCGGATCCAGTTTGCGCACACGGGCGGTGTTTTGATGGCAAGCGACAGTCAGCCGTTGACGCATTTCATGATCGCCGCAAACGACCAACACTTCGTCGATGCCGACGCAATCGTCGACGGGGAAACCATTGTCGTTCGCAGTGAGAATGTGACCGCCCCCGTCGCGGTGCGATTTGCATGGGGCAGCGGTGACATGCCGAATCTTGTCAACCAAGCCGGCTTGCCAGCGTCGTCATTTCGAACCGATCAATGGGCCATCGAACGCGAATGAACATGGGATGCTCAACATCAAGTCCGCTCGCTCAAATGCGCGCCGTCTTCGGGCGATCGAACGGGTTGTGGTTGCCCTGGACTGGGACCGCATTGATTTGCGGTGTTGTCAGGTTTTCGATGACGGGCGATAGGCAATTTAAAAGGACGCAAACGATCGCTGTATGCGGGTGGTATTCGCGTGCCGTTTATCGCCCGCTGACGACTCACAACAACGCCAGTCCCAGTCACAAGAACCCGGATAACTTCGTTCGCAACGGGAACCCGTTGGCGAAATGATCGGCTACTCGGCTCCCTTGGTCTCGACCGAAGTGGCGAGTTGGTTGAGCAAGAAACGGGACAAATCCAAACCCTTTGCGTTGTCGGTTTGGGTTCACGAGCCTCATGCACCGATCGCGACGGATCCCAAGTTTTCTGGTCTGTATGACGGGCACGAGAACAGCAAGTACATGGGCAACATCACTCAAATGGACCATGCCTTGGGCAAAGTCATGCAGACGTTGGATGATGAAGGCGTAAGCGATAACACCTTCATTTTCTTTACATCGGATAACGGCCCGGTCATTAAGTTTGGTGGAACGACGGGTGGCCTACGTGGTCTCAAGCGTAGTGATCACGAGGGCGGCATTCGCGTGCCCGGTGTCGCGCGTTGGCCGGGGAAGATCGCACCGGGATCGATCAGCGATGTCCCGGTCATTGGCACGGATATCTTTGCCACGGTACTCGCAATGACGGGCATTCCGCTACCGGACGATCGCACGATTGATGGCGTCAGTATGATTCCGGCGTTTGCGGGAAAGCCGGTCGAGCGAAAGGTTCCGTTGTTTTGGCGGACGCATGTTTCGCCACCGGGCGATCGTGTGGCATTACGGATCGGTGATTGGAAACTGGTCGGCGACGAAACACTGACCAAATTCCAGCTCTACGAGATCCAGAAGGACTGGAAAGAAGAGCACGATCTGGCTTCGGCGATGCCTGAGAAAACAGCCGAGATGACAAAAAAGCTGCTGGAGGTTTGGAAGTCCATCGAAACCGAAGGTCCCAACGAGTGGTGGGAAAGCGAAACCCAAAAGCCCATGAAGGGCGGCAAGCTGAGCTACTGATCCACAGCTTCCTTTGGGCTGATCCGATGGAAGGGTGCTGAGGAACGAGCGGGAAATAAATGGACGATGGGCACTCTTGCCCGTCGCGAATATCTCGGGCAAGCGTGCCCGAGTTGCGACGGTTATTTTCCGCTCAGTGCTGAGGAGGTTTTGCAGGCATGGCCCCGATGCGTTGATCGTTCGGCGGATTCTTTCTTTCGAAACCCGCCTCCTTGAAGTGCGATGGCCTGGCATCGCACTCCAAAGAAGGACCACAAAAGCCAGACCTTCGAACGACATCCGTTCCGGGTACTGCCCATCCTTGTGTCGGATGAGCGATCTTTGTGAGTCGGATTCGAAGAAAAGTGATGGCCCATTGTGCTTGAGGGCATTCAACACAACTCAACCCCGTTCATTCCACCTGGATCGTTCGCGGCCAACCGGGAACGCGATCCGGCACCGGCTGGCGCGCATCATTGAAGAGGTGAATGTCCAACGTGATTTCACGCTTGCCTTTGTCGAAGAACGCCATGCCGTAGCCTTTGTAGCCATCGGCCTTGCCGACCAAAGTGAGCTTGTTGCCGAACCGATCATGGTGATTTCCCGATCCTTCAATACCCTCAATCGCGTTGCCTTGCGGTGCGACCGATGGTTTCCAACGGCGGTTTTGATTGGAGGTGAAGCCGGGCACCGAGAACGTCCAAGGACCGTCACCCCAGTCGTCAATGCCGTTCTGAAACAAAGTGCCGTAGTATATGTCTCCGCATAGCATCACGGCCTTGGAGGGCGCGATCGCTCGCAGTGCCCGATCGCGGGCCGACTGAGGCCAACCATTGGAATCCATGTCGCCGAAATGCGGCTCATAGTTGCCCACATTGGCGTACGGTGATTGACTCAGCACAGCAGCCAGGTTGCCGCTCTTGAAAACATCGTTGGCCCATTGTCTCACGAAGTCTTCCTGCGATTTTCCAAGCAACTGCAAACCGGGTTGATCCAATTTGCCCGCATCAAAGTCAGCCCATTCGATGACTTCCATGTTTGGGGCCATCTGCGATGCGTCCGGGTCACTCACCGGTGCGTCGAGCACCTGGGCAGGAGCGGACTTGAACTTCCGATCTTCCAACAGCGCGAAACTGACACCGCCATAATTCAATGAAGTGTAATACGCTAGAATGCCATCTCCCCACGGACCGGGATGAGCCGCGTCGGGCAAATGCCAAGTTTGCACTCGCTCCACCAGATTGACCCACTTTGGTTCCATGTTGTAACCACCCGTGGTGCGATTCCCTGGCATACGAATCCCGCCTCGCCCCCAAAGGTCATCGGCGTAGACATCGTGATCGTCCGTGATGATTAGCGAAGGGCGATCCTTGAGTAGCTCCTTAAACATCAATCCAAACTTTCGCCACTTGGCGAGCACATTCGCCATCGCGGCGGGGATGTCCGCTTCACTTTGCGTGTAGATAACCTCGCCGCCCGCGTTGGATTCATAGAGCTGGTCGCCTCCAAAGAACAGCAGATCGGGATCTTGATCGATCACATGCTGCACGGCGTTGGTTTGCGGAAAGAACTCGTCCTTGATGCAGGCGAGCACGGCGAGTTTCAAGACGCCACCTTTCGCCTTGGGTTCGGCCCGAATCGTTCCCTCCAGCTTGCTGTCGCCACACAGGACCCGGTACGAAAACACTTTGCGATTGTCCCAGTCTTCCACACGAAAGGCGGCCATCGCGGTGAGTGGTTCCACTTCCGCTTCGGCAACCGTTTCCCACTCGTCGCTGATCTTCATCAGCAGTCGCGCCGTCGCCGGTTCGGGATGCAGCGGGTCGGCATCGGTGTGAGCGGTCAGCTTCAAGACTCCGTTGGCCTGAGCGTATTGCGTCCAAAGCAGCGCCGGCGACGCCGATGCGGGGATGCCAAGGATAAGTAATCCCGTGAGGGCGGCGAGGAGTCTTGCAGTCATCATGAAATTTGCGAGTGCGTGGTTGGGAAGTGGTGAATGCGTGCCGATCGAAACGAGTTCACCGCGACGATCGGATAACGAATCGAATCGAACGAGTTCAGGAACTGTCCCGAAACAACCTCCGGATTCTAAATGGTGGCACGGCGGTCCCCGCCGTGATTCACGGTGGAGACCACCGTGCCACTATCCGACAAACTCGGGACATGGATTCGGGACAATTCCTTAGCATCCCGTGAACAATAAGTGACGAATTCGTAGCACAGGCTGCCAGCCTGTTTTGCAGGCTAGCAGCCTCACTACGCCATTTATAGTTCACGCGATGCTTAGATGATCTCGCCGATCACCCCATCGGCCTCGCCGCCTTGGAAATTCTTGGGTACCGGCACATCCATCACGCCGAACATGGTTTGCCAAAGGTTGCCTAGGTAGGCGTTCTCCTTGACGACGTGCCCTTGGTGTTTCACTCCGATGCCACCCCCGCCGCAAAGGATGGCGGGCAAATGGTGGTTGTTGTGAGCGTTGATGGTTCCGCCGGACGATCCCCACACCACCATCGTGTGATCCAACAACGTGCCGTCGCCCTCCTTCACTGATTTCAATCGGTCCAGGAAGTAGGCCCATTCCTCCATGTACCACGTGTCAGCTTTGGTCCACCAACGTAGCTTGTCAGGGTCCTCGCCGTGATGCGTCATTTCGTGATAGCCGTAGGGGTTGCCCTCGCCCTTGAATGCGCCGGTGCCATCGGAATTGTCCATGCGAGCCATGTAGGAGATCACGCGGGTGCTATCGGTTTGCAACGCAAGCGTGATCAAGTCATACATCAGCCGTTGATAGCGACGATAATCCAGGCCGCTGCGTGTCGGGTCGAGGCCCTGTTCATCGCCAAACTCGGGGGCGTCGACGGACGGCTTCGGTTCATACAACCAAGTCTTTTCGACTTGCATCTGTTTCTCGAGGTCACGGATTCCCGTGAAGTATTCGTCGAGCTTTTCGCGGTCGACTTTACCGAGACGATCCGCGAACGCACGGGCTTCGCCTCGCACCGAATCCAGCACGCTGGACCGCCTCGCAAACGCGGCTTCACGCTCGGCAAGTGTGTCAGCGGTGTCGGGGCGGAAGAGCTTGTCGAACAGCACGTGCGGCCGGTTCTCTGCCGGAATCGGCGTGCCGCTGCGGCTCCAAGAAAGCGTGTTGTCTTGCGGGTTGCCAAACCCTGTTCCACGTCGGATGCCGAGCGTTAGCGAAGAGTATCGCGTCTGGTGACCGATCGCGTCGGCGAGTTCCTGATCACAAGAGACGCGAAGTTTGCTGCTGCTGGCGTGCGTGTTGGTTCCCGTTAAAAAAGTGCGATCGCCACCGTGGCCGCCCGAATGAGTCAGCTTGAGTCCACTGACGGTGGTGAAGTCGCGACGATGACGCTCGAGTGGCTGCAAGATGGGCGTGATCTCGTAATCCGGCCCCGTCGTGGTGGGCGTGAAGTCGCGGCCGTTGAGTCCGAGTCCCCACATGCAAAAAACGGAACGCTTGGGAATTTCGTCAGCCGCCATGCCACCGGCCGTGTCGGCGCCGCGAGCACAAACGCTCATCGTTTCCAGCCACGGTAGTGCCAGCGTGATGCCGGTGCCTCGAAGAAACGCCCGACGACGAAAGGGTGAGGGTGAATGATTCATGTTGATCCTAAAACTCATTTCGATTGAAAGATTTCACTGGCAACAACTTCGCGGATGAGCGTCCGCATCTGGTAATCATCACTTCGCACGGAATCGGTGATCGTTTCGACAGTCTGACGATCGGCGTAACCGACCGGGCGAGTCAAAGCGTACGTCAGCATCTTTTCGACTAGGTTGCGGGTGAATGCATCGCGCCGCGCCAGCAATCCCGCCTTGTACTCATCCAGCGACGCGAACGAATCACCCTCGGGGAACTCGCCGCTGACATCGATCAACGGTGCGTTCTTGCCGCGGAACCCTTCGCCGTTGGCTTGGGTGCGCCACTTGCCGATCACATCGTAGTTCTCAAGTGCGATCCCGAACGGGTCGAGCTTCGCATGGCATGGGCGAGTAGACCGAGGTCTCTTTGGCTTAGGCTAAGCTTTGTGTTCACTGTTTGCCACTGGTTTCCCGTTGTGGTGTCACAATATTATAGCCTTACCGCATTGACCCCTCGGCCCCTCTCAGATCCGGACGTGCGCCGTTAACGCATCCGGCTCCCCGACTTCACTTGGCTCTCGCACGTAACGACTCACGGTTCATTGCGATCAGATCCGTCAAACTCTTCGGACTCGCCAAGGGATGCAGTTCCGTAAAGCAATTGAAAGCGTCCCAGTTCAAATAGCTCTTTTGACTACGGCGACTCAAATGTCGTTTCGCCATCCGACGAACCTTGCTGCGGTACGCCATCAGCATCGGCCAATTGTCATTGATACCGTAATACTGATAGTGGCCGCGAAGCTTCGCGTTCAGAACTTGCCACATCTCGCCGACCGGAGTCGAGAGCTGATGATGAAACCAAAGACGCATCTCGGTTAACTTCACACGAAGCTTCTTCCCTGACGTTTTCCTTTTCAGCTTGAACTTTCCGGCTCGCGAATGCCCGCAGTAGTGAGTGAATCCGAGAAAGTCGAACGTCTGTGGGGCGCCTTCGCCGAGTCGCTGGTGATCGCGACGTGCGAAGCGTCCAAAACGCATCAACTTGGTTTTCTCCTCGGCGACTGACAGAGAGTAACGGCCAAGTCGCTTCGGCAGCACCAATTGGTATCTCAACGCATCCGATTCGTGCTCGAAGCAACACACGAAATCATCAGCGAAACGCACGATGTACGCTTCGCCCTTGAGTCGTGGTTTGACTTCTTGCTCGAACCACTCGTCCAACACGTAATGCAAATACACGTTGGCCAACAGCGGTGAGAGACTAGCTCCCTGAGGAACACCGTCTTCGGTGGCCTGCAACTTCCCGTCGATCATCACGCCTGCCTTCAAGGAACGGCTAATCAGTCGCAGCAACTTCGGGTCGCTGATTCGCTTCCGCAACAGCTCTTCGAGTCGCTGGTGAGACACGTTGTCAAAGAATCCTTTGACATCGGCGTCACTGATCCAGTTCACTTTCCGCGTGGCGATGATCCCGCCGAGTGTCGACAATGCCTCGTGACACGATTTGCCTGGACGGTAACCATACGAAGTGTCGTAGAAGTCTACTTCGTAGATTTGCTCCAAGATCATCACGACTGCGCGTTGGACAAGCTTGTCCTCCACGCAAGCGATACCAAGCGGTCGCGTTTTCCCATTCCCCTTGGGGATGTTCTTTCGCAAACTTGGCATCGGGCGATACGCGCCACGATGAAGTCGTTCGAGAAGGTCTCGAAGGTTCGCTTCGAGTCCTTCTTCGTAGTCCTCTATCGTTACGTTATCGACGCCTGGCGTTTTACCTCGTTTAAGTCGGCGAAAGGCGTACCACAACAGCTCATAGTCGAGCAGTGAGAAGAGATTGTTGAAATCTGCTCCCGGGTGCGTCTTCGCTCTTTGAGAGATGCGATCCAGCCGGGTTAGCACCGAGTTTCCGTCACTGAGTACGGTCGGTGTCCGATCTGAATCGCGTGAAATCTCGACCCGCTTCCCTGCACCGACATTACTCGGCTTGTCGCTTCCCGATTGGCAGTCGGGCTGCTGCGGTACTACTGGGTCGTCCGATTCCCTGAGAGTCATTTGTCTTCGTCGCTTATTCCACTTCTTGGACATACTCGATCGATCTAGACTGGAGGCCGTGTATCGATCAAGAACCTCAGGGCCTCACTGGTTGCCTGATTGACATTGTGTGTAGCGCGAGCGGGGCGCCGACTCCGGGTCTCCGCTTGAGGCTCGCCAATGACGCACCAAGCGATGTTGCTTTCAGGCATGCACAAACCGTAAGCAGTTCCAACAGTTACCAAATTTCGGAGCTATTCCCGTTCATGGCCGCAGGGCCACCTGCGATCCATTCACCCTCACTACCTTTCTGTGTACGCTTCAACCAACCACTTCAGCTCATGATGCCTACTTGATTGGCTGCAACACTCGATACTGGGCGTGTGGCTAGCACTTACCCAGGCGGGATTCACACCCGCTAGTCAATCAGACCTTGCCAGTCCGCACATGCACAAGTCGGTTCGTTGCGGTGAAGGTCTAGCCGCTGTCGCACGGTCAGTTTTTTTCCGGCCGTGTTGGGTTGGATTTCGCCTGCGTTGGGTGGCGGGTTGCCTGGCGGATCGCCAAACAGTTCGGTCTTCACCCAAGCCGCGCGACGAACCGGCAACGTGCGAGTGCCATCGGAAAGCAGCGTCATCAGACCCGCCATCCCAAGCACGCCACCACGATGATGCTGCGGCTGGACGACGACGCGACGAATGTTCGGTCCCTCAACGCCCTCGATCCCGTAGTGTCGAGCAAGCCGCTGATTGATCATCACAAAGTCACTGTCCAGAAAGTTTGTGACCGGCAAGTCCGAAGCGACCACCTCACGAAAGAACGCATACGCCTCGAGCTTGGATGATTCCTCCAGTTCCGCGTCATAGTCGCGGTACTCATTGGCCGGCATCGTGTTGCCAAACTCGCGAACGTGCAGCCACTGGCCTGCGAACCCTTCGACAAATGCCTCGGCCCTCGGGTCATCGAGCATCCGATCGACCTGTTCCAGCAACGTGCGTGGATCATCAAGCTGTCCGTTTTCGGCGAGCTCAAAAAGTGTTTCGTCCGGCATGCTTGACCAAAGGAAGTAGCTCAGCCGTGAAGCGAGTTCGTAATCGTTGAGCTTGCGAGGCGTCGTTCCATCGGCGGGTTCTTGAATGAACAGAAACCCTGGTGAACAAAGCACACGCGCCAGTCCCAGTCGCACGGCGTCGTAAAAAGCGGTGCCCGATGCACGAGCTTGCTCGACAAATTCGACTACGCCGTTGATCTCGGCTTGATTCACTGGGCGGCGATACGCTCGTCGAAGCAGACGGGCGAAAATCTCACGCACATCGTCGGTGTCATGCCGTTGCTCGCTCGGCTGATGCTCATCGGCGAAGAAAATCGTCTGATGACTCTTCGGCGGCCAAGTTTGCGCGACCGGTCCGCTGATCTCAAACCAGTCAACGAAGATCGTTGGCGGATTTTGGGAATCATGTTCAGGGTTGTAGTATCGCAGGGGCCCTTTCCACTTGCTCGCTTCGGCTGCCACAGCGTCCAGCTCCGCGCGTGCCTTTTCGACTTCAGCCTTCGTTGCGCCCGAAGTGTTGGCGTCACGCAATTTGCCTTTCGCTTCCCGCACCACATGCATCCATTGGTTGTTTTCCGGCGTGGTCACGATCAGGTTGTCGATGTCGTTGAAGCTAAAGCCGATGCTTCGTTTGAGCCCGTTCGGACCGGCACGCAGGAACACCATCGCTTCGTAAACCTCAGGCGTATCGAGCGGAGTTGGAATCGGAATCTCGACGGTCGCGCGAACAGGCGTTTTGTCGGCATACACCGCTCTGACACGAATCGGTTCGCCGCGAGTTCCCAGACTCGACCCCGCACGAACCCGGATGCGGTAGTAACCGTCTTGAAGTACGACCGTTGACGCATCGACGTTCCCCAAACGGCCCCAGCGATCAGACTTGGGACGATTGCCGTAACCGTGAACGAACCGCACACCTTCGTCGACAAGCTCCACCCCGCTTGGCCCCGGTTCGACAACTGTCTTGGCGAAACGGCTTGTTATTTTTTTTCTTACTCGGCTTGATTCGCGGGTTCGCTTCCGCCTCGGCCCGCAATGTTTGAATCTCAGGTTCGCCGACCGCGATCGCGCGTTCGGCGACCTCCAGCGTCCGCTCGATCTGCGTCTGATCAAAGAACAACGCAACCCCCAAGCGGTCGAAGCCCTCGGCCTTCCCATCGCCCGGAAAGTCTTCGACCAACGGCGCGATCACCATCGGGTCCATGTGCAATAAATCGCGAACACTGTTGGCGTACTCGACTCGGTTTAATCGCCGCATGGGAATCCGCCCACCCGCGTTTCGAGCCGACCGTTCGGCATCACGCAGTGCCGAGTTGATCCAATCCACAACAGGCTCGAATTCCCCCGGCGCAGGCCGTGGTTCTTCTTCGGGTGGCATGTCGCCAAGGTTGATCCTGTCAACGACCTCTTTCCATTGCTCAGCCGCGTTGGGAGTCGCAAGGTCCGGTGAGAGCTGATCCACACGAAATCCGGCATTGGCGATTTTCGGCCCATGACACCGAATGCAATGATCGGCAAGAAACGAACGCACGTCCTCGGCAAAACCGCGACGTCCAACATGCGGAATCCCTGACTCGTGGGCCACTGACTCTTGGGCGGCTAACTCCTGCGAACCGGCGATCGAGTGCGGAACGGTGGCCAGGACCAGGAGAACCAGCAGTCGTGCTGGAACGGAAGCGAACCTGCCGCTTGCACGAACAGCAGTCGGACAATTCGGCGACGGTTCGCAAGGTTGGACTTGAGCGAGAGAGGGTTGAAGTTTCATATCGATACGATTCGCCAAGGACCCATTGATGACAAATGCGAGCAAGCGAAATTAGCGATCCATCGCAACATTGACGTCACCGCGATCATTCAGTTTAACCGTCAGCCGAAGCCGAAGGCGTAGGCGTAGGCGTAGGCGTAGGCGTAGGCGTAGGCGTAGGCGTAGGCGAGCACCCGTCGCTCAAGCCTTCGGCTAACGATTAAAGGAAACTGTCCAGTCAACTTCGCTACGCCCCCATTGTACTCAATCGATCGACGGTGCTTTCTGCCAGCGAAGCCATTTATCGAGTGCGAAACAGTTTGCTTTGCACCACGGCGTGAACGATCGAGCGAACTCCATAGGCTTCGCTCTTGGTACCACGAACGAGTTGGTTGATTTCGTTCCGGTCCGCAAACGTGGTGGTCGCACCCGTTGAATAGACCAGTAACCGATCGATCAGCGTCCGGGCGATCGCCTGCTCGTCTTCGGCCAGGATTCGCTTGAGCTGGCGGATGTCTTTGAATTTTGTTCCGTCAGCGAGTTGGTAGGACGCATCGACCGGTAGGCCTTGGTTGTAACGGATCGTGTGGTCCTGCTTCCGCAGTTCCGCCTTCGACGGATCGAGGACCCGGTAGGTCGTGCGATACCGACCGACGGGATCGAAACTTTCGAGGGCCATTCCTGGAGGGTCGATTTTGGCGTGGCATGACGCACACGCTGCGTTGTTGCGGTGTTTTTCCAACTGATCGCGAATTGTGACCGCTCCGCGGATATCTGGTTCAACGGCCGGGATCCCTGGTGGAGGTGGAGCCGACGGGGAACCGAGAACTCGCTCGAGCACCCAAACGCCGCGGACAACAGGCGACGTATTGGTGCCATTGGCGGTCACCTTCAAGACAGCCGCTTGGGTCAGCAGGCCACCCCGAACGCAATCTTCCGGAATGTCAACCAAAGTCGGTTTCATGCCCGAGACCCCGTCGATTCGGTAATGCTTGGCAAGCCGCCGGTTGACGGTCACGAAACTGGAATCGATCAGATTTTTGGCGGGTAGATTTTCTGTCAGCAGATGACGAAAGAATGCGTGCGATTCCTCGACCATCGATGTATGCAAAACGGCGTCGTACTCCGGAAAGAGATGAGTATCCGGGCTGGTGAAATCAATCTCGTGAAGATCCAACCATTGGCCAAGGAAATCCTCGACGAACCGTTCCGATCGTTTGTCTTTCAACAGACGTTCGGTCTGTTCACGCAGCATTCTTGGCTGAGAGAGCTCGCCTGCATGAGCGAGTTGCAATAGCTCGACGTCCGGAGTGCTGCACCACAGGAAGTAAGCGAGTCGTTCGGCGAGTGCGAACTCCTTCGCGTTTTCCATATCGACATCTCCGGTTGGTAGTGTCGACTGCTGAAACAGGAACTGAGGTGATGTGAAGATCGCCTTGTATCCCGTTCGCATGGCAGATTCAAACGAGACCCCTTGGTCGAGCCAGCTATGAACGAACGCGACGTATCTGTCCGATACCGTTTTCGAGACCGGACGCCGAAAGGCCATCGGCAACATGCGTTTGATCAAACGTGCCGCATCGGCCTTGGCATCGGCGGGTGCCAATTCACGGGTCCGCACCAAGTCGCCAGGATGTGAGGCATTCTTGTAAATCGGTTCGCCACCGTAGCTCGGTAGTGGACTTCCGATCGGCAGATTGTGTGGAGGCGAATAGTAATCAGGCAGCGGGTCTGCTCCCTCCCGTTTCCCGGCCAGGATTTCTCTGACAATCTGGCTCCGTTTCTGGCCGTAGACCTGAGCGGGAAACTTGGCATCTCTGCCTGCGTCTCCGGCCAGCGGATTGAATGGGTTCCCGCCCGGTGGCCAGTCCTTTGGCCTTTTCCGGGGGTCCGCAGGAATGACCGGTAGCGAATGCAGTTGAACATTAGGATCAGGATTGTTCGCCTCCGCGATCGGCTGGGTGGCGACGTTCCCAAATAGCACTTGCTCTCCCTCAGGCGGCCATGTTTCCAAAATTGGGCCCTCGATCTCCAACCACTGCACGCACACGCCGGGCCCTTCCCATTTCACTTGGCCATAACCCTTGTTAATCGGAAACCGATAAATGGGCAACTCCGAGGGATACAAGTGCAAGAAGTGTCCGCGAAGTAGTTCCCCCTGCCACTCGTGAACCTGAGGTTCCTCCGAATCAATCTCAATGTGCTCTAGCAAACGATGCTTGACCTTCAATGTCTCTTTGTGTCCGTTTCCACCGACTCGCATGGTCAGAGCAATCGGATCGTCCGAATTCACTTTGTAGGCTGACACTTTGATCCGGTAGGTGCCAGTTCTTGGCACGACATATTGCCCCCACAACGCATGGTGGTTCGACATTGCTTCGGTGGCATACAAATTCATGCCATCGACAACGGGCAACGCCGGATGCTGGGCGCGGTACGTCACCATGTAGCCGTTGTTATTCAACAGGGACAGTCGAAACTTTTGCTTCTCGGGTCGATCGGCAAACCGAACCGACTGATCAATCGCGGCATCGATGGCCTCGAGATACGCTTCCATCTGAACGCTAGAAATATTCAGCGCCGATCCAACCGTGGAGAATCCCTCGGCCTTGGCATCGGCCGGCAACAAATCGGCGATGTCCAGCGGTGTTTGCAGCAAGTCCGACAACGTCGTTTGAAACTCGATTGCGTTCAGACGTCGAGCCGTGACACGGCCCTGTTTAGCCTGCATCTGCGACTGAGTGGACGAAAGCGATGTGGCTAGCGGCTTTAGCGCCACAGCGATCTCTTCCGGTTTCGGTCGTTCGGCGTCCTCAGGTGGCATTTCACCAGATTCAAGTCGGTCGTGAACCAATTGCCACCGGTCAAAATTGGCGGCATCGTTCATGTCACCGCTAAGCGAATTGAGTTCAAAGTTACCTTCGTCGGCCCCTTCGCCATGACAATCGACGCAGTAGCTTCCCAAAAACTGTTTGAGCGAAGCGTTCGACGTTAGATCGTCGGCACGTGACGGTGCACAGAAACCGAAGCACAAAAACAAAAGGGCCACCTGCAAAACAGCCTGCAGCCGCTTTCGAAAGCCGACATGTTTCATTGAAGCGTAGTTCATGACTGCATCTCCAATCCGCGCATTGTTCCCGTGCTGCTGCCAAAGCGGTCAATCGGCAATCCCATTCGTTGCAACATGCTGACATAGATATTGGAAAGCGGTTCGTTGTTCGTTTTATCAAACGCCAAGTGCTGGCCGTGCTTGAATCCGCCGCCGGCCAGAACGGCGGGAACATTGGTATTGTTGTGGCTCGATGCGTTGCCCATGTCGCTACCAAACAAAACCATCGTCCGGTCCAGCAACGTGTCATCCTCCTCCTTCACCGCAGCCAGCTTGGCCAAGAAGTCACGCAGGATACTGAGGTGCTGTTTCTCGATGATTGCCAACTGCGCTAATTTTTCTTCGTTTTTGCCATGGTGCGAAAGCGTGTGATATCCCTCGGTGACTTGATTGATCGGCGGAACGGCAAACCAGCCGACGGCCATGATCGTTGCGAGCCGAGTGGAATCGGTTTGCAGCGCGAGTGCGACAAGGTCATACATCAACTTGGACCGACCGATCGTGTCGGCCTGGTCGCGAATGTCGTCCGGTTCCTTCGCGTCGACCTGAGGTTTTGGTTTGCGTTCCCACTCCTGTTGACGCACCATCTCCTGTTCGACTTCGCGAACGCTGGTGGTGTACTCGTCGAATTTTTGTTGGTCGTCTCGGCTCAGATCGCCCCGAAGTCGTTTCGCTTCACTCATCACCATATCCATCACGCTTGCCCCTTGCTGAAGCCGCGTGATTTGCTCTCGAACTTCAGTTGGTGACCCCGACGTGAACAGCTTGCGAAACACCTTTGACGGCGACTCCTGTCCCGGAATGGGGACACCACTTCGAGTCCACGAAAGCGAACCGCCCCCATTCGCGCTCAACACCAACGATGGGATGCGAGTTTGGGAACCGATCGATTCGGTCATCAACTGATCGACCGAGATGCTGTTTCGGAAACTACCGCTTCCCGGATGCGGCGCTGCGGTCAGGAACGACTTCTCAGCGGCATGTCCGCCGTCGACATGCGGATGGGAGACGCCCGAAAAGACGGTCATCTGCTTGCGCAAATCGCCCAACACTTCCAAATACGGGGACGGCTTGTAGCCAAACCCTGTCTCCTCGGGAACAAAGTACGGCATGTGCAACCCAAGGTTGTTGCAGATAAATACCGCGCGACGCGGCTTGCCGTCGGACTCGGGAGCAAGCTTCCGTTCGTTCTCAGCCGCCTTGACGGGCGACTGCGATTGCAAAAACGGTAAGGCAAGCGTGACGCCGACTCCCTTCAGAAGCCGCCGTCGTGTGGATGCGGCGTGTTGAGGATTCATATGAGTTCGATCGTTGAGGTGATGGTCATGGAAAGTCGCCGCGAACGTTCATTTGGATCGCGTAAACACTGGTCCGAGCGGTGATGATAAGCGTGTGTCCGTCAACGCCACCAAACTTCATATTCGCAGGACTCTCGGGCGTCGGAATCAACGCAGTTTTCTTGGCATCGGAGTCATAGACGGTGATCCCTTCCTTTGAGGTCGTGTATAGATTGCCTCGTTCGTCCAACGCGATCCCGTCGGAGGCTTGATCGGCAGCGACTTGTTGGTCCGACAAGGAACCGTCGTCTTCGATCGTGTAACGCCAACACTTCTTGAATCCAAAATCGGTGACGTATAAACGCTTGCCATCGCTGCTGCCGACGATCCCGTTGGGAGCTTTCAATCCGTAGCCGACATTTTGCGTCGCACTCCCGTCGGCGGGGATCATGAAGACGGTGGCGGTGATCGCATCGGCGGGAATGGACTTTGCTCGCTGTTTATTCCGTTTCGTAACTGTGAAGTAGATATCACCGTTTGACGCGATCCAAATGTCATTGGGCATTCCCAGCGGTTTACCGTCACACGAATCCGTAAGCGTTTCCTCCCGGCCACCGGCATCCCTTCGCACAATTCGACAACCGCCAACTTCGCAAAACACTAGCCGGCCTTGTTCATCAACGACGATGCCATTGGACGCTTGTGCTCCTGTGCGAATCAGTTTTCGCTTGCCGTTGGTTGATAACTGGTGAAGCGTTTTGTTAGGGATATCCGAGAAATACCAGTTTTCCAAACCATCCCACGCGGGGCCTTCCGTGAACCGAAAACCACCGGCCAGTTTGCGAACCGTACCTGCAGTCAACTGCGCCGACTCAATGGGTTCTTTCGCCGGCACGTAGGCGACGTGGTAGTCGCTCGGCAGCGGTGTGACTCGATTCTGATTGGCCCATCGGTCCCAAGCTTTCGACATTTGATTGACGAGCGCCGGACGTTTTTCGGCAAGATCATTCAGCTCGGAGCGGTCGACTTCCATGTTGTAGAGTTCCCACGGTCGATCACGCAGAGCGACCAATTTCCATTTGCCGTCCCGGACCGCTCGATTGCCCTCGTGTTCAAAGAATAGACTTCGCTTTGGTAGCGACTTGCCTTGTATCACTGGCAATAGGCTGGTGCCTGCCATCGCAACGTCCTCGCTGGACGCGGACGCACCCACCGCGTCCAACAGCGTCGGTAGGACGTCAATCAAATGCGTCGGCGCCGCGTCGATTCTTCCGCGACGCAGTGACTCGTCCGCCATCTTTGTGGGCCAGTGCAAGATGCATGGCACGGCGATGCCGCCTTCGTGGTTGTAATGTTTGTAGAGCCGCCAAGGTGTGTTTGATACGTTGGCCCAACCAGAGCCGGCACTGTGAAACGTTCCCGATGAACCCATGGCATCCAGCTGTTCGCCTTGGTGCAACACGTTGTTTGGGCTCGACTTGCCATCGAATCCAAAGGAATCCCACTCGGCGCAGGCTCCGTTGTCCGATGTGAAGACAATGAGTGTGTTTTCAAATTCACCGCGAGTCTTCAGATCGTTCAGGACTCGCCCGATATTCTGGTCCATCGAATCCACCATCGCGGCGTAGATGGCCATGCGACGCGATAAGTCAGCACGTCGCTCTTCGGACAACGACGCCCACGGTGGATTCCGATCGGGATCGGACGCACCCCAATCGAAATGCACGGATCGCGGAGTGAGCTGCGTGTCGGCTGGAACAACGCCCAGCTTCTTCATACGCTGAAGTCGGTCGACGCGTGCGACGTCCCATCCGTCGACGTAACGACTGGCGTACTTGGCAATCAAATGCGTTGGCGCATGAAGTGGAAAATGCGGAGCATTGAATGCAAGATAAACGAACCAAGGCCGATCGGGGGTCTCTCTCGCCTTGTCCAAGAATTCGATCGCATGATCGGCGACTGCATTGGTTGCGTAGAATTCACCTTCATCGTATGTCCTTGGATTCCGCCCTGCGGGCAGCCGCAAGAAGTGATCGGCATCCCAAAACGTCTTTGCACTCGTCAGCGTGCCATAAAACTCTTCAAAACCATGCTGGGTGGGATCGTCGGTTCCCAGATGCCACTTGCCCGACAAGAACGATCGGTATCCGTACGGCGTCAGTTGCTGGGCAATCGTCTGAGCAGCCTCGGACACGCGTCCCCGATACCCGGGCAGACCAATGTCCTGGGTCATGTGGCCGAGTCCGACCCGATGCGGATACTGGCCCGTCAATAAGCTCGCCCGCGACGGACAACATCGCCCGGTGGTGTAGAACTGAGTCAGTCGCAATCCGTGACCGGCCAGCTTATCCAGGTTCGGCGTGTCGATCTCACTGCCGTAGCAGCCGAGATCACTGAACCCCAAGTCGTCGGCGACGACAATCAGCACGTTAGGAGGCCTAGAATTGTCGGCGTTGACTGCGCTACGAGCCAACATCAACGCAAGAATCGACACAACGCAACGACCAAAACCGGAAAGCAAAAACACGCTACGTTGTGAAAAAGCTGGGTTCATCATCCATCAAGGTCCGAGACAAGACGTGCATCTTTTGCGTTGGCGATGATATAAATAGCAGCTACTCGCTCTTTGTTACCAAGATATTTCTCCGTTCAACAAAGTCGTTTGGGCATCGTAGTCCGCCTTGAACGCGACGGAGAAAGCACAACCCACAGATTTCGGCGATAAACTCTTCGATGTCCCACCCGTCATCCTGAAAGTGTGAAAAAAATGGATAGCAATCTTTTTGACCGACGTGCGATGCTTGCCGGCACTGCGGCGCTCGTTGGAGCCAGCACCGTCCAATCCGTCCATGCCCAGGGCGTCACGGAAGCACCGACTGATTTCGTCAGCGAACCAGAACGCAAGACCACCGTTACTCGCAGATGTGACGTATTGGTTTGCGGTGGAGGACCGGCCGGGGTAAGCGCCGCGATCGCTGCGGCTCGGGCTGGTGCGTCGGTGCATATTCTTGAATGCCACGGCTGCCTCGGCGGCGTTTGGACGAGTGGCATGTTGTCTTACGTCATTGACGCGGACAAACCAGGATTCAACACCGAGTTGATCCGGCGGCTCGACGAGGTGAACACGCAGTATGGTCACGTTGCGATGCGGCCCCAATCTTGGTTGTCGTACATGTACGACGTAGAAACCATGAAGTGGGTCTTGGAAACCTATGTCACCGAGCTGAATATTGGTGTTCAGCTTCACACCCGCGTCGTCGCCGTTGAACTTGACAATGCTAAACGCGTCCGCGGTGTCATCACGGAATCAAAGTCTGGACGTGAGGCTTGGCTAGCAGACGTCGTCATCGACACGACAGGTGATGGAGACGTCGGCGCGTTGGCGGGATGTCAGTTTGAAATCGGCGACAGCGCTGGCGACGATGGATGCCCATGCCAACCGATGTCCCTCATGGGGGTGATTTCGGCGCCGCCCGAGTTGCTGCGCGAATTTACGCGTGCGGGGAGCAGCGACGGAAATCACAAAGATCGCTTTCGAGCCGAAATCGAACGTGGCGGATTCAAGCCGAGCTACACCAAACCGACCGTATTTCACATGGGTGGTTCCATAGCCACGGTAATGATGAATCACGAGTATGGCGTGCGACCCGATAGTGCGTCCGAGATCACCGCCGCCACTTTCCGTGCTCGGAACGAACTGAACAACATCATCCGAGGCCTTCGGACGCTACCTGAATGGAAAGACATTCGACTGGTGACTACCAGCGAAAAAATTGGTGTTCGCGATGGGAGACGTCTGAAGGGGCGTGGCGTCGTCACCAAGGCTGACGTGGTCGCTGGACGCAGGGTATCCGATAGCGTGTGCACGTCCGATTTTTGCGTGGACATCCATGCGATCAAGAAAAGCGATGGCGGTTACGGAAACCGCGGTATCAGGGCCAAGCCGTTTGAGATCCCGATGGGAGCGATGATCGCGGCGGAAGTTGATAATCTGATGATGGCCGGCCGGTGCATTAGCGGCGACTTCATCGCTCATTCGAGTTACCGGGTCACCGGAAACGCGGTCGCCATGGGCGAGTACGCCGGGGTAACGGCAGCGAAGGCCAGTCAAGCCAATGTGGCTCCTCACGAGGTCGCCTACCGCGACGTCGACCAAAAGGTCAACCAAATTCGCACCGAGCATGATTCGTAGTCACGTGCCTCAATCGAACGATGATTTTCATGCCACGATCTCCTTCACGACGTTTCCGTAGACATCGGTGAGTCGATACGGACGTCCGGCGTGCATGTACGTAAGACGTTCGTGGTCCAGACCCAACAGGTGCAGCACGGTTGCGTGAAAGTCGTGAATGTGGACGCGGCCTTCGATAGCGCTGTAGCCAAACTCATCGGTCGCACCATACTTGAATCCTGGCTTGACTCCGCCGCCGGCCATGAACAAGCTCCAACCGAAGGGGTTGTGGCCACGGCCCGGCGGCTTGCCCTTTTTGCTGATTCCGCCGACTTTCTGGTACACCGGTGTGCGTCCAAACTCACCGCTCCAAATCACCAATGTATCTTCTAGCAGCCCGCGAGCTTTCAGGTCGGCAAGCAACCCCGCGATCGGTTTGTCGACCTTTTGGCAACTTTCCGGCAGCAGCTTTCCAATCGTGTCATGATGATCCCATTGCTTGCTTGTGACTTGAATGAATCGCACATCCGCTTCGGCCAGTCGCCGAGCCAATAGGCATTGCCGGCCAAACGAATCAGTTGCCTTCTCTCCGATGCCGTACATCGCTTGAGTCTCGGCGGTCTCCGATTCGATATCGAACACCTCGGGTGCTTCGGCTTGCATCCGGAATGCAAGCTCATTGGCTTCGATCATGCTTTCCAAGTTTGGCTCATTGCCGGACCGCATTGCATGGTCGGTGTTGAGGTCTTGCAGGAAGTCAAGCTGGCTGCGCCGCATGGACCTCGGCAAACGCTTATCCATCAGGTAGCGGATCTTATCGCTGCCCGCCTTTTCGGCGTCCCGGAGGATGGTTGACTGATAAATCCCGGGTAAAAAGTCAGTGCCGCAATTCATATTGCTACCCGCCGGCGGACTGATCACGACAAAGCCGGGCATGTTTTGGTTTTCGGTTCCCAATCCATACATCAGCCAAGCGCCCATACTCGGCCGAGGCAAGACCGGCATGCCGGTATGGAATTGTTGCGTTGCCGTGCCATGCTCGGTGCTGTCGCAAACCATTCCATTTAGAATGCACAGATCGTCTGCATGTTGGGCGATGTTCTCTAACGCGTCGCTCATCCAAAGCCCCGATTCACCACGTTGCTTGAACTCAGAGACCGGTCGGTACAGCGAACCAAAATTCTCTAACTTCTCGCCTTTTCCCTGCCGGATCGCGAGTGGTGTCGCGGAGGGAGGAATCGCCTGGTCATGCCGGGCGATTAGTTCGGGCTTGTAGTCGATCGTATCCATCTGCGAAGGCCCGCCTTCCATGAACAACATGATCACCCGCTTTGCCTTCGCCGGGAAATGGGGCTCCTTGGGAGCCAATGGATTTGCAGCGATCGCTTGTTCGGCCAGCATGCTGGTGAGTGCCAGCGAACCGAATCCAAGCGACGTTGTCCGCAAGAAATCTCGACGAGACGAAGCCGGTCTGGACATACGACCGCAGGGGAAATTAGTGTTCATTGTTTGGATAAATCTCGCTTTTATTAGTTACGAACCGACGCCCCGTATTGGTGGGCTGGTCCATTGCTACGGCACAACGACGAACTCGTTGCTCACTAGCAACGCATGACAAAGCCGATTCCAGCTCACGCTATGAACGGCTCCCGGTTTCGCCGACTCGGTGATTTCCAGACCGGCGGCAAACTGAGTGAGAAACTCGAGCGACCCCGCCTCCTCTTTGGGCGTTGGCAATCGGCTGTAAAGTTTCTGGTAAAGGACTCTCAAGCGATCACGGTCATCGGCCAGCGATGCGTTACTGAGCAAGGACTTCTGCAAAGCTCGAGCGTTGTCAATCACGAACGGATTATTCAGGAGTGCGAGTGATTGCGACGGAACGCGCGTCACCTCACGGCTTCCTCGGGGGGCGGTCGCTGGCGGGAAATCGAATATCCCCAACACGTCCATTGAGTTGGGGACATCCTTGCGGAACACTGGCCAGTAAACTGATCGTCGCTTCAACGTTACGCCAGGAATTTTAAGATCCGCTGTGCTGCCCTGATTTCCGACCTTGAATCCGGGCACGGATGTTTTGTCTGGCTGGCCTAAGTCAAGCTGATCGCAGACGAATTGGATCGAATCGATCACCGCTTCGGCTTCCATGCGTCGTGGGTTCGCACGCCACAGCAAGCGGTTTTCAGGGTCAACGTCCATCGCATCGCGACGCAAAACACTCGATTGTCGCCAAGCACGACTCAGCAGCATTTCCCGAATAAGCGACTTGAAGGAACCGTTGTGATAATCGCGAAACTTCCACGCCAAATGATCCAACAGTTCAGGGTGGCTTGGAGGATCGCCCGTGAACCCAAGGTTGTCGGTGCTGCGAACGATGCCTTGTCCGAACGCGTGCTGCCAAACTCGATTGACTATCACCCGCCACGCCAAGGCGTTGTTCTCGTGCAATACCCAATCGGCCAACTGACGTCGTCCACTGCTGCCCTCAGGAATCGGTGGTACATCAATCGCAGCAACGAGCGTTGGGAATCCGCGGGGCACGACTTCGCCCGTTATCTCGACTTCACCACGCAAGTGAATCGGTTCGTCTCGTATTGAATCCGCTTCTTTAACCGAATGAACCTTCACTCCTTTGCCGCCACGCAACCAAGGCGCAACTACTTTGACGGCATCTGCTTCAGTGATACCAAGCTCTGCGCCCTCGAGCGTCAGACTTTCCTGCGAGATCGAGGGTTGGTACGACGACGAACTGCGAAACACCCCGGCAAGGGAATAGTAATCGCGAGTCGGGAACGGATCGAGCTTGTGGTCGTGGCATCGGGCACACCCAATGGCAACGCCAAGAAAAGCCTTTCCGACCACGTCAAGTTGTTCGTCGATTGTGTCGAGCTTGAGCGTTTCGGGATCACGAGTCGCAGCGATCACATGGGACAACGCCAGGAAGCCGGTCGCAACGAGACCTTCGGCGCGCTTGGCCGCCGAATCCGTCTCGATCAGATCTCCTGCGATTTGCTGCCTGACAAATTCACTCCATGACTTGTCCAAATTGAACGCATTGATGACGTAGTCGCGATACCGCCACGCTTGCTTGTAGGGTCTCGGCGAAGTCGTTCCACTCGCATCCGCGTACCGTGCAATGTCCAGCCAATGCCGGCCCCAACGCTCACCGAATTGACGGCGCGAAAGTAGCTCGTCCACCCGCCGCTCCATGGCAGTGTCGAGGTCGGATTCAGCAGACTCCACAAACGAGTTCGCTTCTTCGATCGTGGGCGGAAGACCGGTCAAAACGAAATGCAAGCGTCTTACCAAGACATCAAACGACGCATCGGGTGATGACGCTAGACCTTTCATTTCAAGCTTCTGCGAGATGAGATCATCGATCGAGCCGCGTGGCCGCATTTCAGCGAGAGGCTGCACGGACCAAAGCTTGGACGCGTCGGGGCCGCTAGGTGCAGGCTGATCGGTGCTGATGCTGTTGCGAGGATCCGGAGCATCAAGCTCGATCCATTCACGCACATACTCAAGCGTTTGCGCATCCAGCTTGCCGTCGGGCGGCATCTGAATCGCGTCGTTCTCGTAGACCAACGCTTCGAGCAGCAAACTTTCATCCGGCTGGCCTGGAACCAGTGATGGCCCGAGATCACCGCCCTTCAACATGGCAGCACGAGAGTCGACCACGAGTCCGCCACTGGCTTCCTCGTACTCATGGCTGTGACATTCGTAGCAATGTTGTTTGAACATCGGTTCGATATAGTCGTGAAATAGTTCCAGCCCGCGTGTGCCGATGAGATCGTCTCCAGCTGTCACGGCCTCCGGTTGAGGTTCAGTGCCAATTAAAGTCAGACTCAGATCATCCAACAACACAACGCCCTTTTGGACTGCGAAGATGGCTCCAAGCTTCTCGTTCGCGAGGTGCTCATGTCGCCCTTCCAGCTTTGTATCCCCGTCGATGGTCGCCGTGAGAGTCTCACCGAAAAACGAAATTTCGACTGAGTGCCACTCGTCGTCCGCAAAGTCTTGACGATGTGTCGCGAACAACGCGTCTTGCCGGAGCTCTCGATCTTTCGGCGGACTGTTCAAATGCAGTGACGCACTTCCCGGCCTGAATTCCAGTCGACAGAGATGTGCCTTCGCTTTCACGACGCGGCTTTCGTCCTCGAAGCGACAGACCAACCGGTCCGCACCCGCCAGCTTGAAGCGAAACCGAAACACCCCGTCAGTGAAAGGAACCGGCAGCGTTGGCGAAGCAGCATGCCCATTAGCGTGTTCGAGTCGCAGGACGCCGTCGACGACCTTCATCGACTTAAACCGCTGAAACAACGGTTCAATTTGCTGGGGATCATCGAACGTGTTTTGGTAGAGCGGCTCTGATGCGGTAACAAATCCGACCAGCAGCAGCATGACAGCTGACGCGAAACCGATGCGTGAGCCGACGTAGATCATCTCAATTCTTTTCGCGAAAGTGGTGCACTGATTCATCGTTGACGTATGTTGTGGATCTAAATTCAATGGCATTGTGACGATGAACTGTTACCAGAAATTTCGTTGTCGATGGTCACAGGGACCATTGTATTTCGACCGAAGCCGACGCAGTCCAGTGACGCCGGCAATCGGGCGGCGATTGTTATGACATTGCTGCCATTGCGTTGCAAACTCAAGCCAGGCCCAACCCTCGCATCGTACCCGTACTGGTGGCAAACTTGTCCGTCTCGATGCCGAGTCGCTGCAGGACGCTGACGAAGAGATTGGGCAATGGATAATCTTGATCTTCACCAAGCTTTAGATGCTGGGCGTGCCGAAAACCTCCTCCTGCGATCAAGACCGGGAGGTTGTTGTTGGCATGTGAATTTCCGTTTCCCAAAGACGTCCCGTAGATGACTGAAGTTTGATCCAGCAAAGATCCGTCGGCTGCGGCCGAACCCGCGAGTCCGCCTAGTAGGCCGGCAAGTTCCTTGAACTGGGCTTCTTCGATCAGGCGTAGTTGGTCAAGTTTTTCGGGTTGGTTCCCATGGTGCGTGAGGGGATGAGTCCCCGTATCGACGCCCGCAATGTTGGGCTTGGCATCGTTTTGGTGAATGTAGATCGAGATCAATCGCGTTGAGTCTGTCTCCACCGCGATCCCGGTTGCAGACAGTCCCAGCATCCGTCGCGAGTGGAAAGCCGCCACTGGAGTTTTCTCTGGCGACGAAACCGATTCGGCAACGGCAGCATCAGTACTAGCTTCCAACGCACTCTTCTGAATGCGCCTGCGCCGCAGGGAACGATGCAAGTCCGAATGCAGCTCGGCTCGAAGCGCAAACCGCTCCAGGATGGCGGGAAACTCCAGCCACCTCTGGAATTCCCCTGCCTCTTCGGTGGATGCGGCTCCCTCAAGAATTCGATCGATGAAATCATCGTCTACGGACATTACGAATCCTCCATCGCGAGGCGTTGCTCAATGCAACTGGCGAGAACCGTGCGCACGCGAGACAGCAAGACTCGCACGGAGCCTGCGGTAGATCGGACTTCCCTCGCCGCATCAACGGCAGACAACTCATCGACATATCGCAAATCGAGCAACCGACGCGAACGTGGTGGAAGTTCATCCAGACAGGCTTCGAGTGCTTCGCGACGATGGCTCCGACCATCAGCCTGTTTGACGATTGTGTCGGCGAGTCGTCCGAGCAGCTCGTCCGAAAAGACGATCCGCGCGCGATCCCGCGACCGGTAGAAATCAATCACCCGCGATTTGGCGATCCAAAGCGTCCACGCCACGAACGGTCGACTTGAGTCATATTCGTCGAACCGACGAGCCAGCTCTTGAGCGATCCGCTGGACGACATCTTCGGCATCATGAAATCCGGAAATTGACGCGAATACGTACGCCGAAACCGAAGGCTCAGCCTCCAGCCAGTAATGGGTGAATTCTTCGCGTTTCTGATTTTCGTCCATGCGCACGGCCAAAGCTAAAACTACTGTCTGTTAACCGTATGCCGAACGCCAAACCAAATCGTTAACAGGAATTCAGAAATATTCTGATCCTATTGAATTTCACTCGACGCAACGTCCGGCCACTCGTCTGGCTGGCTGACTAGTCGGCGGTTGGATTGCCCTGAATCCGTTCCAATACCAGATTAGCCCTTAATCTGGTGGGGTGTGGTCTCTTCAGGGCGCAGTTTGACGGTTGATTGAGGTGCGTCGGTTTCGCGGCATTGCGTAACCTCGGATTGGTGTTTCAGAACAAGGGCGTCCCGCGTCACACTGATGTTGCAAAACAAAAA